>DASSCX010000094.1:0-16631 GCA_035697425.1 Pyrinomonadaceae bacterium | reverse complement strand
GGCACCCGGAGCGCTTCGCAGAGGTGGCTTCTCTTTTGGACCGTTCAGGCTTGAAATGGAGCCGGCGCAGTTCCCCACCCCAAGCGAGTGACAAAAATTCTGATGCAATTCTGCTCGACACGATTGGCGAGCTTTCCTCCGTTTACTCTTTGGGGACGATTGTTTTTGTTGGCGGTAGTATTTCCGCAACCGGCGGGCACAACATTCTCGAACCTGCGGCCGTCGGCGCGGCAATCATTACCGGACCGCACACGCATAACTTCGCTGCTATCACGCGAGCGTTCATTAAGGCAGGGGCAATTGTGCAACTGACCTCGGGCAACAACCGGGAATCTGCAAGGGCGCTATCAGCAGCAATAAACTACCTGCTAAGCAATGAGGCGCGGCGCCTCGAACTGCAAACCAAAGCGAAGAAGTTGCAAGAGCAGAACCGGGGAGCGACGGAGCGTACAATTCACTACCTCGAGCCACTACTCACGGGCAGCAGGCAGACTATCCCCTGAGATGAATTCAAATCTAGTCTTATCCCCGCTCTCAGTCGCCTACGCCGCAGCGACGCGGTTGCGAACCGCTGCTTACAAGAAAGGTTTACTGAAAACAATAAAGCTGCCGGTTCCGGTTGTCAGCATCGGCAACATCACTGTTGGTGGGACCGGGAAGACACCTTTAGTGGCACGCATCAGTCGCATTCTCGCTAACGAAGGGCGGAAGGTCTGTATTCTCACGCGCGGTTATGGCCGCAAAAACGTTTCTGAACGCATCCTCGTCTCGGACGGGCTAGAAGTGCTGGCACGCTTGGAAGATTCTGGCGATGAACCGCTGTGGCTAGCTGAAAACTTAAAAGGTGTGGCGGCTGTGGTCTGCGATCCTGATCGCGCTGCTGCGGGTCACTGGGCGATTGAAAACCTTGGTTCCAACGTTTTGGTTTTGGACGACGGCTTCCAGCATCTGCAACTTGCGCGCGACTTTAATATCCTGACCATCGATGCCACCGATCCCTGGGGCGGCGGTCAACTGCTGCCTTCTGGCAGGTTGCGCGAAACTCCGCGCGGCGCAGCACGTGCAGATTGCGTCATCATCACGCGCGCTGAATCGGACTCTGACACTCAAGCAGTTAAAACTAAACTCCAAAACTTCATTGGCTCACGCCCAATCTTTACGTCGCGCATGCGAACGACTGGAATTCGAGAATTGAGCGGTCTGCGAGTGGATCCCGGATTCGCAATTGCTCAACCGGTCGCCGCATTTTGTGCTGTCGGTAACCCTGACTCATTCTTCAAACATCTGCGTAAAGAGGGCGCAACGCTCGAACATACCCACGCTTTCCCCGATCACCATCAATACACCCAAGCGGAGATCAATCACCTTTCAGAGGAAGCTAAGCGGGGCGGTGCAGCGCTTTTGATAACCACGGCAAAAGACGCCGTTAAGTTACGCGACCGTGAATTTGGCCTGCCCTGCTATGTTCTGGAGATCGAGATCTCGATTGCCGAAGAAGATAGACTAAGAGACTTGGTTCGAGCTGCAATACGCTCGAGTTAGCGTGGCGGTGCTTCAGAGGTTGTCGCCTGAGTCGGGTTTGGCGATGGTGACTGTTTCTCGGCCGGTGGCGGCGCGGTCGGATTTTCATTCGCGTTCAGTTGGCGCGAAGGACTCGGGAGCGGAGGATTCGTCGCTGGCCGGTTGCTGTTGGCATTGGCATTTTCGTTGCTGTTCATATTGATATCCGGATTAGCATTTTCGTCCGGCGTAGGCGAGGGGGCGACATTCGCATTTGCATTGACGTTCGCATTCGCGTCAACAACCTGATTGTTGGTAATTCCTCCAGCTGGTATTCCTTGTTCCGCAGATCCCGTGGGGGGTGGCGACGGCTCAACTGCCTGACTGTTTGGATCAGCGACGAGTGTGGGCTCAGTTTGATTTGCATTAGTAGCCGGCTGCGAGCCCCGTGTGAATACGTAGACAAGACCGAAGACGACCAGCAAACCTGCGAGCGCCGGAATCAAAATCTTCCAGGGATTGACACCATCCGCCGGCGGCAGCGCGGGAACCCCATGCGCTCCAGTTCCCGGCGTAGTATCCAGGCGACGACGGACGACAGTCACTTCGTCTTCAACTGACTCATTTTCAGAAGTTCTCGTTGGAACCACGATACGATTGGCAGCCGGCGTCGTGGGAACGGGCGGAGTCGTTACCGCCTCAGCACCGCCGGCAATCGTAAGATCCTCCACGAGTTCACCGACGGTTTGATAGCGATCGGCCGGCTGCTTGGCCATCGCTCGCGAAATCACACGTCCCACCGCCGCCGGCAGATCACTTCTCTCGTTTAGAACCGAAGGCACGGGCTCCTGAAGCTGCTTCATCATGATTGCCGTAGGTGAAGGCCCGGTAAAAGGCACATGTCCCACCAGCATCTCGTAAATGATTACGCCAAGCGAATAGATGTCGGAACGCGCGTCAATGTCCGGCGCCTGCGAACACTGTTCCGGCGACATGTATTGCGGCGTGCCGATAACCAGATCCGGGGCGGTTAGCCCGGGATCGTAGTCTCCGTCGTGTTCTTTGATTTTGGCGATTCCAAAGTCGAGGACTTTCGCGTAATCGGGTCCATTAGCGGCGAGCAACATGATGTTCTCGCTTTTTAGGTCACGGTGCACCACTCCCTGTTCATGCGCGGCGTCGAGCGCCGCCCCGACCTGGCGGATGATCTCCACAACTCGGGCCAATGGCATCGGTCCATCCTGACGAATCACGTTCTTTAACGTTTGCCCGTTCAGAAACTCCATTACCAGGAACACGACACCGTTTTCCGCTTCGCCAAAGTCTGTGACGCTGAGGGCGTGAGGATGGGAAATGCGAGAAGCCGCGCGGGCTTCACGAGAAAAACGCGCGACGATCTTTTCGTCGGCGGCGAGGGAAGAACGCAACACCTTGATGGCCACCGTCTTGTCCATCAGCACATGGGTGCCGCGGTAGACCGTGCCCATGCCACCTTCGTTCAAACGCTCGTCGATACGATATTTGTCAGCGAGAGTTTGTCCGAGCAAGGAATCGCCCGACGTTTCCAAGCCAACGCCGTCGGCGGGACACAGGGTGGTGGTGTCCGGATATTCATTTCCACACTTCGGACATTTCTTCATCGGGCGATTTGTGCCTCGTTACTGTCTTGTTTGGGAGAGCTGTCAGCCTACCACACCGCTTCAAGACTACCAAAAGCATGGCCAGTGAAAACAAAAACGCGAGCGCAGCATAAGCTGCGCTCGCATTCCTGGTTACCGCTGCGGTCGTACTTAGGTCTTTACGAAGACGATGACGAGCGCGAAGAGCACCAGCGATTCGATCAGGGCGAGACCCAAAATCATCATCGTCTGGATTTTTGCCGAAGCTCCGGGATTGCGCGCCGCACCTTCGCAGGCTGCTGCGCCAATTCGTGATTGACCGAGTGCGCCGCCAAATACTGCAATCGCGAAACCGATACCAGCCGCTATTGCCTTTAAGCCGGCACCACCGTCGCCCGCCTCAGCTGCCTGTGCCGGCGCTTGTGCGAGGACAGGCATCGCAGCCATCAGAACAGCCACGACGACAAAGAAAAGCCTGTTGAGTTTACTCATTCTTCAATCTCCTTCTGAACCAAATCAGAATCAACGGTGCACGGGGAGAAACGTGGCCAGGCTTGTATTATTTCGCCTGCTTCCGGTATCCACCGCCCCTCTTCCAACGGCGCTCCAGCGAGACAGACACTTTTGCTTCAAATAACGAAGCGATTATCCACAGCCTATCTTCTTTTCGTCCACCTAATTAAATTAATCGTTACGCTTCAACGTGTCGCCCGTGCGTCACGGAACCGCTCGAAGCATGCTTTTATTATTCCGATATCAATAAGGAACTACCGCCAGTCCCAACGCCCCGGCCTCCTCAGCAGCATCCTCTTCGTCAACGGCATGTTTGTCATGTTCGTCGTGCGGAGCGTGCGAAACCTCGCTGAGATAAAGCTGGGAAAGCAGAATGAAAACAAACGTCTGAATAAACGAAACGAAAACGCCCAGAATCATCAGCACGGCGGGCAGCACCCAGTGCGTCACCGCGGGATACAGCCCGGCAACTGTGCTGGTGACCTGCTCGTCCGCAAACATATTTCCAAATAGACGAATGCCGAGCGAGAACGGACGAATGAAGTTACTGATGCCCTCAATGACGAAGATGAGTGGTGCAATCCACCAGATCGGTCCGGCCCAATGTTTCAGGTGACCAAACAGCCCATTCTCTTTAATGCCAATGTAGTTGTAATAAACAAATGACGTGATCCCGAGGGCGAAGGTAACGCTGACCGCTGCCGTAGGCGACATGAACAACGGGAACAACCCCATCAGATTGGAAACCAGAATCAGCACGGCAAACGTCATCACAACCGGAAAGTACTTCAAACCGTGCGGTCCGATGATGTCGGAAATCTGGGAGCGAACAGCGAGGACCGCAAGCTCCAATGTCTGTTGCCCATGCCCTGGCTCTTCCGCCGA
This sequence comes from Pyrinomonadaceae bacterium, assembly GCA_035697425.1. Classification (GTDB taxonomy): domain Bacteria; phylum Acidobacteriota; class Blastocatellia; order Pyrinomonadales; family Pyrinomonadaceae; genus PSRF01. Next base: position 12,114 of record DASSCX010000094.1, on the reverse strand, counting down.
AAGTCTCCCTTTAAGAATCCAGATGATCACGACGCTGAGGATGCAGGCGATCACAAACATCACTGAGTACCAGGGAATCGCCGTCTCAGGTGTGTATGGACCAAACACCGCTTCCGGAGTCGTATGAAATTTTGCGAAGAACGACTTCCAGAGTGGATAGGTGTACTTCATCTCAAAGTCGTAAGCCGCCTGGCCGAAGTAATGATTGACCAGTTCAACGACAATTGGCGTGTGGTGAGCAGTTTCGTGCGCCTGTTCCGCATGCTCGCCGGCTTTGGCAGTTTCCAACAACCAGAACATTAACTAATTTCCTCTCGCTGAATGATTACGAAATAAAACACTCTCAAGGCTTCAACAAACAAAGCAACTACAAAAGAACACAAGCCGGCAATTGTGGCCGGAAACGAAACCAGATTGAGCTGGTAGGCGACTAAGACCGCCAAAGCAATCACAAAGTATCGCAGGATGTATTTCACCGAAGTGAACTTAGGTGTTGTGCCCGCTTCCAACGCACCGGAGAAAGCCGCCGCTATTGACGAGCGCATCCAGTGATGACTAAGCAGGGACAGCAGGCCTCCCAAGAGCAAACCTGTCGTCACACGCCAGGGAGCGAAGGCGCTGCTCAACACCACAGCAACGCCCACCGCAATCGCCATTGTGCGCAACACGCGGGTGTCAATAGAGCTCTCAGAATTAGTCTGAACCTGTTTGTCGGAAGTTTTGGCCATGCGCGAAGGGGGTGATTTTACACGGGGAAACGTGGAATTGTCGAGGTAGCAACGAAACCTTAGCGCTGAGACACGGAGAGGCGGTGACGCGGTGACACGGAGACGCGGTGACACGGAGACGCGGAGACGCAGAGACACAAAGAAGAGAAGGCATAAGAACCTGCGAGGAGGCTTGCTCTTGGTTTTATGGTTATTGCTTTCTCTGCGCCTCTGCGTCTCTGCGTCTCTGCGGTAACTTCTGCCGATTACTTGAGCTTAGAAGTGATACGGATGAACTGATAGAAACCCACCACTGCCCCTAACACGACGCCAGCCACCAACAACCACGGCGTGGTCCCTAACCAGCGATCGAGTAACCAACCCAAGCCCGCAAGCGAAATCACCGACGCGAATAAGTTGATGCCCGCTGCGTAAGCGAGGCCAGTCTTGCGATTTGCTTCCTGATCTCCGCGTCCGGCCATAATATTTGCCTACCAGCTTTCCCGCGTCACAAAATTTTTCGGCAATTCGTAAAGCAAGCCTTTACGCGAATGACGTAAAGAATCGTGAATGAAACATACGTGGGTACACCAACATGCCTTGCCCCCGTCGATCGCGTGCAATTCCGTCTGCCGCTCCTGTGCTGACCAGAGCGCGCCAAAGTCGTAATCGTAGTCAGCGAGCGTGGCAAACTTCTCCCGTAGTTCGCAGGCGCGCACGTCGCCGTTGTAATCGATCACCGCAGTAGTCTCACCGGCTGTGCAGGGAAACGGCCATGCCGCTGGCGTTGTAAAGTTGGCGTGCTGAGTACGGTAATGAGTGGTAATTGCACCGACGTAGGCAACGTTTTTAATGAAACGTTTGCTGGCATCATCGTCCGCAAACATCCGGTCGCCATAACGCTTGGTCAATCTCGAGACGAAGGAGTACATGGCCGGCAGAGCTTCCGGGGGCACCTGTTTGATCTCGTCGCCCACCAGGGTCTCACCGCGAATGATGTTGAAGTATTGGCCATCGAGACGGAAGTTTGCCCACATGTATTCCGCTAGTTTTTCGATCTCGGTGTAGTTCTCCGCACAGACGACCGTGTTCACGTTAAGACGAAAACGATCCTGATATTTTTCCTTCAACGGGTAGAGAAACTCGATGCACTCGAGGGCCTTGTCCCAGTTCCCGGGCACGCCTCGTATGCGGTCGTGAGTCTCGCCATAACCGTCGAGCGCGATGTTGAGATAGAGATCGAGTTGCGGGTGACCCGCAAGCGCGCGATCGACAATCTCAAACACACGCGATTTGATCAGCGCATTCGTGGGTATGATGACGCGACGGACACCATTGCTGTTGACGAAGGTGTCGATGATCTCCGAAACATCGCGACGGAGCGTCGGTTCACCGCCCGAGAGCCAGAGGTCCGTGATCCGCGGCATCGTGCGGGAAACTTTTTCGAGTTGAGCAAAAGTGAGATCGCCGGGATGATTCAGTTGGGCGTGATAGAAGCAGGTCTTGCAGAAAGCGTTACAGCGAGAGGTAACAAACAGAATGACAGTGCCGAGGCATTTCTCCCGTTTGCTAGACCGTAACAGTTGCACGAATTGGGTGGCTTTGTTCATGAAAAGTAGGCAGTAAGCAGTAGGCAGCAGGAAATAGTTAATGGTCAGTAGTCAGTTGTCAGTTGAGCGTAGTTGAATTAGAAGGTTAACCTCGCTCCAATTATTAATCAGTAAGCGCTCGTGTCATTTTCGTGTGAATTGGTGGTCGTTTCCACGTCTATCAGGAGCGAGTGAATTGCATCCTGAGCGAGGCCCTTTTCCAACCTCCGTCTGGTGCCTATTGTCTACTGTCTACTTTCTACCTCCTGCGTCCTACTGTCTAGTTTGTAGGTGATTCCCCGCCATGTAATGCGCCGCGAAAATGTCGCCGCTAAGGCATTGTACAAATATAGTAACGAAGCGAGCGGCCAGAGTAGCAGTTGCCCCGGCAAATCCCGACGCAAGTTTGCACGCTCTCCGAGTAAAGCCATTGTAACCGCACGAAAGCGCACGAACGCCTTGGCAGTGCCCAACAGAAATATGATCACGAGCAAGGCGAGTGGAATCGCAAACGAGAGCCCCAGCAGCGCCCGCATCGTAACCAGCAGGATGCCGCCAAAGAACACCAAACAAAAAAGTGCGCTCCCTAATAACACAGGTCTCCACAGGTGAGTCGCATATGTGCGCGTGATCTTCAACTGCCGGTTGGAGAATTCCAGCAACTCCCTGAGGTCGCAATCCCCCGGTGAGGCCACCAAACACGCCGGCACAAAATGAATCGGCAGCTTCGCCTCGCTGAGGACGCGGGTCGTAGTGAAATCATCAGACACAGTTCCCTGCCAACGCTCTCTAATATTAAGTCGCGCAAAAGTCTCTCGCCGAATCGACGTAGAACCACCCCAACAGAAGTTGCTCTGGCGATTTGCTCCCAACGCCGACGCAATCGAAGCGTTCCAGACCGAACGCAGCCGCGAGGCAAAACCGCCCTGCACCGGAACGAACCAACGATAACCCGTGGCAGCGCCTAATCCCTCATCAATAAGTGGGGCAATTAGGGAGCGCAACCAGTTCTCACCCGGTCGTGCATCCGAATCTACAAAGACCAACACCTCGCTGCGCGCATCAAGCTGCTCAACTGCTGCGCGTAGGTTGTGCACTTTTTGTCCGCAATTAGTGGCTGCACCGGCGACTAAAACGCGAGTGGCCATCGCGGTGGAAGACTTGGCGTTGATGACCTTTTGGATTACTTCGAGTGCTGGGTCGTTCTCGCTGTCAATGACGAAAACAACTTCGTAGAGAGGGTAGGACTGCTTGAAAAGTGCCGCCAGGTTCTGCTCAAGACCGTTCTCGCGACCGCGACAAGGAACAATCACCGTTGCCAAAGGGGTGTAGTCAGCGAGCGGCTGAGCGAGTTGAGATCTTACGTAGGCTGCAAAACGAAAGCCGCCGCGGAGTGACAGGATGCCTAACCAGATGACGATCGCGGCGAAGAGATAATAGACCCACATAGAAGTGCTTAGTCAGAAAGGCAATGCGCAGTCAGGAAGGCGGGCTTGCCCCCGCTCTTTCTGCTGCGCCCATTAACAGGAGCAGTGTCTAAGGTGTTAAGAGTCGCTGGGCAATGCTAATGAAGGGCTGCGGGTAGAGGCCTATGAAGATGATGCCCACCAATGAGGCCACGAGGGCGGTGCGCAGCATGGGTGAGAGTTCCAAAGGCTTGTCGTCCGCGATCCGATCACCGAGGTACATTACCTTGATGAAGCGGATGTAGTAATAGAAGGAAACCACGGTGTTAATAATTGCCCAGATGGCCAGCCAGTAGTACCAATTTTTACCGTCCGCTTGACCGCGTTGTAGCAAGCCGCCAAAAAGAAAATACTTGCCGATGAAACCACCAGTCATCGGCAGTCCACCCAGCGACAGCATGAAGATTGCCATCATCGCCGCCATGCCCGGAGACTTGAGGGCCAGACCGGTCATATCCTCGACATTGTCGCCAATAATGCCGCGGCGTCGCAGACTGATGATGATTCCGAACGCACCCATGTTCATGAGCGTGTAAACGAGGAGATAGATCAGCAGTCCGATGTAGCCGTAGGAATTGCCTGCTACCAGTCCGAGCAATAAGTAACCGGCGTTGGAGATCGATGAATAGGCAAGCAGGCGTTTAGAGTTTTCCTGAGTCACTGCGGCCCAGTTGCCCACGAGGATCGTGATGGCCGCTACCAAGCCCAGCAAAGGCGCCCAGTCCACACGCATCGCCGGCAACGCTTCGAGAAAGATGCGCGCATAAAGCGCAAAACTGGCGGCCTTGGATCCGGTTGAGAGAAACGCTGTGACTGAGGTAGGTGCGCCTTCATAAGCGTCTGGTGCCCACATGTGAAACGGCACGGCGGCAATCTTGAAAAACAACCCCGCAGCGAGGGCAATCATGGCGAGCAAGAGCATGGGCCGCAGGTTTGCGAGGCTCTCGGCAGGCCCTGCTGTGTCACTCATTGAAGGGACAATCTGCGCGAGGGCAGTGCCAATCTCGCCGAGGTTCGTCGAGCCCGTAATCCCGTAGAGGAGGGACATCCCGTAAAGCAAAATGCCTGACGAAAACGCTCCCAGCAGAAAATACTTCATCGCGGCTTCATTCGATCGCTTCTCACGTTTTGTAAAAGCAACGAGCACATAAAACGTCAAAGCCATCAGCTCCAGACTGATGTAAAGGGCGATCAGGTCGTAGCCACAAGCCAGGAACAACATGCCGACGGTGGCAAAGAGCACGAGCGCGTAATACTCGCCGTGCTGTTCGCCTTCGATATCGAGATAGCGGGTTGAGATCGCCACCGCGAGCGCTGCGGCAATCAGAAAGATGGCTTTAAAGAGAAGAGCAAAGCCATCGATGCGCACCATCCCGTAAAACCCTGTAAGCGGCAAACTAGCCCGCACAAGCCACCACTGCACCGCGAGTGAGACACCTGCAATCGCGATACTCACGAGGGCAAAGTAAGCAATCGCTTTGCTCTTGCGATAAGGAAGGATGACTTCCAATACGAGAGCAACGCAGGCACAAACAGTCAGGATCAATTCCGGAGCGATTAATTGCAGGTCGGCGATGTTAAAGAGTGCAGAAGTATTCGCTTGGAGAAGCAAATGATGAATGCTGAACGATGAATGAATAAGAAACATTGAAATGGTTGAGATTACGATAGACATATTAATGAGCAGAATTCCGCATCATCATTCATCATTGAGGATTCATTTCTCTGCTTGCTGTTGTGTCGGAACGGCGCCAGGCATGGGAGGTATTGGATAATCCGGGCGCACATGTTTTACGACTGCATTGACCGGCTGGCGAATGTAGTCAACGAAAGTTTGCGGATAGACACCAATCCACAGCGACATGATTACGAGGGGCGTCATGTAAAGCCATTCGCGCCCGCTCAAGTCGGAAAGTTTTTCGTTCTTGGGATTATCGATGGGGCCAAAGAACATTCGCTGGTACAGCCAGAGCATGTAACCGGCATTCAAAATGATGCCGAGGGCGCCCCACGCAGCCCACCAGGGATTCGCTTCAAACGCCCCCCGCAGCGAAAGAAACTCGGAAATAAAAACGCAAAGCAAAGGCAAACCGATGGCAGTCATGACCATCGACAGGAAGACTGCGGCATAGCCCGGCATGATATGCGAGAGCCCGCCAAACTCGGCAACGATGCGCGTATGCCGGCGCTCGTAAATAATCCCCACCAGCAGGAAGAGCGCGGCCGAGTAGATGCCGTGATTGACCATGTGCAAGACGGCGCCGTTGACGCCGTTGGGATTCAGCGCAAACAGCCCGAGCATCACAATTCCCATAGAAGACACTGACGAGTAAGCCACGAGCTTCTTTACGTCACCGTCTTTCTTGACGACGAAGTACATTGCCGCGAGTGCGCCGTAGATGATGCCGACGATGGCCAGGAAGATCATCACACTGCGCACACCGAACGAACCGAAGTAGCTTTCATCAGCCGACGCCGCGGGAAACATCGGTAAGTTGAAGCGGAAGAAACCGTAGGTGCCCAGTTTCAGCAAAATACCGGCCAGGATCACCGAACCAGCAGTGGGGGCCTCAACGTGCGCGTCCGGCAGCCAGGTGTGAAAGGGAAACATCGGCACCTTGATCGCAAAGCCAAGCGCGAAGGCGAAGAAGAGCAGGACCTGCATCGTCCCCATCGGCATCACCGAGCCCAGCGCCTGCATGTAGAGCATGTTGAAGGTGCCGGTGCCGTTTGCAGTAGCAGTTTGAATAGTGCCGGAAACGAGTGCGGCCGCTTCGCTGTTGCCTGCGACAAGATCGAGAGTGGCCTGGGTTATCTGCGAAGTGAGCGCGGTGTCCTGCGTCAGGAAATACATCTTCAAAACGCCGAGCAGCATTACGACCGAACCTACGAGTGTATAGAGGAAGAATTTGATCGCCGCGTAGAGACGGTTCTCGCCACCCCAAATGCCTATCAGGAAATACATGGGCACGAGCGAGACTTCAAAGAACAAGTAGAACAGGAACAGATCCATCGAAGCGAAGACGCCGACCACGGCCGTTTGCAGGAGCAGCAGCAGTACGTAGTATTCCTTTTCGCGCTTCTCAATGTATTTCCACGACGAGAGCGCGGCGATGACGCCCAGGAGCGTCGTGAGCACGATCAGCAACACGGCCACGCCGTCCGCGCCCATCTGGTAGCGCGCTCCAATTACGGGAATCCATTGATAGTCTTCGAGGAACTGCATGCCGCCGCGCGTCCGGTCATAAGCCATCAGCAACAACGAGGCGACGAATGCGAGCCCAAACCAGGCGGTAGCGAACTTTTTGATGAGGCTGCCCTGGTTCTTCTTGAAGAGCGCAAGAATGATGATAGCGCCGACCGTCGGTAGCCACGTGACAATGGAAAGGATGTAGGTCTTCATGATAAGCGAAGTCAGTAGTACGTAGTCAGTAGTCCGTGGAAGAACGTTTTTTAGTGTTTATTCGTGTCATTTCGTGGATCGTTCTCTTTGGCGGCGTAAAGGTCACGATCCACGAAATCACACCAACCGACACGAAGTAACTACTGACAACTGACAACTAACTACTGACTACCAAGATTCAGATCGCTAAAGCCATAAAGCTTCTGACCAAACTCAAGATGTCCGCGGCAAAGAAAAGTGCTACGGCAACCACCAACCCAAACACCATCACGAGGGCGTAGTTTTGCGTTAAGCCCGTTTGCGCGGCGCGCAAAAGGGGCGACATCAAACGCATGATGAAAGCGGCGATTGCGTTGACGATGCCATCGACGAAATATTTATCCGTTGCTCCGGTGATCGTACTTGAGAGCCGAGTCAGCCAGGCACTGCCGTTCACCCCGCCATCAATCACCTTTGAATCAAAAGCGAAAACCCCCCGGGCGGCATCCATGACGCGTCGCGTCACAGCCCAACCGTAAAATTCATCGACCCAATACTTGTTGTAGCTCGCTTCGTAAAGCGGTTTGAGTCGCCGCGCCCAGGCATCTGGCAGATGCGGACTCTTCACATAGAACAGCCAGCCGAGCGCGATGCCGATCGCCGCCACCACCAGGGAGATCACGATAAAGAGCCATTCGGAAGCCAGGTGACTGCCAAGCGCGCCTTCCGCTGCATGGGCCAGGTTAAATCCCTCGCTAGTCGTTGTCGCATGAGTCGCAGCCTGGCTTTCGCTTGCGGCAGTACTGTGTTCTGTCGCTCCCGCCTCACCAGCCGTCGCCGCGGCGACCGGTTCCGCGCCGTGCTCGCCTGTTGCAGTCGCGTGCTCTTTACCAAACTCACCGGTGGCTGAATTCCAAATGATGGGATCTAAATAATTGACGATATTTAAGCGACCACCCGGATGTTCGCTCCCGGAAAGGAACTTGAATGCCGGACCAACGCCAATGAATCCGCCAATAGTCGCGAACACTGCCAACGCTACGAGCGGAACCCACATCGACGCCGGCGACTCATGCGGAACATGCTTATGATGTCCTGGCGTCTCATGATCGTTATGTACTTCGTGTCCCGCGGTATGCGAATGACTGTTAAGAAACTTCTCTTTACCCCAGAAGGTCATCGCTACTAAGCGCGTCATGTAAAACGCGGTGCAGGTAGCAGCGATAGTGCCAACAATCCAAACCAGCCAGCCATAAGGAATCACTGAAGTGGAAGCGGCGTTCCAGAGGATTTCGTCTTTTGACCAGAAGCCGCTGAAAGGAATGATGCCGCAGATAGCCAGCCATCCGGCCAGGAAGGTCAGGTACGTGTAAGGCATGTATTTCTTCAAACCGCCCATGCGGCGCATATCCTGTTCGTGATGCATGCCCTGGATCACGCTGCCGGCGCCAAGGAACATGAGCGCCTTGAAGAACGCGTGCGTCATCACGTGAAAGATTCCGATCACGAAGGCGCCTACCCCGCAGGCCATGAACATAAAGCCAAGCTGCGAGACAGTTGAATAAGCCAGGACCTTTTTGATGTCGTTTTGCGTGATTGCGATAGTGGCCGCAAAGATCGCCGTCGCCGCTCCGACTAACGCCACCACCAGCATCATGGTTTGCGAGTGCTGAAAGATAACGTTGGTACGCGTCACCATGTAGAGTCCGGCGGTAACCATGGTCGCGGCGTGAATGAGGGCGGAAACGGGCGTTGGTCCCGCCATCGCATCGGGAAGCCAAACGTGTAATGGAAGTTGTGCCGACTTACCACAGGCGCCGATGAAGAGTCCGAGAGCTATCCAGGTGAGAATTCCCCAGTGACCAATTGCCTCAATCGGAAAACTCCTAGCCTGGTCAAAAACGTCGCTGTATTGCGTGGATCCGAACGTCGCAATTACGCCAAAGATCCCCAGGGCAAAACCAAAATCGCCGATGCGGTTGGTGATAAAGGCCTTGCGGGACGCGTCCGCGGCTTCCTTACGATTAAAGTAATAACCAATCAGCAGGTACGAGCACAGTCCCACACCTTCCCAGCCAACAAACATCATCATGAAGTTTGAGCCCATCACCAGGATGAGCATTGAAAACATGAACAGGCCCATGTAGGCGAAGAAGCGATAAAAACCCGGATCGCCGTGCATGTAGCCGGTTGCGAAAACGAAGATACAGAGTCCCACGCCCGTGACAATCAGCATGAAAACTGACGACAAGGCGTCGAGCTGATAACTCCACTCGACATTCAGTTCGGAGCTGAGCGGGCCCTGGCCAACGGTCGTATCAAGTGTAGTCTGCCCTTCCGGCGCTTGATCGGTTCCGTGAGTTGCGGCCGCGCGTTCAGAGGCGCCGGCGGTCAGACGCACTGCGCCTCCCGGAATCCAGGTGAAGCTAAACGCCCCGTCTTCGCTGGTGACGTATGCCTTGGGCCAAATACTGTGGCTGCTAAAACCGTATGAATAGACGGCGGCTAGACTGAGTAGGAAGGCGAGAGCAATCGTGCCGACAGCGATTCCGCCGATCAGCCTTTCAGAAAAACGAAACTTGCGGCCGAGCAGCCCGTTAAGAGCGGCGCCGGCGAGTGGCAGGAGCGGAATAAGCCAGATGTATCTATGCACAGTTTCGAGTTTCGAGTTTCGAGTTTCGAGTTTTCATTCTGGTATTGACTGGTTGATCCTGGTTTCCAATTCCGAAACTCAAAACTCGGAACCCGAAACTCGAAACCTCCGGGACTACCACTTCAGCAGGTCAATCTCGTCGATCCAAATCGTCTCTTTATTACGATAGAGCGCAATCACAATTCCCAGTCCAATTGCTGCCTCAGCGGCGGCAACTACGATCACGAACACTGCGAAGACCTGGCCGGCGACGGCGTTCATGCTGCCCGTCGCTTGTAGGTAACGCGAGAAGGCAATGAAGTTTAGATTGGCGGCGTTCAAGATCAACTCAATCGACATGAAAATGACGATGATGTTGCGGCGGGTCAAAACACCGCCCACGCCGATTACGAAAAGCAGCGCGCCGATCATCAAGAAGCGCGACAGATCAGGATTTCTGATGCCCTGCATCATGGCGCCGCTGCGGCTTTCTTCCTGAAATAGAAAAATCAGAGCTGGTGCGAAAAGAGTCAGCATGATCAAGTTCGTGCGCTACGCAAGGTCATCAGTCGCGGGGACAACCTCCGCCAGTTCCGGTTCACGGACGGTTTCCGCCGCTAGTACCTCTGGCGCCAGATCGTCGACCGCCGCTTCTTGTTTGAGTGTTCGCGCCAGCATTACCGAGCCGATGATGGCGACGAGCAGGAGGACGCTGGCAATCTCAAAAGGCAAAGCAGCATATCGATAAAGACTATTGCCGACGCGTTGCGTATCAGTCGTGATGCGGCTGGTTCCAGTCGCACCCGGCGGTAAGGTCTGATTCTGCTCCTGAACGAGTGGCGCGGGATTTCGTTTTTGCAATCCTCTGTAGCCGACATTAACTGCGAAGAGCAGACCCAGCACGAGCAGTAAACAAAAGACCATACTCACGGTTACCTGCCGTGGCTTGTTCATTGTTGGTTGGTTGCCGCGCTCCTCCGCCCCGACGTTCACGAGCATGATCACAAACAGGAACAAAACCATCACACCCCCGACATAGACGAGGATCTGCACGCCGGCGATAAACTCCGCACCGGCCAAAACGAACAAAGCTGCGACCGAGACAAGGGAGGAAATCAGGAACAGGGCGCTGTGAACGGCATTACGCGCCATCACGGTCAAAAGCCCCGCGAAGATGGCGGCGATGGAAAATATCCAGAAGAAAACAGCTTCCCAGCCAGAAAGAGTCATTGCCGATTGTTGATTGCCGATTGCCGATTTTCGCTTCGACGAAGCGAGTTGATTGCTGATATCCGGGACTTGGCCATTATCTTGGCTAATTCCTGAGCTTCTTTAAGTAATGCTGAGACGCGGTCTTCCTCCATCATTTCGCCTTCGATGATCAATTCCATCCAAAAGGCACTTTCGTCGGCTTCCTCTTCTACTACGCCGATCTTAGCGACGAACTCTCTCCTTGATCTACCGCGACACGCTGCCCGAAAGTTAGCTCCGACCGAAGTTCCTGATCGCATCAACTGATGACCTATTGCTCGACCTTGCACGTTGTTCGGCAATGCCGCAACCAGCTTCAGAACTCTGAGCGAGAACTTATTGGTTCGTTTCTTTAATTCTTCCGCATTCATGACTGGTGAGGAGCCAGCAACACCGAATATCGCTAATTGGCAATTGGCAATCGCCAATCGGCAATCACTTAAGGTATTTCACCGTCTCGCGCCCTTGTTCCAGCATCTCGCGGTTCCAGACAAAGCCGGCGCGCGAGTAGGTAGCCAACTCAAAGTCCTGCGTCAGTTCCAGACATGACGTCGGGCAGGCTTCCTGGCACAACGCGCAGAACATGCAGCGCGAAGTGTCGAAGATAAACTCGTCCAGCACTTTCTTGCGGCGTGGTTTGCCGGCGACGATGATCTCGACATCCATCGCGATCACGTCGATACAGTCTTCAGGACATGCAATCGCGCAAAGGTTGCACGCAATGCAAAGCGTGTCGTGCGTCTCGGGATCCATGTTCAAGCGCGGCGCTCCATGAAAACGCGGCGCCACATCGTGTCGCACTTTCGGATACTGTTCGGTATAGATTCCCTTACCCGCGACCGCATCTTTATCGGTGAGCGCGCCGAGGTTGTATTTCAGCGTCAGCGCCATCCCTTTAATAAAGTCGATCATGAAAAAGCGCTTGAGCTTCTGTACGAACGTACGTTTCGGAGCTTGAACTACTGCCATATTTAACTCCCTGGCTGCACCGCCGGTTTGCCTTTAGGCAAATTTACCAGCTTGATATTTCTGCGCTGCGTCTTCAGATTGAAATCGCGCGAGCGCCAGTTGAATCGCGAGAGCAGCC
>DASSCX010000093.1:0-10502 GCA_035697425.1 Pyrinomonadaceae bacterium | reverse complement strand
TTACCCGCGAGATCACAAGCGACTTGCTGACGAGATTATTGATCGTGGTGGAGCGATAGTTACGCAGTTCCCACTCGGCACGCCGCCGGTCGCGGAAAACTTTCCTTACCGCAACCGCATCATTAGTGGCTTGAGTTTGGGCGTGTTAGTGGTGGAAGCGGCGGAAAACTCCGGATCTTTGATAACCGCGCGTCTTGCGATTGAGCAAAATCGCGAAGTATTCGCCGTACCCGGCAACATCACTTCGCGAAATTCCTTCGGCACGAACTACCTGATTAAAGGGGCCGGAGCCAAGCTTGTGCAACAGTGGCAGGACATTGCAGCGGAGTTGCCGCCTCAGATTGCGGCGCGATTGTTGCCCCCTCCTTTTGGTGATAAGAAAAAGGAGAAATCGCTGGCGGACCAGTTGACCCTCGTTCCGCGCGGACTTTCAGGATCGGAAACTTTGGTGTTAAAGCTATTAACGGCAGACACGCCAGCACACATTGACATGTTGGTTGAGAGAAGCAAGTTATCAATTTCCGATTTGACCGCCGCGCTGCTCGCGCTCGAGATGCGCGAACTTATTCGCGCCCTCCCGGGCCGTTGTTTTGTGAGGAAAATGTAGACATTGCCGATTGGCGATTGCCAATTGCCGATTAGCAGTTAGTTAAGGTTGAGTCCGCAATCGAAAGTAGCGGTTAGCATTTGCAACTAACACATCAAACAATCGGCAATCGGCAATCGGCAATCGGAAATTGACAATACCTTATGGCAAAGAATCTGGTCATCGTTGAATCGCCCGCCAAGGCAAAGACGATTAATAAATATCTCGGCAAGGACTATCTGGTTAAGGCTTCGATAGGCCACATCAAAGATCTGCCGTCTAAAGGCCTTGGTGTCGATGTCGAGGACGATTTCAAACCCACTTACGAAGTAATTCCGGATTCCCGCAAGCGAAACAATAAGCGAATTGTTGCCGAGTTGAAGAAAGCAGCAAAAGAAGCCGACGCTGTTTATCTGGCAGCCGACCCTGATCGCGAAGGCGAAGCTATCTGCCAGCATCTCGCCGAAGAGATCGTTCCCAAGCGTCCCGCAAAACCCACTTATCGTGTGATGTTCAATGAGATCACCAAACGCGCGGTGAATGAGGCCTTTGAGCACCCAAAACAGATCGATCAGAATCTAGTCGATTCTCAACAGGCACGTCGCGTTCTGGATCGTTTGGTCGGTTATAAGGTGTCACCGTTACTTTGTCGCACCGTTGGGGGAAAGCTTAGTGCCGGCCGCGTGCAGTCAGTTGCACTGCGCATGGTGGTCGAGCGCGAGCGCGAGATCGAAAACTTCATTAAGACTGAGTACTGGACGATCTTCGCCAATCTCGGCGCCAAACTGCCACCCGCTTTTGACGCCCGTCTTTTCAAAATCGGCGAGCAAACGGTAAAGACAAGCGGATTCGATCAGGACATCAAGAAGAACGAGATCCTGATCAACGACGAGACCCGAGCCACTGAAATTGTTGCCGAAGCTGAACAGCAGCCTTTCATAGTTAGTGAAGTTACGAAGAAGGAGCGCAAACGGAATCCGGTTCCGCCTTTCATCACTTCCAAGTTACAGCAGGAGGCCGCACGCAAACTTGGATTCGCCGTAAAGCGAACGATGATGGTTGCCCAGAAGCTTTACGAAGGTATTGAAATTGGCGCGGAAGGCTCAGTCGGGTTGATCACCTACATGCGTACCGACTCAACCCGAATTTCTGACGCGGCATTAGGTGAGTTAAGAGACTTCATTGGCAAACAGTATGGAGCTCCCTACTTACCCGAGAAGCCGATTCATTATCGCTCGAAGAAGGACGCGCAAGACGCTCACGAGGCCATTCGTCCAACAGATGTCGCTCGCACCCCGGACTCACTCGCGAGCTTCTTAAACAACGACGAGCTGCGGCTATACCGCCTGATCTGGCAACGTACGGTCGCTTCGCAGATGACGCCTGCTGTTTTTGATCAGACCACGATCGACATCGGAGCAGGCCGTTTCCTGTTCCGCGCCACCGGGTCGGTGCAGAAGTTTGACGGCTTCCTGAAAATTTATCAGGAGGGCCGCGATGAAAAGACTGAAGAGGACGAAGAGGCCGAGCGCACCCTGCCTCCAGTTGAGAAGGGTGAGCAGCTCACGCTTAACAAGGTGACGCCGGAACAACATTTTACGGATCCTCCGCCGCGTTTCACTGAAGCTACTTTGGTGAAGGCCCTCGAAGAAAAAGGAATCGGCCGGCCTTCAACTTACGCAGCCATCATGACGACAATCCTGGCGCGTGAGTACGTTGAGAAACTGGAGGGACGTTTCCATCCGACAGATCTGGGAAAGACCGTGAACGACCTCCTGATCCAGGGCGGGTTCGCCGATCTCTTTAATGAGACTTACACCGCGCGCATGGAAGAAGAGCTGGACAGTGTTGAGGAAGGCAAACTCAAGTGGACGGATGCGCTCCATGATTTCTATGGCAAGTTTTCCAGCGACTTGGTTAAGTTCACGAAATACACGAAAGACATCAAAGACGTTGAGACACCGACCGAGGAGGTTTGTCTCAAATGTGAAACCAAGGGGATGGTGCTCAAGTGGGGTCGCTTTGGTAAGTATCTCAAGTGCTTGAACTGTGGTGCTTCGCGTGACGCCGAACCGAAAGCCGGAGCCAATGGTGGTGCTCAGGGCAGTGAAGCGGCAGCCGGAAGTGAGGAAGGTGTCGAACCGGAGGCCTGCGAACTCTGCGGCAAGCCGATGCAACTGAAGCGAGGGAGATTCGGACCCTTTCTCGGTTGTACCGGGTATCCCGAGTGCAAAAACATCCGGAAGATTTCTAAAGGTGGAGCGGTGGCGCCCGCGCCCGTGCCGCTCGACGAAAAATGTCCGGTCGATGGCGCGCAACTGGTGAAACGCTTCGGTCGTTTTGGTGAATTTGTCTCGTGCTCGAATTATCCCAAGTGCAAGTACATTAAGCAGGAGACCACGGGAGTTTCGTGTCCTCGTCCAGGTTGTGGCGGCGAAATCGTTGTCAAGAAATCCAAGCGCGGCAAGGCCTTTTACGGATGTTCGCAGTATCCCAATTGCGATGCGGTGTATTGGAACAAGCCCGTCCTGGAAACTTGTCCCAATTGTGATGCTCCGTTTCTGCTCGAGAAGACAACCAAGAAACAAGGTACGTTTCGTTACTGCGCCAATGAAGAGTGTGGGTACAGTTCAAACGACTCCGCCGCTCCGATTCCCTCGCCCGCCGCGCCAAAAGCAAAACGCCCCGCCGTGCGCTGACGTTTGGCGCTCTTACAGTTTCAGTTCATAATTGTCCGCACCGTCCGTGTTAATACCACCCAGCCAGGAGATTTGATTATGTTAAGACGCTACGCCGCTGTGGCCCTGCTTTCGATCCTCGCGCTTTCGCCTAACGCCGTGTTCGCACAACAGCCGGCGCAGAGCGCTCCCGCAGCCAGCACCACTCCCAGCAATGATCCTATTGAGCGCATCAAGGACGAAGGAATGAATCGCTCGCAGGTGATGAAGACTTTGAGCTATCTGACCGACGTCATTGGACCGCGCCTAACCGCTTCGCCGAACATGAAACGCGCGAACGAGTGGACGCGCGATGAGCTTACGAGGTGGGGATTACAGAATGCCCATCTGGAACCCTGGGGACCTTTTGGCCGTGGTTGGTCGCTGAAACGATTTTCGGCGCAGGTGACGGAGCCACAGAGCATTCCGCTAATTGCTTATCCCAAAGCCTGGTCGCCGGGAACCAACGGATCGATTACAGCTGATGTCGTTTACTTGAACGCCAAAACTGATGCCGAGTTGGAGCAGTTCAAAGGCAAGTTAAAAGGCGCCATCGTTTTGACTTCCGCAATGCGCGAAGTGAAAGCGCGCTTCGAGGCGCTGGGTACGCGTCGCGATGAGAAAGACCTCTTAGCTCTCGCTGATGCTCCCGAGCCGCGCGGCGGCCAGCGCCGAAACTTTCAGATGTCGCCCGAGCAGCGGGCGGCAATCCTGTTTGGCGTGAAGAAGTATCAGTTTCTGTTGGATGAGGGTGCGGCAGTGGCGATCGACCCCAGCCGCATCGGCGACGGCGGCACGATCTTCGTGGGCTCAGCAACGGTGCCGCAGCCGCTTCCCGGGGAGCCTTTTGGTCCAAACTCGCGCGGAATTTCTCCTTATGCCAAAAGCGCGCCCAAGCTTACACCGCAACTCGTGATGGCGGTCGAGCATTACAATCGTCTCGTGCGCATGATCGAAGCGGGTGAGAAAGTTAAGATGTCCGTCGAGCTCGCAGTGGAATTCCAGGATGCGGATCTGATGGGCTACAACACGATCGCGGAAATTCCCGGCACTGATCTGAAAGATGAGATCGTGATGTTAGGTGGACATATGGATTCCTGGCACTCAGGCACGGGCGCCACCGATAACGGCGCCGGTGTTTCCGTGGGCATGGAAGCCATGCGCATTATCCAAGCGCTGGGACTAAAGCCGCGCCGCACGATTCGCATTGCCTTGTGGAGCGGAGAAGAGCAGGGACTACTTGGTTCGCGTGCTTACGTCGCCGAACACTTTGGCAAGATGGAAGTACCCGCCGCGCCGGCGGGCGCCGGCAACGGCAATGGTAACGGCGGCGCCAGCAGCACACCCGCGGCGCCGGTCCTGGTCACAAAACCCGATTACGAAAAGCTCAGTGCCTACTTCAATCTCGACAATGGCACCGGAAAGATTCGCGGCGTGTATCTGCAAGGCAATGAAGCTGTCCGCCCGTTGTTCCGCCAGTGGTTGATGGCATTTCGTGATCGGCCGGAAGATAAGACCAGTTGGGGAGCTGCCACGCTTTCCATCAGCAACACAGGCGGCACGGACCACTTGGCGTTTGATGCCATTGGTCTTCCCGGTTTCCAATTCATTCAAGACGAGATCGAGTACGACACGCGCACGCACCATTCGAACCAGGATGTTTTCGATCGCATTCAAGCCGACGACATGAAACAAGCGGCGACAATCATGGCCGCCTTCGTTTACAACGCCGCGATGCTCGATCAGAAACTGCCGCGCAAGCCAATGCCCGGGAGATAAAGCGTGAAGCAGCAGCAGGAACTTAAGGCGAGGTGCAGTTTGCCCTCGCCTTATCTTTTGGCGCTACGTGTTTCGCCTAACCTCCCAAAGTTTCGTATTTGAATACCGTGCCTGTTGAAACTTTTGCTCGCCAGTCACAGTATTAGGGCCTCGCACATTCGCATGAACAGATCGCCAGATCGTCAACCACCCCTTTCATTTCATGGAGAAATTTATGAGCTACCGAAGTTATGCGGCGGCAATACTGCTGCTTGTCTCCCTGCTTGCACCGAGCGCAAGTTTTGCGCGACGTCCTGTTCCAACTTCGTCAACCCCGGCCGTTACGACAACTCAACCGGCTGCCCAGCAACAACAGCCCTCCCCGACACCGGATCCCAATGATCCAATCGAAAAGATCAAAGATGAGGGCCTGAAACGTTCCCAGGTGATGGCAACGCTCAGTTACCTTTCGGATGTTATCGGCCCGCGCTTAACGGCCTCGCCCAATATGAAACGTGCAAACGAATGGACGCGCGACCAGTTAACTAAGTGGGGTTTGCAGAACGCCCACCTGGAATCGTGGGGTCCTTTCGGTCGTAGTTGGGAGTTGAAAGAATTTGCTGCTCAGGTCATTGCCCCTCAGGCAATTCCCCTGATCGCTTTTCCCAAGGCCTGGTCGCCGGGAGTAAACATCCCGAGCGGCGAAGTTGTTTACGTCGACGCCAAAGATGAGGCTGACTTGCAACGCTTCAAGGGGAACCTGCGCGGCAAGATCGTTTTGACAGGCTTGATGCGTAACGTGCCCGCGCGTTTTGAAGCGCCCGGAAAGAGACTGACAGAGAAACAGCTCTTAGCACTTGCGGACGCGCCTATTCCTGGAGCGGATGGCGGCGGTAACAATTTCATGCAGAGCCCACAGTTTGCCGCTTTCATGCAGAGTCAGATCTTCGCGGCGAAGAAGTTGAAATTTTTCATTGATGAGGGCGCTGCGCTTTTGGTTGACTCCGGCGCCGGCGACGGTGGCACACTTTTCGTCTCGGCCGCGAGTGTGCCGCAGGAAATGGATCAATCGTCGCCGATGGCCATGCTGCGCAGCATGTTCATGGGTAAGGTTAACCCCTACGATAAGAAGCCCCCAACGATTGTGCCGCAGATAGTTTTGGCCGTTGAGCATTACAATCGTGTCGCGCGCATGATCCAAGCCGGAGAGAAAGTACGGATGAAAATTAATTTCGCCGCTCAGTTCGACGACAAAGATTTGATGGCATACAACACGATTGCCGAAATCCCCGGCACTGACAAGAGTGACGAAATCGTCATGCTCGGCGGACACATGGATTCCTGGCACGCAGGCACAGGAGCGACTGACAACGGCGCAGGCGTCGCTGTGGCCATGGAAGCCGTGCGCATTCTGCAAGCCTTAAATCTCAAACCTCGTCGGACGATCCGCATTGGTCTATGGAGCGGAGAAGAGCAGGGATTGTTTGGGTCACAGGCTTATGTCGCCCAACACTTCGGCAAGGCCAATGAATCTCAAGCTGCCAGCTTCGCCCGTATGGTTCAGGGTGGCGGCGCGGCGGCCGACATTGCGCGCGGCGCCGAATACGACAAGCTGTCTGCCTATTTCAACCTCGATAATGGCACGGGCAAAATTCGCGGTGTCTACCTGCAAGGTAACGAAGCTGTCCGCCCTCTGTTCCGGCAATGGCTGGCCCCGTTTCGCGATATGGGTGCGCAAACACTTTCAATCTCCAACACTGGTGGCACCGACCATCTCCCTTTTGACGCCATCGGCTTGCCTGGCTTTCAGTTCATCCAGGATCAGGTTGAATACGACACGCGGACGCACCACTCGAATCAGGACGTTTTTGATCGGATTCAAGCTGATGACATGAAACAGGCCGCGACGATCATGGCGGCATTTGTTTACAACACCGCTATGCGCGAAGAAAAACTGCCGCGCAAACCTCTCAAGTAAACCGCTTGGTTACAGTACGGGGAACCGTAAGCGACCGCATTCAAGTGTGAATGCCCATTCGGTACAGTACGGGAGCGATAGCGACCGATCACATTGCCAATTTCCAATTGCCGATTTTCGATTTCGATCGTTTGATAATGGCCAATTGGCAATCGCCAATCAGCAATCGGCAATCGGCAATCTATCTCGCTCCCACGACAAACTTAAGCCAGTATTCTTTAAGCTTCTCGCGCTTTGCTGTTCGATAAGGAAAATAATCGCGAACAATGCCTTCATCGGGCCGTGCGAAGAAAATGTAAGCTTCGATCACGCCGGCCTCTTCGAGCTTGAGCAAATTTTCGAGGGATGATGTCAGCTTAGTCGCGCTTTTTTCTTGCTGCTGTACCCGCACTGATTCCAACACCCCACGTAATGCCTCCACTTCTTCCGCGATGCTGTGCCGGTAAGCCGTCTCGTTGGGGTATGCCTTGGCAAACTTCTCACTGCGGGCGCCGTCCTTTTTGTCCATCCAGCCCGCCCGAATGATTCCGTACATCATCCACGCAGCGGAGCCATCGTCGTCTCGTTTGAACACGGACGAGTCAAGCGTGATGTTTACCTCGCCCGCTTTCTTTGAGGTCAGATTGGTCGGGATCTCTATTTTTGGGTGCTGCATCGAGACCTTGTGCCGCTCTCCCCACTGCGACAAACCCACATAGGCCCGATTACCGCTGTAAGGCTCGGCGATAATTGCCTCGATGAACCTATCGCGCGCCTCCTCGGTTTTTCCTTCTTCATCCAGAGAATCGCCCCAGTATCGATAGGCAGTCTCACGATCCGGGTCAATCGCAATCGCCTTTGCAAACCAGATTCCTGCTTGGCCGAAGTGCTGCTTGCGAAAGCTACCGTCCTTGGAAGCGTGGGCGAGTCTAAATTCCATGTCACCAGAGTAAAGAGCAGCCTCGTAAAGCTTCGGGTCGAATTCGAGGGCGCGCTTATAAGAAGCGAGCGCCTTCTCAATTTCGCCACGGACAAAGGCCTCCTCGCCTTTCCTAATTTCGGCCTCGGCGGCTTTCTTGTCTGAGAAGGGAACTACCGCGGGTAAATCCTCTCGCGAGAGAGACTCGAGCGTGATGCGAGTCAAATTGCTGTCGTCTCCGTTTGCTTGCGACTGCAACAGAATTTTGCGAGCTCGTTCCCAATGCTGGCTGCGAACTGCAGGATCCTTGGAAGTGGTCCCCAGGGCATAGAGTACAAAACCAAGTCGTGACGCGATTGTCACGTCGTTGGGATAAGCCAGCGCAGATTTTTCGAGGAGGGGCAGCGCGGCGACAAAGTTATTCGCTTCGAACAGCTCCATTGCCTGTTCGCGGATCTGCTCCTGGCTTTGAGCGGCAACGGTGGCTGGTGTCAAACAAACGAAGGCGACGAGCAGAATTGCCGCGAACAGCTTTACGGATAGATTGTGGTGGCGCATAAGTTCAGGGTGGGAAAGAGCCTTAGAGTGAATAGTGCGGCGCAAGTCTAGGGTTGGCTTGAAGCAAGTGTCAATGCAATTCTCGGAAGCAAAAAGAGGCGAGTCAGGAGACTCGCCTCTTCTTAAAGCGCTGACAAGTCAGCGCACTCCACGTGCGGCAACTTGTGGACGCTATGTATTACATTTTCGACTGCTTCCGTTGCTAGCTCGGGTTGCGTTCGAGCTCAGGCTCGTAAGCGTAGCCTACTTCGCTTTCCGAACGCATGCTGGCAGCCATTTCCTTGGGCTTGTCTCGCGACAAGTCTGCGCCAATCCACTCCTTAACCTTCCGCAAGAACGCCGGCAGCACAACTTCCTGGGCTGTAGTCGAGAGTTCATCAACCAGACGATCCCCCAACGTTCCGACTTCCTGTTGTAAGCGATCAAAGGCGCGAGTTTCTTTGATCCGGCTTACCAGGCCCGGGCCTTTGTCGTGACCATTCGCTTCTGTGGCCCGCGACGCCAGGGATGCAGCCAAAGGTTCACCTATCTGCTCTGACGCATACGGTCGCGCCGGTTGGAAGTACATTTCGTCCTTGCCGCGATCTTTAATCGCACCGGCAATGCTATAGCCGAGACAGAACCCCACTCCCGCTGCGCCCAAACTCCAGGCTACCGGGCGGGCGCGGAAATGCTCTTTCCAATCAAGCGCATCTTTCACGCTCTCATATTGCTGCGTGACATTGTCTTTGATTTCGGTCACGGTTTGAGAAATGGAATCTCTTGCTTCGTCCATGCGCGCTTGGAGGGCTTCTTTGGAGAGGTCCTCTTCGTCGCGGTCATAGGCGCGCGCTAATCCTAAAGTTCGTTCTTCAGCCATTGCTTATCCTTTCTCAGTTCCTCCACCGTCCTGTTTGGTACCAGGCCCTGTTTCGCCAGACGGCTCTTCGTGGCCAGCACTACAATTCCGCCGATCACCAGGTAGAAGAGTCCAGTCAGCACGAAACCCAATGCGTAACGTGCCGGCTGACTCAAACTGGTTTGGGCAAAGAAAGTGGAGACACCGAAAGCTACTGCCACATTAAGTAGAGCAAAGCCCACAGCGGCGACGATGCCACCAATCCCCAGCGTAACGGCGCCTTTTGCGTAGACGTTCGCCTCTTCGCGAAGCTCCACCTTCAGCAGGCTCAGCTTGGTGTCGAAGAGCTGCATTACGTCGTCGCCTAAGCGTCCCACCAGAGATGGCAAGCTCTCAGTCTCAGCAGGCGTAGACGTCTCGGGCGGAGCTATCGCAGTTTTTGGAGTAGCCATTGATTTAGCCTCCTTCCTTAGAGTCGATTCAACTACGAGCGGCGGGCTCCCCGGAGAATCAAGCCGAGCAACAAACCAGCCGCGGCCGAAATCAAGATTGCCTGACCAGGGTTTTTGCGCGCGTAGTCTTTAGCGTTCTCGGCAACTTCAGCGAGATCCGCCTTCTGGAGTTCTTTGAGCTTGTCGCCGACGACGGACACCTTGTCGGTCACATAATCCTTGGCTTGGGTAGCCGCTTCGGAAATCTTTTGACCATAGTCCTGAGCGGTTTGGGAAAGAGCCGTCGCGGTTCCCGCGCTTGTGCCGGTGCCGGTACCAGTTCCCGCACCCGTTTTCGTGCCGGTGCCGGTAGTGGTGTTAGAGCCCGTGCCGGGGGTATTAAGGCCTTCTGACATTCTATTTTCTGACATGTGTTGTTTCTCCTTTTTCAAAGCGTGGCGAACTCAAAATTCGTGAACGTAGGCGCACTCAGTTCGCAAAGTGTCGTTAATCAACGAGCAAGCGATGTGCCGACAGCAATAGGTTTCAAAAATGAGCAAATCGCTCTGCTGAGCGCGCAATCCGCCCCACTGTTGTTGTGAAAAAGTACGAGCAGCTAGAGCAGCAAGGTCGGGAACGATACAACTAAAAACTTCTGCGTACGCACCAGTGTAAGCAGCTTCAGAGTCTTAGCCGACGCCAATTCATATCCCGGTTGACAGGCCGCGGCCTGAAGTG
>DASSCX010000092.1:0-12583 GCA_035697425.1 Pyrinomonadaceae bacterium | reverse complement strand
ATTTTGTCCGAATCCTTTGTCGTCGAGATACGCAACATCGGTGATTAACTGGGCGCGTTCATCAAACGTCTGAATGCGTGCGAGCCGAATGCCCCCAACGCGATCAAACCAGAAGCGACGTAAAAGCCGGCTCTCGCCACCCGTGGGCGCTGACATTTCTTCCAGCAGGAAATAACCACGCACGACACGTGAGTTCTTCTTCGCTTGCGGACGAGTGTCAGTCTCTTCCTGAAAGAATTCGCTCTTGGTGTAAATCATTCCGGTGTCTTTGCTTGGCTGAATTGGGCTAATCATGAACGCCTCAGTCAAGTGTTGCGGCCGAAGATTCGAGAGGGCATTCACCGTTTCCATGCCACTCATGGTCTTCTTTTTCTTGCCCGGGTCAGTATCAGCGCCATCCATATCAAGTTTCTCGTAGACGGCATTGTTTGTGCCCTTAACGAAGCGTTTGAACCTCTCTTCACCTTGCAGTACCGCCACCCGAAACGACTGGCCATCAGAAGTCATCTGCGCAATATCGGTCGCGATAAAGGGCACTTGAATGATCAGATAGATCTTGCCAGGACGCTGGACAGTAATTGTGCCATCGGCCTGCCGGTACTTGTCGGCGACGCCCTGCTCCGCGAAAGACGTGTCCTCGAAGAGAATGTCGACTTTGCCGTGAACTGAATTGAGGGCTCCAAGCCGATTAACTTCTCCCATCAATTGGTTGGTGTTGGCGTCCGCCAAAGGATTGAGCAGTGGTGGCACCTGCACCTTTTTATGAGTATCAAAAAGGCCACAACCGCTGATCGCAAACGCAAATACGGTCAATAGGAGAATAAGAGGTATTCGAGATCTTGAAGTTTTACAGGAGGACTGGGGGACGAGGGCTGTAATGGGCATCAACGAAGGTTTCAGAAACAAATCGTAATTCGCCTCGATATCGTCCAGAGACTTAGCGAGTTCAACCTAGCAAAGAGACTTTTCGTTGTCAACGCACTGAACTTTTGCTGTCGACCGATTCTAGTCGAGTATTAGAGGTGGTTTATCAAATCTTTGTCGCAGGCTGTTCACCGCTTTGAAAACCTTCGGTGAACTTACTAGCCAACGCTCAAAACTCCGCAGGCCGGGCAAGTCGAGCAACATGACTCCCAGCAGAATTGTTAACACTCCTTGCCCTGGCACTCCCGGCAATGAAAGCAAAATGCCGAGGGCCACCAGAATAACCCCCGCGAGATTTTTCCCAATTAGCGCCACCAGTCGGATGGGGCGAGAATGATTCTCCAGGAACTTGTTTCGCGGCGACACCCCAAAGTAATCAGCAGGGATTTTGACCAGGATCAGTGACACGAGGGCCAGATTGGCTAAAAAGGTGACGAGAAAAATGCCTACGCCGATCGCAGTGCTGCGCAGCGTCATCGAGGTAACGAATTGTGAGAGTGATTCCATGGAATTCAAAATTCTAACGCGGCAACGTTCGCCGTGCCTCTATCAGCTCGCACATTAACTCGTTAAAGACTTCGCGCGGCATCCCTTCGAGCGGCAGGTTATCGGCTTCAGCCACTTCCCAGAATTCGTTGAGTCCCCGTGCTCCGCCGCGCTCCAGCGCGAGAGCTTGCACCAGGAGATCGATCACGTCAGCCGCTTTTACGATCTGAGCCTCAAGCGACTCTCTAGCTTCATACTCCTCGTAAAGAGTCCGGTAACGCTCACTTCCGGCGCCTGCCTCTTTGACAACGTCAGCAAAGGCAGCTATCTCTGCTTTCTGTCTCGCTTCACTCCCAAAATATGAGACGGCGGTCTTCGGCATGTCACCAACTCTCGTTTCTGCCCAGTCGTGCAGCAACGCCATGCGCAGTACTTTCTCCATATCGACTGTTGTTCCGCGCGCTCGAATCTCATCTGCCAGTAACATCGCAGTGGCGCCAACACCGAATGAATGTGCCGCGACTGACTCTGTGCCGTTTGCCAAACCTCGTAAGGTCCAACCGGTGCGATCCAGCCGTTTCAGTCGTTGCACTTCAATTAATGTCGCCAGCATTCTTTAATTACGCCTTGTAAGAAAACATAGTTCCCCTTGCAGCTTCTGGAAGTGTTACCGGTAATTCGTCGCGAGCCATCATACCGCACAGCCGCGCCCCCAAGCCGCCCGCCAAATAGAAACGGCGACGCTTTTCACACGTCGCCTCTTACTAATCGCTGGCGTACTGAATTGGGCCTGAAGGATTACAAATTGATTGCGTGGAAAAATCAAACCACGAGGTGATCGCTAATTTGGGGGGAACTACGCGCGGGTTAAAGAAATGATCGCAACGCCGGTATCAAAGGACCGTTCAGCAGCCGTCGTGCTCACAACCGCAGCCAATTTCCATCACACCTGATTTCTCAGCGTTCTCACAGTACTCACCGCAATACTTGCTTCCTTCTTCAGGGCGACAATCGCAGGCGGGATGGGCACACTTGCCGGATTCTTTTTCTGCCATCGAGTTACTCCTTGCTCGTTACTGGTGGATTGCCTCATCGTAAAACTGCCAAACGGGACCGTCAAGACGTCAGGGCGCACGGCGCACAATGATTGTTCGCTGACGATCGCCGAGATTCAGAATCATTGGTCGATCAAGTTGAATCGGATGCTCTTCTCCGTCCACGCTGATAATCATATTTCCCGGCGCACCCGCAGTCTCAAATATCACCGGCCCGGGTGCGATTCGCGGCAGCAGATTTGTCGCGACAAGTCGCCAGGTGGCCGGAGCACACCTGATCCGAATGCCCGGTGTGTCCGTCTCTACTGCTTCATTGATTGCGAGGACGTCGGCCTTGAGCAAGCCCTCACCGCAACGAACTCCCGAGCCATCGTAGAAAGTCACCACACCTGAAACATAGCCGTAGGCCCGCGAACTTACATTCTTAATTACCAATCGAACGTTCGTCACCGGGATATCTCGCGCACCGTGCAGTGTGGTTGTGCGCAGAGTTCCTTCCAGTACAGCCTGTCCCTGGGAGTCCAAAGCTACCGCAGCTTCAGATAAGGGCACCCGCTGCTCGGTAGCGTTCTCAGTTTTTTCCTGAGCGGCGCTGGTAGTCACGACTAACGATAGGATGGCGACTGCAATCAAAACGTTTTTGAGTCTCACAAGCTTTCTCCTGATTAGCTTTCCGGGGTGGCAAACAGATTCTAGTACCCGGACGTTATAGGAGCAACAGGTTTAGCTAATTCGTCAGAATAGGCAACAAGGCAGCACCACGCGGCAGGATGAACCCTCGCGCCCGCGCATCTAACTTTGAAAAAGCATCATCAAGTGAGCGCATCGGCGTCATCCTCATGCGTCTCACGTCTTCATCTGCGAGTTGTGAAACTACGACCAGGTGAAACTGTTCAGCTTTCGTTAAGAGCGACCACGCCGTTTGTCCATTCACTTCATACGATTCGCGCAGGCGACCCCCAAGCGTGGCAGCGCTCTTTGCTTCAAACCATTTCAAAAAGTCTGATCTGCCCAACCCATCGCGGCACTCCGCCAGCAACACAATTGTGCCACCGTCTTTGCATGCCCGTGCGGCCATATCAAGAGTTTTGTGCGCCTGAACCAAATTTATGTCGTAAGGGTAGCCACCACAACTTGCGATCACAAAATCGCGCTTCTCGGCGATCCTCATTGAGTGCTTAATAAGATATTGCTCACAAGCTTCACGATGAGCGGCGCGCCAGTGCCCGGCAAATACCTGGGTTGCCCGACCCTGCTCGTCAACTATTGCGTTCAGGCTAAACACCGGGGCAATCAGCGCCGCGACACGTTCGCACTCTTCATGAACGGCGTTGCCCTCAAGCAGTCCGGTGCCCACTCCCGCGCGCCTGCCGCCGTGCTCAAAGTCGAGCGCTAGCATGTGAGTCGCTTCGATAGTGCGCGCTGACGCGAGTCCGGGACAGATCGACTTGCGGCCTCCCGTGAATCCCGCGAAGTAGTGAAAGCCAATGCCCCCGGTGAGAATAGTGTGTGTTGATTCCGTTAATGCTCGATTCACCTCAACAGGTGTGCCCCGTTCGGTATCCCCCAGGAGCGTTAGCTGCGTTTCGTCAAAGGCATTGTGATCAGTGACTTTTATTCGCTGGGTGATGAAAGGCGTTAGCAAATCCTGTTTTTCTGCTGCGGTTGTGGGACGATGAATTCCGGTGGCAAAGATGATAGTTATGTCAGCTGGCGAGATTCCTTGTTGAATCACGCGGCGCACCAAAAGATTGACTAATTGCGCGCTGGCTGTGGCACGCGTGGCATCTGATACAACGATCAGCACCGTATCGCCTGGCGACAGCAATTCTTCCAGCAGAGATGACTGGATTGGGGAATCGAACGCTTGCCCGATTTCCAGCTCGGTCAGTGGTTGCTGCGGCGAGACATTGGCAGCGAGGACTTCGAACCGATCTTCAGCAAACGCCAGATTAACCGTGCCAGAGCCATAAGCTAGTTGCATCTCATGCATAGCTTCCAATCCGCGGTCGAAACCGAGAACGTTAACTGCTTAAAGTCCAAAACTGATTAGAGCTTGCTCGATTACGTGCAGAGCAGCGAAATCTGTTTCGCCAGCAGTGCGCGCTGCGGCAAGCCATTCGCGGAGGCGTCGCGCCTCAGCCGCAGAGGAAATGCGACAGGCCCCGGTTAAGGCAAGCGTCACGAGGGCATCAGGTGCGCCGTGAGTAACAAGCGCCGATTGCAACGCGGCTTGTTCGCGAAGATCAAGCGTTAGTAGCAGATTGATTTCCAAAGTTTGGTCTTGTGACTTCGATCTTTGGCTGTGATTTAGGCTGTTCCGGGACTTCTTTTGGGACTTTTTTGAGAGCGCGAGTCTTCAGCCTCGCGTCCACAGTAACTCGAGCCGCTAGCGTTGCGCTTCAGATCGAAAGCAGGCCGTTCCCGCGTGACAAAAGTGATAGGTTTCGTCTTCAAAGTCCGGAGTCTCCATCTGAATCGTCAAATGATCGACACCAAACCGATCATATAGCTTGGCTCGCAGTTCCTTCAGCAGTTCTGGCTGGGATACCTCATAGGCATGTATTACGTGAGCGCTGAGGGCTTCACGTCCTGAGGTGATCGTCCACACGTGCAGGTCGTGAACATCGGCAACTCCATCCGTGTGCAGAATCGAATCCTCAACGGCAGCAAGGTTAATGTGGGCTGGCGTTCCTTCGAGGAGGACGTTAGTCGATTCGCGAATTAGACGCCACGAGCTCCAAACGATCAAAATCCCTATCAGGGCGCTGAACAATGCATCTGCGGCATACCAACCATACAGCCACATCAAGGCGCCGGCGATAATTGCTCCCAAGGAACCGAGCGCATCGCTGAGGACGTGCAGCCAGGCCCCACGCATGTTGAGATCAACTTCGTGTCGCCCATGCAATATCCACGCGCTAATTAAATTGATTGCCAATCCTCCTGTGGCAACTACCATCACGAGGCTGCCCCGCACCACGGGAGGGGCCGACCAGCGCTGGTAAGCTTCGTAGAGAATCAGGATTGAGATCACAACCAGCGCCACGCCATTGACTAGCGCCGCCAGAATCTCCAGCCGGTGATAACCGAAGGTCTTATTCGAAGTTGCTGGGCGCGAACTAAACCAGGCGGCCGTTAGTGCCAAAGCCAGTGCCGCGACGTCGGTCAACATGTGGCCCGCATCCGCAAGCAGCGCGAGAGAACCGGTCAACCAACCACCGACGACTTCAGCAACCATGTAGATCGCAGTCAGCACCAGAACCATCGTCAGTTTGCGCCGACTCTCTGATGCGTGACCATGACTATGACCGGCGTGTGAATGCGCCCCTGCCACTTGATTCCGGCTGGCTGTTATTTCGATTTCACCCATTGCCAATTAGATATTGTCGAGAGCCTGCGTAACATCAGCGATGATGTCATTTGCTGCTTCGATACCAACAGCAAAGCGCACCGTCGCTGGGGAAACTCCCGCGGCCCGCAGTTGTTCAGGCGAGAAGCCAGAGTGCGATGAATAGACGGGATAGCTTACAAGCGTTTCAACTCCGCCTAGCGACGGCGCAGTTCTTACAAGTTTAAACGAGTCGAACAACCTTTCAGCTTCAGCTTCGCCACCGACCAGGTCAATTGCCACAATCCCCCCAAATGCACCCATCTGCCGCTTGGCCAATTCGTGACCCGGATCTTCGGGCAAGCCGGGATAGTAAACTCGCGCCACGCGTGGGTGCCGGGTCAACGCTTGGGCTAACTTCATGGCGTTTTCACAAGTTGCTCGCACTCGTACGTCGAGAGTTCTAATTCCCCGCGATAGCAGAAAGGCTGCCGCCGGATCCAATGTCGCCCCGACTGCCACCGCGACTGCGCGCACGCGGGCAATAAAGTCTTTGGTGCCGGCGACCGCGCCGGCGGTTAAATCTGAATGCCCGCCTAGATACTTTGTCGCGCTGTGCATTACTGCATCGATGCCGTGGGTGATAGGCTTTTGTAGGATTGGCGTTGCAAAAGTGTTATCGACAACAGATGTGACTTTAGCCTTGCGAGCTGCCGCCGCGGCCTGGTCCAAATCGACCAGACGATTGATGGGATTGGCGGGCGTTTCAAACCAAAACAGCTTCGTCTTTACGTCCACCAACTCGGGCAGTTGCTGTACCTCGTGCAGACCGATAAAGCGAGTGGTGATGCCGAACTTGGGCAAAACTCTTGTCAACAACTTGACCGTGCCGCCATAAACTGAGTCACAGGCGATTACCTGATCGCCGGCTTCACACAGAGCAACGAGCGTGCAAAAAGTTGCGGCTGATCCGGATGATGTGACAACGCATGCCGCGGCGCCTTCGAGTTGCGCGATCTTTCTTTCTACTTCAGCAACTGTCGGATTTGCATAACGCGAGTAAAAATATGCCTCGGGTAGTTCCCCTCGAGCATAGCGGCGCATCTCGTCAAAGCTCTGAAAACTGTAGGTGGCCGAGTGGAATACTGGCGACACGACGGCGCCGAAAGGCTGCTCTTCAGGTCGCTCTCCTCCATGCACGGCGACGGTCGCCGGTGCGAGGCTTTCGGTTTCAACTGCTGGCTTCGATGACATGTTTGAAGTTCCTGGTTTGAAGACAATCGGATGCGTTAAGACTATCAAATTACTAAAACACAGGACAGTTGGAAATGAATATGGCGAAACAAAAGAGGGGCCCAAGGTGGCCCCTCTTTACGTTCCAGGTTGGAATGGTTAATCACAATGCTCCGACATTCAGCGCGGCATTAAACTCTTTGTAGAGTTCGTTGTAGTCCCGCAAGCCGTGCTCCAAAACTGAAGGCACCTCATCGACGTCCTTGATATTCACGATCGCGTTGACATTGTTAAGAAAAGCCGCATGAGCCTCCATCGTGCGCAAGACGGGGGATAACAGAACAAAGAACAAGCGCCGCCGTTGTGCTGGCCGCAATATCGTGGCCTCGCGTGTGACAAAGGCTGCGCCCTGTTCGATCGGATCAAACTCCTGATCAAGTAATACGACGTCCAGGTTGTTCTCGCGCATGCGCTCGACGGCTTGACGCGTATCTTCCGCCAAAAACACCTGGTATCCGTTCTCCGATAGTTGGGTCGCCAAGTTTTGGCGATGTTCCTCGGCTACACATAGCAGCACCTTTCTGGGGTTCCACGATGGCCGCTTGCCATATTCGAGCCCAGCCGATGATGCGCCACCCTGGCCCATCAGACTCCCGAGTAAGCGACCCAACTCCTCGATTGAATTCTCCGTGTTGGTACGCATTCCTTCGTTCTGGAAAAGCGGTGCCGGCCCAGAATCCTGGTGACGGCGGTTTTCCGTGGAGGGCGAAGTCCCCACCGTCAAGGCGCTCTGCGCGGAGGCCGGGCTGGGTGGCTCGGAGTTTACAGTGCTGTTGCACTTCGGACAGCGCATAGTGAAAGGGTGCACCAGTGGTTTATCGCCACTGGGCTGTAGACGCAATGAGCAGTTAGGACAGACAACAATCATGGTTGTTCTTTCTTACGTTTTAATCGAGCATCCCCAGCATCGAACCGGAATCAGTAAGGGCGCCAACTGTGGCGTGCTCAGCATCGCGACGAATGAATTCTTCCGCGGATGTCAGACCTTTGAGCGACAGCAACAAGTTGTTTTGGTTAGTGGCAAAGTTCAGACCGTCTTCCAGCGAGATGACTTTGGTCTCAATCAGCTGCTTAATCACCGAGTCGAAATCCTGCATGCCATCAAGTTTACCGTCTCGCATTGCGTCCAACAGCGACTTGCCATCAGCTTCCCCTGTTTCAATGTACTCACGAGTACGAGGACTTGATCGCAACACTTCGGCAACGGCGATACGGCCCCGCCCGTCAGCTTTGGGAATCAAACGCTGAGAGATGATGTAGCGGAACGTTTGCGCAAGGCGTGTACGAATCACAGGCTCTTCGTTCTTCGGATAGAGACCGATGATTCGATCGACTGTTTTTGAAGCATCGATGGTGTGCATCGTCGACAGAACAAGGTGACCTGTCTCCGCAGCTTCCAAAGCAATCTCAGTCGTTTCAAAGTCGCGCATTTCACCAATCAGGATCACTTTGGGAGCTTGCCGTAAGGTCGCACGTAATGCTGATGGAAAATCTTTAGTATCGTGCCCAACTTCACGCTGATTGATGGTTGAGTTCTTGTGGGAGTGGAGGTACTCGATTGGATCTTCAATAGTCACGATATGGTAATGCTTGGTTTCGTTAATAATGTCGATAATCGACGCCTGTGTGGAACTCTTTCCTGACCCGGTAGGACCCGTAACTAACACCAGGCCGTTTCGCAGTTCAGCGATCTCCCCAAGTTGCTGAGGCAAGCCCAGGGAGCGCAAAGTGGGAATGTCGTGCGGTATCACACGCATAACGATGGAATACACACCGCGTTGCTGAAAAATATTGCAGCGAAACCGGGCTCGGGACGGCAGCGAGTAACTGAGATCTGCGGTTCCCGTCCGTACGAGCCGTTCGGCGGCATCCGCATTACCCTGAAGCAGGGTCATGGCAATGATTTCCGTCTGGTACGGGGTGAGTTTTTGCATGCCCAACGGCTGCACGGGAGTCAGCTTGCCGTTGATCTCGACCTGCGGCATTTGGCCGACGGAAAAATTAAGGTCACTGATCCGATCGGAAAGCAGCAGCATTCGCTCGATAATTGGAGGCAGATCGAAGAAAGGCATGTGTTCTAGGACTCCATCGATGAGTGAAAGTTTTGGAAGGATGGGTTGCCGGGGGGACGACCCAAGAAAGGCAGGTGAATTCTCGCGCATAACCCTGCTAAACGCAAGAAAAATGTGTTGACCACCGCTCGGAAAAGTGAGTCAGCGAGTTAGGGAAATAAGCCGTTTGGTGGTGCTGGCAATCCTTGATGAATCGGCGAGTGCGGCACGGATTACAGCAGCGCAAGTGGCGCCCGCTTCGAGAACAGAGGCGAGGTTTTCGGAGGTAATTCCGCCAATTGCCACCAGAGGGAAGTCGCCGATTGCCTTTCGAACTTGTTGAAGGCTAGCCAAACCCACCACCGGGTCTGGATCATTTTTCGAAGAGGTTCGGAATATCGGACCTAGCGCCACATAGTCTATTGGCAGTCTGTGGGCAGCAATCGCCTGCAGTGGACTGTGAGTGGAGAAACCGATCAGGGCCTCTTCGCCGAGTATTGCCCGGGCGGCTCCGGGCGGCATGTCGTCCTGCCCCAGATGCACGCCGTCAGCTTTTAGCGCGAGAGCAATGTCCACGCGGTCATTAATGATAATTCTGACACCGTGAGGACGCGCGACTTCGATCGCCGCCTGCGCCTGCTGAAAAAACTCGTGGGGAGATAGGTGCTTCTCGCGCAGTTGAATCAGAGTTGCGCCACCCTGGATTAGAAGTGACACCTGTTCAGAGTGGGATAACCCAGTCAGGCGGATGTCAGTGATTGGATAGACCTTAACCGGAGGAAACATGACATTGGACAGTTAAGGATCTTTTCGTTTCGGTCTCTCATTGGCACGAAGAATACGTTTCCGCAAGCGAATACTCTTCGGAGTGACCTCCACCAATTCATCGTCAGCGATGAACTCGAGTGCTTGCTCAAGGGACAGATCCTTTACCGGAACCAGACGCATTGCCTCGTCGGCAGACGAGGCCCGCATGTTCGTGAGTTTCTTCTCCTTGATGGCATTTACGTCCAGATCCACCGCGCGGGCATTCTCGCCCAGCAACATTCCCTCGTATACGCGAACTCCGGGACTCGTGAAGAGAGTGCCACGTTCTTGTAGGTTGAAAAGGGCGTAGGTTGTAGTTTCACCGGTGCGGTCGGCAACCAACGAGCCGGTCGAGCGCCCTCGCATGCTTCCCTGCCACAGGTCCCAGCGCAGAAACATCGTATTCAGTAGACCCGTCCCTTTTGTCTCAGTCAGAAATTCGCTACGAAACCCGATCAGCCCACGCGACGGCGTCTCGAATTCGAGCCGCACACGTCCGGTGCCGTGATTGACCATTTTGGTCATTTGCCCTTTGCGACGGCCAAGCGCCTCAGTGACGACTCCAATAAATTCTTCAGGGCAATCAACAACTACCATCTCGATTGGCTCGTGCACTTCTCCGTTCAGCTCACGAGTAATAACCTCAGGTTTTGAGACCTGGAGCTCATAACCTTCCCTGCGCATCATCTCGATCAGAATGGCCAGCTGCAACTCGCCGCGTCCAGAGACTTTGAATTGATCAGGTGAGTCAGTGGGTTCGACTCTAATCGCCACGTTACCCAGGATCTCTTTATCCAATCGCTCGCGGATCTGACGCGAGGTTACATAACGCCCTTCTTTGCCGGCAAAAGGTGAGTTGTTCACGCCGAAAATCATCGCGATGGTTGGCTCGTCAACGGCTATTGACGGCAATGGCTGGGGATTCTCTGCGGAAGTGATGGTGTCACCGATCTCGATGTCGTCAAATCCCGCCAGCGCTACAATCTCCCCCACGCCCGCGCGATCAACTGCTTCGCGCTTCAGTCCTTCAAAGACATAGAGCTGCGAAATTTTTACCTTGCGTACGCTGCCATCGCGTTGTACTACAACTACCTGATCGCCCGTAGCAATCTCTCCGGAAAAAATTCTTCCAATCGCTAATCGACCTACGTAATCGCTGTAATCAATATTCGCTACGAGCAGTTGCAATGAATCATCACGCAAGGGCTGCGGCGCCGGGATCGTCTCGACAATTTGATCAAACAATGGCCTGAGATCAGTTGATTCGTCCAGCAACTGCTTTTTAGCTATCCCCTCGCGCGAGATGGCGTAAAGAATCGGAAACTCGATCTGTTCATTGGTGGCATCGAGATCCAAAAACAATTCATAAATTTCGTCGACAACCTCCGCTGGTCGAGCATCATGTCTATCGATCTTATTGACTACGGCAATGGCCGGCAGCCGGGCTTCCAAGGCCTTGCGTAAAACAAAGCGAGTCTGCGGCAAACAGCCCTCCGCCGCGTCAACCAACAACATGACGCCGTCCACCATTTTGAGCACACGCTCCACTTCGCCTCCAAAATCAGCGTGGCCAGGCGTATCGACAATGTTAATTTTTACATTCTGGTAACGCACCGCGGTGTTTTTAGCCATGATGGTAATGCCGCGTTCGCGTTCTAAGTCCATCGAGTCCATTACACGATCACGAACCGTCTCGTTGTCTCGAAACGTTCCCGATTGCCGAAGCATGGCATCGACTAGAGTTGTCTTGCCGTGGTCAACGTGGGCGATGATGGCAATGTTGCGCAGGTCTTTTCCGTCGTTAGTCATAGTAGAGTTGCACAGAGCGAGCACACCCGTCTGAGCGAAACTTTGGATGTTATCACTGATTGCGTGGTATTGCCCGTTGCGCTACTAATCGAGGGCTAATCGTGCTGGCGTGTGGTGTGCTTAAGCACTCCGGTTTGACGTAGCGCTTCAAACAAAACAATCCCAACCGACACCGCCAGATTCAGACTGCGAACTCGCGGGTTCGACATCGGGATCGTCAGGCAGCGCTCCCAATTCGCTCGCAAAAGAGATTCCGGCAAACCCCGGGTCTCGCGACCAAAGACCAGGCAGTCGTAGTCTTCAAACTGCCACTCTGTATAGGGAACATCACCTTTTGTACTGAGATAGATGAAGCGGGCGTCTGCTAATTCCCGATAAAACGTCTGCAGATCGCGATGACGATGAATTTCCACCTCGGGCCAGTAGTCCAGGCCAGCACGACGAACGGCTCGATCATCTAATCGAAAACCCGGAACGCCTACAATGTGGAGTGGCGTGCAGGTGGCGGCGCAAAGGCGGGCGATGTTGCCAGTGTTGGGTGGAATCTCAGGCTCTACGAGTGCGACGCTGATCATCGACTTAACTTAGATCATTCCGATACTGAGATATCAAAAGCAAAAGGAGCGACGAACTTCACGGAAGTGTTCGTCGCTCCTCTTGCTAATGCCCTGCAGGTCGTCAGATGTTGGTGTGCGCCAACTGACCGTCCCTGCGGCAACCTGCTGGTTCGAACTATCTCTTCTTGGCGGCCTTCTTGGCGCCCTTCTTTGCGCCCTTCTTTGTTCCACCCTTTTTCGCTGCTTTCTTTCCACCTTTTTTAGTTGCCA
>DASSCX010000091.1:0-17391 GCA_035697425.1 Pyrinomonadaceae bacterium | reverse complement strand
ATTACGAATGCAAAGAGGATGTATAGAACGGCACTGTTAAGCGGACGTGCCAAAAGGGCACAAGCCAGGGCCACGAGCGCCGGGAATCCGGCCATAGCTGTGAATTGGAGGGCACGGAATGTGACAGGCGCGCTTGACCGGCGAAATCCAGCCTGCATTAGTTGCTTCTGAAGTTTCTTTACTTCAGCTGCTGAAGGCGGAAGCAATCGATTCAAAGGCGAAGCAATTCGTTCGGCGAATTCGGACGTTCTTCGAGTTTCTTCAATCGACACCGAACCCGTCACGGGACCTGCCGCTCTATCCCCGAGTTGTTTGAGACGCTCGGTGGCAGCACTTTGTGGCCGGTAAAACAACCAGTACGCTCCCATCATGACCAGGGAGATGCAGATGAAGGTTGAGATTGTGATTATGAGTAACATGACTTGGTTCTTCTCGGGCGCTTGTGAATTACTTGAGCTTTGTCCTTTGTACTTTGGGCTTCCCTTCTGTCTGCTTTGCTACCTACCTGATTGAGACCTGTTAACCAAAATTCAATTTCCAAGCACAAAGTTCCAAGCTCAAAGTTCAGATCTTTATGTTGAGTATCTTCCTAACAATCAGCATTCCTGTGACTTGCAGAAACAAGGCGGCGGCGATCAAGTAATGGCCGCGGGTATCTTTCCAAAGCACGCTCATGTACTCCGGATTCATGGCTGTAATTGCAAAAGTAACGAAGATCGGAAGTCCACAAAGCAGCCAGGCAGACAAGCGGGAACTTGTCGTCAATGTCTTTAGATCACCCATAATGCGGAACCGTTCACGAATCGTATACGCAACCTTCTCAAGGATCTCGGCCAGGTTGCCGCCCGTCTCGCGTTGAATCAAAACGGCGGTCACGCACATTTTCAAATCTAACAAAGGCATCCGGTCGGTCAGGTTTTCCAAAGCTAACTTGAGGGACAATCCCAGGTTCTGTTCCTCGTAAGTTTTGCGAAATTCGGTCGCGATCGGTTCGGGCATTTCCGCGGAAACCATGTATAGCGATTCCGAGAAAGCGTGTCCGGCTGAAAGGCCGCGACTCATAAGGTCCAACGCGTCTGGGAGATGTTCGAGAAATGCGTTGAAGCGTTGCCTCCGTTTCCACCAAACGTGAACGAACGGAATCATCGAGGCTACTAGTCCGGCCGCTGCAATGACCAAAACCGAGATCGTCAGGACAGACGCGGCCAGTAGTCCTAACAGGCCGGCCATTACCGAGAACATAACAAGCCGCGAGGGAGTAATCTGAAGATCCGCCTGATCCAACATGCGTTTCAGATGTAACGCGGCTTGGACCTCAACCAGGATGCGGTTGATAAACGGTATCTCACTCATCAACTCACTGCGCGCGAGAATGACTTCTACATCCTCCGTTTGAGCTGAGTGGATCAGTGCCTCGTTGAGTCGCTTCTGCAGACGTCTCCGCTTTGTGTCGGTATTGCGCGTCGCGATCAAATAAGCGCCCAACACGAGGAACAGGCCAAAGAGAAAAACTAGAAAGGAGATCAGCATTGGGTTTACATCTCCTCAAAGAAGACTCGGGGCAGTTGGAGTCCGCACGCTTTTAGTCGCTCAGCGAAACGCGGACGAATGCCGGTAGGTTTGAATCTGCCAATCACCTGACCAGATGAATCGACGCCAGTGCGCTCAAACAGGAAGATCTCCTGCATCGTGATTGTCTCGCCTTCCATTCCGGTGATTTCCGAAATTGAAGTCAGTCGTCTCGTGCCGTCTGAGAGACGTGCAACCTGAACGACGAGATCGATCGCCGAGGCGACCTGCTGCCGCATAGCGCGATCCGAAAGGCGCATGCCGGTCATTTGAATCATTGTCTCGAGACGGGCCAGAGCATCGCGCGGCGTGTTCGCGTGAATCGTCGTCAAACTACCGTCGTGGCCGGTGTTCATCGCCTGCAACATATCGATGGCCTCACCGCCGCGGACCTCACCGATGACGATGCGATCGGGCCGCATGCGCAGTGAGTTGCGAACGAGATCACGCTGAGTGACTTCACCTCGTCCTTCAATATTTGGCGGTCTTGTTTCCAGGCGCACCACGTGCGGCTGCTGTAGTTGCAGCTCGGCGGAGTCTTCAATCGTCACGATGCGCTCATCTTCAGGAATGTACGCCGAGAGGGCGTTTAGCAGGGTCGTTTTACCAGCGCCAGTACCACCAGAAATCAAAACGTTAAGACGCGCACTGACGCACATCTGCAGCATGTCAGCAATGTCTTTAGTTAGCGCCTTGTGCTCTATGAGCATATGCATGCGCAGTGGCTCGGTACCAAAACGGCGGATTGACAGAACTGGCCCGTCGATCGAGAGCGGTGGAATAATCGCGTTGACGCGCGAGCCGTCCTTGAGACGGGCATCTACCATCGGCGATGACTCATCGATACGCCGGCCGACTGAAGTGACGATGCGTTCGATCACGCGCATCAGGTGTTCGTCATCCTTAAAAGCGACATTCGTGACTTCTAATTTGCCGCGGCGCTCGATGTAGATCGTTCCGTGCGCGTTCACGAGAATGTCTGAGATGGTGGAGTCGGCGAGCAATGTTTCCAACGGTCCGAGGCCAAAAAGTTCGTGCTTAACGTCATTTACCAGGCGCTCACGGTCAGCAGCGGAAAGCGGCATCCCTTCCTGAGCAAGCACGGTTTCGGCTAATCGAGACACTTCAGCGTGCGCCTGTTCAGTTGAAAGCGCGCCAAGCTTAGTTAAATCCATCCGGTTGATGAGCGTCCGGTGAAGGCGCGCTTTCATCTCCTGGAAAGAGTACTGGCCGTTATCGGGGGCGGGTGCTCCCGGGACTCCAACTGTCTCGCGAATTAATCTCTCTCTAAGTGCCATGGTTTAGTCTCTGGTTCGAATTTTTACCTAGATCTTTTCCAACGAGGCGTTCAGATCAAACTGACTTTGTGTTTCTTCACGCTTGAACAGCGAATTCCATAGTGTGCGGCGTTCTTTGTTAACCGGCATTACCGGGGCCACGCCGCCGCAAACAGTTTTCGTGATTCGTCGAATCTCAACAGCGATTCGTGAGCTTCCATCCGACTGGACAAGTGGTTGGCCTAAATTGATCGAATTCACTGCCGTTTGATAATCGCTGGGAACGTAGCCAATGACCGGCTCACCGAGAAATTTCTCAACCTGCTGTAAATCAAGATCTATTAGCTTGCTCCAGCGATTAACCACAATGCGTACTTTCTTTCGTGGGTAACCAAGACGATCAAATATCTCAAGCGCGCGCTGAGTGCTGCGAATAGCTGGGATATCTAATGTCAGTACCAACACAATCTCGTCAGACTGATCCAGCGCGGCGAGAGTTATAGAATCGAAGGTATGTTGCGGATCCAGAACCACATAGTCATAAGACTCGCGAAGCCGTTGCAGCACATCGAAGACATGCTCCGGCTCAATTTCATCTGCCGAGTCGGCTTCTTTAGGCGCGGCCAATAAAGAAAGATTCGATGAATACGGCGTGGCAAAACTCTTGATCAACTCATCGTCCAACCTGGTCCGATTCTCAGCCATGTCCGCGAATGAATATTTCTGATTTACACCAAGGAAAAGCGGTAAGTCTCCTGCTTGCAGATTGAGATCTACCAGGATGGTGGGAGCGCCAGTGCAGGCGGCGATGTTGGTGGCCATAAACGAAGTGCCACAACCGCCTTTGCTTGAGAAAACTGCGATCATCTTGCCCTTTTTCTTAGGCATCTCAAGGTGTGAATTACTGAACTCGGCGACACGCTCGATTACGGTCCCGAGCTCAGATGCTAAGACTGGGAGTTGTAAGAATTCTCGCGCCCCGGCGCGTAAACTCTGCAGCAAAAGATCGCGTGAGGCGTTATGGGCTGCGGAGATAATCGCCATCCGTGGAAACTCTGACGAAAGACGCTTAATAAACTTGACCGATTGTTCGGGTTGGGCGCCCAGGGAAATAATCGCCGCCATCGGTTTGAGACGACTGATTTCTCCGTGTAATTGATCAGCATCATCTCCGCCTGCCAACAGTTGAACGCGACTATCGGCTGAAAGCGCAGTGCGGAGCTCCTTGAAGTTCTCCAAACCGGTGCTGAGGATTACAACTGATAATGGTTGTGTCATTTCGTTTCTCGAGGTTGAAGCGATAACGCGGGGCGCGCGATCGCTGGGCTAGGGGATCGGGACAACAACGCCAGCACTTTCACCGGTGAGGGTCGTTTGATAATCGGGCATTGTGATCGTGGTGCCTATGATCGGCAATACAAACTGATGCTGGTACCCATTAATGCTCACGGAAACACTTCCCTGGCCCACGCCAAAATCTGTGTACTGCACATCCAGATTCGTAGGGGTGAGGTTGTTGACCATCACTGCCCCTGAACCTCCCGGATTGCCATAGACCCCAACATTTCGGATAGCGGCAATACTTGGACCGACGTTAGTGCCGGAAGTCGGTACTCCTGCGGGTGCGCTAGCTGGCTGGTTCACTGCATAGCGAGCAGCCCTGCGAGCAGCATCAGCGAGCGCGTTGTGAACCCACAGCGCGCGGCCAAATTCAATGACGGCAAACATCGCCAGCAGGAAAACAGAGGCGCCGATCGCGAATTCCACTAGCGTGGAGCCTTCTTGCCGAGACTTTTTGATCATCCTGTTAACCATATTAAGTACCAGGCTAACTACAGAGTGGCGATTGTGTTAACAGATAGCGCATCGTGACACTGGGTTTGATATCAATATTCAGTGACAGTGAGTTACCCATTAGCTGGCCCAGATTGAAAAGCGGCTGGTGCTGAAAATTTACAATCTGGACCGTAACAGTGTGTGGAAAGCCGGTGGTTATGGCGCCGGCGTTATCCCGTTTAATGATATCGACATTGTCGACACTCAACTGGTTGACTATCGGATTGCCCGTTCCAGCCGCGTTGCCGTAAACAACGAGCCTCTTTGCGGTCAAATCATCCGTGCCGTCCGCGCACGCCGTGGCCATATACCTCGCGGCCATGCGCGTACCCTTCGCCAAAGTTGTGTACTCCTGAAAGTACCTCCCAAATTCAGCGGCTGCAGCGAACAACAGGACCAGCACAGGCAAGGCAATCGCCAATTCGACTAGTTGTATCCCGCGTTCATCGCGTCTAAGGGGCGTTAGTTTCTTAATGATCCGTCGCATCAGAGTGCCCCCTATCGATAAATGACTGGTTTGGTGATCACGGGGCCTGGATAAGGTGTGGCTGTCGGATCGTACACACCGCTTCCAACCATCACACCGATGCCAACGTACTCTGCCTGCAAGTCACCCTGTCCGCCTGACACCTTGTTTTGTAAGAAAAACGCTCCAAAGTGATCGATCTGAACCACGTCGCGCCCGTTATTAAACTCGCACTGGCGGAC
The DNA here is from genome assembly GCA_035697425.1 of Pyrinomonadaceae bacterium. GTDB lineage: Bacteria > Acidobacteriota > Blastocatellia > Pyrinomonadales > Pyrinomonadaceae > PSRF01. Next base: position 12,001 of record DASSCX010000091.1, on the reverse strand, counting down.
AATCGGGATTAGGACAACTCGGCGACCGAAAACGCCGGGATGCGATGGTGATTGACTCAGCGAACCCGCCAGGTATTGAGCGTAGGTAATGCCTTCTTTAATGTTTGTGTCCGGAGGATAAACGGTAGGATCCATGCCGGACGAGTAATCGTCGAAGCGGGTATTGATTCCTTGCCTAACGGCACCAGACGTTACGCCAGGCTTGGTACCAACGTAACCACCTGCGCCGACCACGTTTTGCACACCACTGGCCAGGCCGGTACGATCGTCAGCTCCGCCGGAACCATCAATCGCGAGTACCTGGTAATTACCGGGCTCAACAAAGTCTGAGGCCCCGCCACGAAAGGTGTAGAGCTGGCCCGGCGTAATCGTGTTAAGGGAACAGTCCTCGATTACACATACCGGTAGATATCCGGCATACGCAGTAAGTGGAGCAGAAGCCCCTGCGATTGCAGTCGCAGTGAGATCTAAACTTTGACCGAGCACCATTGAGACAAATGCAATGTTTACCGGCGACTCGGGAGTAATGACTTTTACGAAGCGAATCGTCGGCGCGATTGCCACACTGGAGGCGGCTGCTGCGTTAAATCCGGGACCACTGTCGAAGTCTGACAAGTTTGCCGCGAAGCGCACGTTATCAGCAGTGAACGTCACTTGATCGTTATCAAACTCGTACTTGTTCATCTCCTCGACCGCGCGGTTAACCGCACGCGTAATGCCGGTGGATTGGAAATCCAGACCTGATGCCCCCGCTAAAGCGGCGGCGTCCGCCGCGTTCTGCAATTCATTCTTTGCCAGGTATAGATGACTGATATCTACTCCCAAGCCGACTGCTAGAAGTAAAGAGAGCATGCCCAGTGCGGAAGTGGCGAGGATGGAGCCGCGCTCGGCGCGTCTGTTTCCTTTTTTGCCCGTTCTCCGATAACTCATGTGGCCCTCCTTCTCAGTGCCTCATTGGTTGCCCTGGTTGGGGCAGCGCTTGAACGCGCTGCCCCTCATGACTAGGGCTTGACAGGTTCGTAGCTAAAATTCGGCGGAATGGTTCTCGCCACCGGCAACGACTGATTAACTACGCGACTGCTCGTCGTGGTGGTGCCGGTCGTGCTGCTTTCCTCGGTTTTGGTTTTGGTGTCTGCCGGTTCTGCGGTCTTGGGCGCGGTACTGGGGGTTGTTTCCGCACCCTGACCTGAGGTTGAGTAACCAGTTCGTCCCTGGATCTCCTCGCCTTTGGGCTCGACACCTAGCGGCGATGCTTTCTTCAAGCCATCAATACCGCGCAATTGCGGCAGGTCGTCGCGGTTCACCGGCTTAACGAGCATCGCGGTGACGATGAACATCAACTCGGTTTCGTTCTTCTGAAATGATTTCGAGCGGAATAGCGAGCCCAGCACTGGAATGTCGCCGAGCACTGGAACCTTGGAAAGCGATTTGATTTCGCTGTTGTCCAAAAGACCGGCCAATGCGAACGACTGACCGTCGCGTAGCTCGACGCCCGTCTTGGCGCGGCGGGTCTTTAACGCGGGAATCAGGAAGCCGTCAAACTTAACGCCGTTAGCAAAATCGATCGTCGAGACTTCGGGTTCCAATTCGAGACGGATGTGGTCTTCATCAATGATGGTCGGTTTGAAGTTCAAACGTACGCCATACTCTTTGAAGATAATTGATACGGTAGTTTTGTCGCTGCCGCCTTGCACCATCGGTACAGGAAACTCACCGCCAGCGAGAAAACTAGCTTCCTGACCATCCATGGCAATCAGGTTGGGCTCGGCGAGTTCACGCAACGAACCTTCCGTCTGCAACATGCGCAACATTGCGAGCGAATTTCCGCCCATCACGAGCATGTTCAAGGCACTGCTCGAAAGCGCACCGGAAATGATGCCGCTTAATGGGCTGGCGGGAGGATTGTTAAGCGAGCTCGGTCCACCACCAGTGTTCAGGTAGGTACCGCTGCCGGGACTTCCCTGGTACGTGAAGGAACTCCCCAGATCTTTCACGCGATTGCGACTTACTTCGGCGACACGAACTTGCAGTTGCACCTGGGTCGCTGCCTTCACTGGCGAGGAAAGCATATTTACGGTTTTGAAACCGGCGGCCTCGACAACGCTTTGAGCCTGCGCTCCGGTCTTGACGTCGCTGACACTGCCAGACATCACCACAGAGCCGTTAGCCTGACTCAAACGAATATCGTCTTTCGGGAAGAGGACGCGCATCTGCGAGTCGATAAGCGAGAGGTTGGCGCGCACATAAACGTCGAACACGAGATACTCGCCACCTGACTGCTCCCAGGCGATGAAGTTCACCTGACCGAAACCTTTACCATTGACGAGCACCTGATTAGGCGTGACGAGCACAGCCTCGGCGATTTCGGGGTTCGAGACGGAGAAGCGGCCCACGGATCTGTCGAAGTTGATCACCCGCGACTGCCCGACGAGCACGTTTACAGGAATGGGCTCTTTGTTCTGCGTGAAGGAAGCGCTGTAGGAGGTTTCCTGCGCGCGAGCCATGGAATTAGCCAGCAGAATAATCAACGACGCTAATACGAGGCTGACGCGGCGTTTCATTGAGGGACTTTGCATGGTCTGTTGCTCCTTAAATTAGTGGCAGTCGATGTTGTTTTGGGCTGACGCCGTCATCAACTTGCAATCCTTTTTTGAGTTCCGACTCTCCTTACGGGAAGTCAACACTTCGTTTCTTGGCGCCTTCAATCATCTCGACTGAGGCTTTTGGTGTGGGTTGCGCGGCCGGCGCCGGCTTTGCTTCTGATTGCACCCGAACGCGACGCGGTGCAGGTTTTTGTTCGGCGGGACGTTCACTCTTCAATGAACCAGGCTCCGGCTGCGGGGTCGCGACATCGCCGCCCAACAGAGTTCTCTTGTTGATACCGATAGTTTGCTCGTCGCCCTGGTCGATAGAATTGCGCATCACGAGCTGGAGCTTGCCTTCGCTGGAGGCGAGGGCGAGCTTTTCTGCCTGCTCAGGTGTAACGAGTAGAGTGACTGCCTTAACGCTGTTGGCTTCACGTTCGCTTTCAGGCTTGTCAATGTTCTGACCGTTGGCCAGAACCTTGATGTTCTGCAAAACGATTTTGGAGACGGGGTCCTGGGCGAACGAGCCGGTGTTTGTAGGTGTGATGACGACCACAACATCGACGAGCGTTCCCGGCATGATGAAGCCCGAGATGCCGACCACATCGTCGACCTTCACGGTCATCGCGCGATAGCCCTCAGGAATGATTGCGGACAAACCACCGGCTGTTCCTTCAGGAGCAAGGCGTGCTTCAGTGATCGGCTCCTTTGGCGCGATGTTTACTATCGCGACGCGGCCAGCGAGTTTCTCGAGTGAATCGAACGCGCCATCGGGGGTCGACTCCTGCGGAAACTGCACGAGGGTAATCTGTTCGGCAATGATTTTGGTTCCAACTGGAATTGCCACTTTGGCTACCGCCACGCCGCGTAAGCTGTTTGTGTACGCTTGCGCGCTCGACAGATAGCGACTGACAGAAACAGCAGCGAGAAGCCCGAACAAGCCGGCCCCAGCTAGCACGATGAAAAAACGTTTGTTACGCATGGTCTGAATCTCCGTGGTCAGGTTGACCGGACTAAGGGGGCTTCGCGCCTTAGGCGCGAAAAACCGCTGTTGAAATGATGCTGCCGATGGTGATGGCTACGCCGTAGGGAATCGTATGAGTGCGGTCGGTTGGAATGGCGAACTTGGGCATCTCCCAGCCAGGCAACATTCCCACGAGAATTTGTAAGACTTTATGCATCGTGCTCACGAGTACACCGGCTCGAATAATCGTAACCATCGCGAGCAAGCCTCCCGTCAGTACGACGATGAGAAAAGTTGGCAGCACCAGATGCGCGCCCGTGACCGCGCCGATTGCTGCGAAGAGTTTCACGTCGCCGGCGCCCATGGCCCCAAAGACGTGAAGCATGAACATCAGTCCGAAGGCGAGGGCGCAGCCACCTAAACTGGCTAGCAGCCCCGACAGTCCTCCGAAGATGCCGTTGATTGCCACTCCGCCAACCAGCGCGGCGAGCACGTAAGCGTTCGGAATGCGACGGTACCGCACGTCGTGATAAGTGATGATCACTGCGAGCGGCAGGAGGAGGGCGATCGTGACAATCGTGGCCGACATTTTAAGGACACCTCAGAGGATCGTTTGGGGGAAATTGGTTAGGCGCTGATAGTAGCGGCCAGCGAGTTAATGCGGTCGCCAATGGCGCCACCCAGGGTTGAGAAAGCCAATGCGCAGGCCATCGCTATGAGGGCGGCAGCTACTGCGTATTCGGAAAGTTCAAGCCCGGTTTCATCTCGAAGAAAGTGAGTCATGGTTAGCTCCTTGGTGGATTTCCGCTCTTTGCTGGATTCCACTCTTAAAGAGCCGATAACGCGCTTTACCCGAGTTAACCTCAGCTAAAGCGCGCTCGGGCCCATTTTCGCTAAGTAGGTTTTATCCGGTGATGGTCGCAGCAAGCGTGTTGATCTTCGTGGTGATGGCTGTGCCCAAAGCAGTGAAAGCACCGACCACGGCGATCGCGATAAGGGCTGCGGCAACTGCGTACTCTGACAACTCAAGACCGGTTTCGTCGCGAAAGAATCTCTTAATCATTTTGTTGCTCCTTCTAAGTTTGGTTTAGGGTTATCGGATCCTTCGTTATCAGTTTCTTGAATAACGAAGGGTTGAGAGTTAGCGCAAAGCCCTCAGGAAGGAAGGGCCACCGTTGCTTGGGGCCCTTTGTGGACTCTGTTTAGTGGGAGTCTTGGTCGTGCGGCGACCAAAACCGTTAAGCCCACTGACAACAGCGCCACATAGAGACAAGATCACCAGCAAAACATCGTAGTCAGCCACGGCCGCATGGCGAGCACTGACAATGATTGCCAGTGCCAGAATTGGCGCGGTAACTGCGATTCCTGCGAGTGATATCAACTCTTTAGTTTTAATTTCCTTCATGTGATGCCTTGGTGTGTATTTCTCTCTTGGGTAGCTCGCGACGCAATGCCTCGCGACGGTGAGGTCCATTACAAGGGCTGTGCCAGCATGCGGATCGCGAAAAAGCGCAGCACAATCGCGTTTTCGTGGAAGTTGAGACTGATCTTTTTGTAGCCCGCGGTTGACAAGCCCGAGTCCAGAGTCTGATCGGCCACGCTCGCTTTATTGCGTCGAGCCCGACGTTTCGCCTATTAACTCGGCTTTGTCGCCCGGCGTTGACAGCGCCTGTGAGGGTTTGCCCGGCGGGGCTACAAGTTCGCTGGAATCTTTCCGTGAATAGTCCGGCCAAAGAAAAAGCACTCGAGATTCAATCTCGAGTGCTTGAATTCCCGGGCCGGATTCCAATGCAGCTTGATGGCGATCTATTAAGTGATTTACTGGCGGTCGGCCCGGAACTGTAAGCCGGGTTCAGTGTCTTCCTGGAGAAACTCTCCGATGTCGATCGCGAGCCGCTTCAGTTTCTTATAGAGCGTTTGGCGCGAACCTAACCCCAAAGCTTCGCTGGTCAAGGCCACGTTGCAGTCGTGTCGTTTTAATGCCTCTGTAATCACGCGCCGCTCGTAATCTTCAAGTAAGTCTTCCAGATTGTCATTGGTGCGATCCGTTGCTTCGCGATTGCGTAGTCGTTGCGGAAGAATGTGTTCACTTATGTGCTCGGGAGTTATGAAGCCATTCTCATCGGCGAAAAGCACGAGCCTCTCAATTTCTGCTGCCAGTTCGCGAATGTTACCCGGCCAGGAATATTCCTCCAGAATTCGTATCGCTTCCCAGGTAATCCCCGCGATCGCTCGGTCATTGCGACGAGCGTAGTGCGTTAGAAAGTGTGAGATTAATGTGGCAACATCATCGGGCCGCTCCCGCAGCGGCGGTACCTTAATCGTCAGAGCTGCTATTCGGTAATAGAGGTCCTCACGAAATGTTTTCTGCTGGACCAACTGCTCGATGTTCTTGTGACTTGCCGCGATCACTCGGACGTTCACCTTGCGCGGCATTCGCTCGCCAAGCGTATGGATCTCTCCCTCCTGAAGAAATCTTAAGAGCTTTGGTTGCAGAGAAAGCGGCAAATCGCCGATCTCGTCGAGAAACAGCGTGCCGTTTTCTGCCGCCCTGATTAACCCCTCATGATCGTTGAGTGCTCCTGTGAATGTTCCCTTGCGATGACCGAAGAGCATGCTCTCGATCAAGTCAGCGGGAACGGCGGAACAGTTGAACGGAACAAATTCTTTTCCGGCTCGCCTGCTCAGACGATGAATAGCACGGGCAATCAGATCTTTTCCGGTTCCTGACTCGCCGCTGATCAGGACAGTTGAATCAGAGTCCTTAATCCTTTCAACCGACTTTGCAACTTCCGTCATCGCTCTGCTGGAAAAAACCATTCCCGGAAGTGTTGATGTCGTAACAGCGCTTGCCAGACTTTGTTCTAGATTCGCTGTCGGCCTAATCGCCGCCGCTTGCGCATGAGCGAGTTGAGTGACATCAAAAAGTGCGCGCAGATTCTTAGCCTGTAGGTCCGTCAAGGGCCGAACGCAGCACCCGTAGAACGCGGCTCCCTGCCGGTCCATTAACGGCTTCGCGAGCAGAAAACAGAATGCCGAATCTCCCTCTCTGATCTCAGGTAACGATGTCGCACTCGCAAGCGTATCCGCTACGGCTTTCTCAGCGCGCATCAATTCGGTTTCATCGAGGCCTTCGGCCCACTTCAATTTAGCTTGTCCTGTAGCTTCGCAGGTCCAAATGGAAAGCCCATAGGTTGGAGCAGTGGCTTCAACCATCAAGCTAAGTTTGACCATCACCTCATACAGATGATCAGGACCGTTGCCGGCGGCTTGGCAGACGGCGCGCACCATCGAACTAATTGGGAGACTGTTTTCCTCGAAAGCTAGATTACTCACGGCTTCCAAACTTGAATTCGGCGAGCTCGGCATGTCGTTCTTTTAGTGTCCTGTCGGTCCGTGCACAGTGAGGGGTGACCAAAAGATCTTTCTTGAAGATGTTGCTTGAGTTGGTCGGCGAGAGATCCTTAGTGCGACCGTGATGGTCGGCTTTACCGACCGGGGTTTTGTGAGTCTAGTGGTGCATGGCAGTGAGTGTCAACAGAATTAAACAGGGACGCAGATTTGTTCCGGGAGAGGCGGGCTTTCCGTACGCCAAGCGTTCGCCACTTTGGTCCATTAAGCGCGCTTACTTCAAGTAGACGTTGAACTTACGTTGCGAAACAGTTGCAAACAAAAATCTTTACTCTCTTAAGCACCGATGCTACATTCCGGCCACCTTGCCGCTAAATCTTTGACTGGCAATGGATTGGCAGTGGCAGAAGCCCATTCCCTTGGGTTAGGTTCTTCAGAAATACCAGCTATCTTGTGGTGGAGTTCACTAGAGTCGGTTAAGCAGGCTCTTAAAAAAACTACATGGCTATTCGATTCGGAACCTCAGGTTGGCGCGCCGTCATCGCAGACGACTTTACGTTTGCCGGTGTTCGCCAGGTTACCGAAGCGATTTGCGCCCACTTCGAGACCAAGGGTGAGCCTCAAGAGTCGGTCATCATCGGAAATGACACTCGTTTTCTTGGTGAAAGGTTTGCGGCTGAATGCGCCGGCGTTGTTTCGGCACATGGATTTCGCACTCTGTTGTGCAATCAGCCGACTCCGACGCCGACAATTTCCCACGCAATTCGATCAGAAAGGGCTGTGTGCGGCATCAACTTCACGGCTTCCCATAATCCGCCTGAATACAACGGGATGAAGCTTTCGACCGGCGACGGCGCACCTGCGCTCCCGGAGATTACCAAGCACGTGGAAGGTTTGATCGCTGAGCGTGAGGTGTTTGCCGAGTCAGGCAAAGGCACCAGACCGCAGGCGTCAACTTTTGAAACCTACTCGCCACGACAGGCTTATCTGGAGGACCTGAAAAAAAAGATCCGCTTCGACGTCATCTCTAAGGCAGGTGGTCGTTATGCATTCGATCCGCTCTGGGGAACCGGGCGTGGGTACTTGGATAAAGCACTAAGAATGCACGGGTTGGAAGTAGAGACGATTCACAATTGGCGTGACGTCTTGTTTGGCGGTCGAGCACCGGAACCCGAAGAGACTCATCTCACGGAGCTGCGTGACCTGGTCGTCTCAAAAAAGTGCACCCTCGGCCTGGCAACTGATGGCGACGGCGATCGCTTCGGCGTCATCGATGCCAATGGAGAATTCATCACTCCCAACCAGCTAATCGCTGTGCTGTTTGACTATCTGGCTGAGTCACGAAACTGGACGGGCGGCGTAGCTCGCTCGGTGGCAACGTCGCATCTGGTAGATCGCGTGGCGGAAGCGCGCGGTCTCCCCGTTTACGAAACGCCTGTCGGTTTCAAGTTCATCGGAGAATTGATCAATGAAGACAAGATTATCCTCGGCGGTGAAGAGTCGGCAGGATTATCGATCAAGGGTCACTATCCGGAGAAAGATGGCATCCTTGCGTGTCTGCTGGCAGCGGAGGCAGTTGCTGCGCGCGGCGAGAGCCTGACCCAACAGCTCACAAAATTGTACGCGCGCGTCGGACGCCTCGAGGCTGGCCGAATCGGTGTACGCCTTACCGGCGATCTTATGAAGTCGTTAGCGGGAAAGTTGGATCAGAACCCGACGGCAATAGGCGGCCGCGCTATTGAGCGCACAAATCGCCTGGACGGTGTGAAGTTCATTTTTGGGGATGGCTCCTGGCTGCTGATGCGGCCCTCCGGCACTGAGCCACTCGTTCGCATTTACGCAGAATCAGAATCAGCAACGGACTTGGAGGTGCTTCTTGAGCAGGGTCGTAAATTCTTATTGGGTTGATGAGCGAATTCGCTCACAGCGTGTAGCGTCGCGTGCGGTATCTCCGTTTGCGCCGGTGCGTGAGATTTCCGTAGAGCTGATCGGCTCTCGCGCTGAGATACGGCGCCGGGGCGGGATCATTCCGTCGTGGGTAATCTTCGGCATGATTATGCTGGCCACGCTTGCCGTCTGCGCCACGGTAACGGTGCGCACGCGAACGAGAATGAACGTGGCTTCCGAGCAATACGTCAGGATGCAAACTGACGTACAGGCGCTGCGAGATATCAATAGTGTTCTTAGAGTTGAAGTAGAGCAGTTGCGCAATAATCCGCGTGCGATTGAGTCGGCCGCAAGAACTCGACTCAACATGGTGCGTGATAACGAAATCCTGGTGCCTATCGAATAAGCCGACAACGCTTGTCGCGAGGAAACAATGAAACGATTTCCAGACCTGCCAATCGCCGCCGCTAGTTCCCCTGCTTGAATCCACGCGTAACCGGGTCCTGCCCTGCTGGCGCGGCTATGACTGCCATCGTAGCCGCGCCCCTCTCTTTCTAAGGGTCAACTCAATGTAGTTTGACACCCTCCATACCCTTTACTACTATCGAGATTCTTCGCAACAACTCGTCCCATTGAGGGGTTATGGCTGAAACTAAAGAAGAGATTTCCGCGAGTGAGGCTGAAGTCGAGCGCTGGGAGCGTGAGACCTTGGAACCGACTCTGATCAAAACGCCGGAAACAAAGCAGCGCTTTGAAAGTGTTTCACTCGAAGAGGTGCAGCGTCTTTACACTCCAGCCGACCTCGGCGACATAGATTTTTCCGAAGACATTTCCTTTCCTGGCGAATTTCCCTACACCCGCGGCATCCATCCCACGGGGTACCGCGGCAAGCTGTGGACGATGCGGCAGTTCGCTGGCTTCAGCACTCCGGAAGAGACGAACGCCCGCTTCAAATTCCTTCTCGCCCAGGGACAACACGGGCTATCAGTCGCTTATGACTTGCCAACATTGATGGGATACGACGCCGATTCGCTGCTTTCTGAGGGTGAAGTCGGCAAGTGTGGCGTAGCAGTTTCCTCGCTTGCTGACATGGAAGTGCTATTCAGCGAACTTCCGCTGGAGCAAGTCACGGTTTCACAAACAATCAACGCGCCTGCCTCAGTACTACTGGCGATGTACCTCGTTGTTGCCGAGAAGCAGGGCGCGGACTGGAAACGGATTTCCGGCACCCTGCAGAACGATATTCTGAAGGAGTACATTGCGCAGAAAGAGTGGATCTATCCCATTCGTCCGGCGATGAAACTGGTCGTCGATACGTTCGAGTTTTGTACGCAACACGTGCCGCGTTACAACCCTGTCTCAGTAAGTGGCTATCACATTCGTGAAGCGGGAGCGACGGCGATTCAGGAGTTGGCGTTTACGTTACGGGATGGGCTCGAGTACGTGGAGTGGGGACTGAAGGCAGGGTTGGAACTCGACAGTTTTGTTCCGCGCATTTCTTTCTTCTTTAACGCTCACAATGATTTCTTTGAAGAGATCGCCAAGTATCGCGCAGCACGCCGGATTTGGGCGCGCGAGATGCGCGATCGCTTTGGGTCTCGTAATGAGCGGACTCTCAAACTGCGGTTCCACACGCAGACGGCTGGTGTCTCACTAACCGTGCAACAACCGCTGAACAACATCGTTCGCGTAGCAATTCAGGCGTTGGCAGGAGTTTTGGGTGGCACGCAGAGCTTGCACACTGATGCCTATGATGAAGCCCTCGCTTTGCCTACAGATCGCGCAGCCTTAATTGCTTTAAGAACGCAGCAAATCATCGCCGAAGAGACGGGCGTGGCGAATACAGTTGATCCCCTCGGCGGCTCTTACTTCATCGAATCACTAACAGAAAAGATGGAGCGGGGGGCGTTGGACTACTTCCGGAAGATCGACTCTCTTGGAGGCATGGTGCCGGCGATCGAGAAAGGATTTCCGCAGCGGGAAATTCAGGATTCTGCTTACCAGTATCAAAAAGCCGTGGAGCGTGGTGATCAGGTAATAGTGGGTGTAAACAAATATGCCATGGAGGAAGAAGCTCCGATTCACACCCTCGTGATCGATGAGTCAGTACGCGATCATCAGGTTGAACGCTTGCAGCAGGTTCGTGATAAACGCGATTCTGGGGCAGTGGCAAACGCTCTCGACAAATTGAGGCAGGCGGCACATAAAGCAGAGAATACAATGCCGGCTACTATTGAAGCGGTGCGTGCCTACGCGACACTCGGAGAGATTTGTTCGGCACTGCGTGATGTCTACGGCATTTACGAAGAGCCTGCCTTCTAACTCGCGCTCGCTCGTGCGCCGCAAACGATGTCTCACCTATTACTGATCGCTTTCTCCTTCCTCAGCTTCAGCGCTTTCCCCTCTACTCAACTTGCAGCCGCCAACAACAGGTTCCAGGACCATGCGATTATTCAAAGGCGCCGGATTGTGCTCGTGCGAAGTGCTGAGGTACGCAGGAATTTTCCCGAGCGCAAGACTGCCAAACTTACCTATCCGGTAATTTCGGGACTTAGGCCAACCATCCTGAAGCGGGTTCGGGCTCTTCTTTCATTCAAAAACATTTTCGACTACTCGCTCAGCGACTATCGCAACGACGCTTGGCTAACAGAGTTCTCTTACATCGTGAATCACAACGCTAATTCCCTGCTCGATATCACTTTCACGCAAAGCGGCCTGGCTGCTTATCCCGACGAGCAAAGCAAACATTTTTTGATTAACTTAAGAAGCGGAAGCTTGGTCACAGCCGCCGACGCGTTTCGATCTGAAAAGCTGACCGCGCTGGCGAGTGAGGTCGATGCCGAACTGCAAAAGGAGCTGACAAAGCTCCGAAAGGAAAATGCTGCCTCGAGTGATCAAGCGGACGAGAGAGCTTCCGTTAACGACGCCTATGACATTCTCTACTTCGAACCCAGAGATCTAGACAACTTCTCGATCTCAAAAAGAGGAGTCACATTTCTTTTCGACGCTGGGTTCCCTCACGTTATTAAGGCGCTCGAACCCAGCGGTCGCTATTTTTTCACTTACGATCGACTAAAGCCTTACCTCAAAGACGATGGGCCGTTGGGTCAATTCGTTCGCTAAGCTAGAATGACTGATATGAATGAAAAACGAATTCGAGTGCTGGTGGCCAAACCCGGACTTGATGGCCACGATCGCGGCGCCAAAGTAATTG
>DASSCX010000090.1:0-13075 GCA_035697425.1 Pyrinomonadaceae bacterium | reverse complement strand
TTCAGGTCTTTGAAGAACTCGATCAGGAGCAAGCGCTTCGTCTGCTTGAGCTAATGGCGCCGGACATTGCCACCGATCTTCTAGCCCGATTGCACCCGCAGACTATGCGCCGTTATGTGGAACGTTTACCGCGGAAACAAGCCGAACGGATCATCGAACTATTGCGCTATCCGGAACATACGGTCGGGGGCATTATGACAAATGACGTGGTTTACGTTTGCGGAGACCTTACTGTGGCTGAGGCACGTGACAAGTTGCGCGGGCCTCTGAAAAATCCCGATTTCGTTTACTTTGTTTATGTTGTTGAAGATGAAGAATCCCGCCGGCTGCGGGGTGTGATTTCAATCCGCGATCTGATTACGGCGCCGGATGAAAAGAAGTTGGAAGAGATAATGGATCCCTACCTAAACACGCTTCAGCCCCTTGAGGCTGCGAATAAAAGTGCCCATCGCGTTCTCGATAGTCACCTCGCGGCTCTGCCGGTCGTGGGGGAGGACAAGCGGCTCCTCGGCGTCGTGACGGTTGATGCCGCAGTGGCCCAGGTAGCTCCGCGCAGTTGGAGCGCGCAAGCTCCGAGGATCTTCTCATGAATAATTCGCTTCAGCCGCAAGGGCTTGAGGCGCTCGATACAGTCGCTGCCTCAGATTTACCGGCGACTTCGCGTCCCATCAAACCCGGATTGCGGATCAATGTGCGCGGGCGCAGCGTCAACTTGCGGGGCATGCGGCGGACCCCGACCGGCTTGTTGCGTTGGCTTGCCATTCTTGGCCCGGGATTGATTGCCACTTCCGCCGGGAACGACGCCGGCGGTATCGCCACCTACAGCCAGGCGGGTGCGAAGTTTGGTTACCAACTGATCTGGGTGATGGTGATCCTGACTGTTTCCTTTGGCGTGGTGCAGGAAATGTGCGCCCGACTCGGTGCGGCGACTGGTAGAGGCTTACTTGATCTTATTCGCGAAAGATTCGGCATCGCCTGGACATTGTTCGCGGTCGTAGTGATTTTGATCGCGAACGGCGGTGTGACGGTAAGCGAGTTTGTAGGCATTGGTGCCGCCATGGAACTGCTCGGAGTACGTAAGTATGTGGCGGTTCCGCTCGGAGCAGTTTTGATCTGGTACCTGGTGATCTTCGGTTCCTACGCGAAGGTAGAAAAAATTCTGCTGCTAATGACACTCGTGTTCTTTGCTTATCCCATAGCGGCTTTCATGGCCAAACCAAACTGGGGCGAGGTGGCACGAGGTGCCTTTATTCCCACGTTCAATTCTGATCCGGCTTACCTCTTTCTTGTAGTCGGTTTGCTCGGCACCACCGTCACTCCTTACATTCAAATCTTTCAACAGAGCTCGCTGGTAGAAAAAGGCGTGGCGCGCAGTCACTACGGACCGGAGCGCATCGACGCCTACTTTGGCGCGGTATTCTCAAACCTGATGTCGGTTTCCATGATCATCGCGACCGCCGCCACCTTGTATGTCGTGGGTCAGCGTGAAATTGGTTCAGCCGCGGATGCGGCTCGCGCTCTCGAGCCCGTGGTGGGAAGCGCAGCCCGTGTGCTTTTCGGAATTGGGTTATTGGGAGCGACGCTGCTGGCCGGCGCAGTCTTGCCACTCGCGACTGCCTATGCGGTTAGCGAAGCGTTCGGTATGCCCAAGGGGGTGAATCTTGATTTCCGTCGCGGCCGGGTTTTCTTCACTCTCTTCACAGCCTTGATTGTGGTGGGCGTGGTCCTCGCGCTCATCCCGAACATTCCGGTGATGCAGTTGCTGGTAGGAGTTCAAGTTCTGAACGGCCTGCTGTTGCCGATCATCCTCGTCTTCATCCTTTTACTAATTAACGACAAAAACTTGACGAGGGAACTGAAGAATACGCGGCTCAACAACGTGTTGGGAATTGGCACATTGATCCTGATTACCACTGCTGTGGTCGTGATGCTCGGCGGGCAGCTAATTGAATGGCTCGGGCGCTAACCCTCCTTCAACGCATTAACCGCCAAGCCACCAAGAAACGCTCTTGCATACTCTGGCAACGTTGCTGCAAGCTGTAACGACGGCCGTTACAGAACCGCGAGCGGTAGCGAGCGGATGCGAAACTCAACGTGGTGACAGCGTTCGAAAAAACTCTGACCCATCATTCAGGACGTGGGAGCCCCTGGTCGTAAAGAACATAACCAATTGCTGCACTCAAATCTTCTTTTGTCCATAAACGTCTCTTACTTCCGCGACGAGACCACGGACTGCGCTCGTTGTGCCAACAATGCGTTTCCTTCATCCGGCGGGTGGCGTTTGCCTTTAGTGCGTTAAGAACACGGTCTGGATCGCAGCGTGCGGTGATAACAGTGTGAACGTGGTTGGAGCGAATATTGAAAGCCCACAGGCGCCAACCTCGGATTTCGCAAGTCTCACGTATCGCAGATTTGATGGCAGCTCTCCGTTTCTTATCCAAACTCACCGGAGGTTGCTTCAAGAGTTGCCTGTTGTATCTATGCCGTGCCGCATTCGCGCGAAGCTTTGGAGGGCCATATGTATTGTGAAAGCGATCAACGGAACCCTCGCGGCCATGCAGCCAGGTACCGTACGAGCGAAAGGTTATGAAGTAGGCCAACGGTATGTGATCGCTGCGGAAGTCTGCGGAGGAGCCCATGACGACCACAACTCTCGCACGACAAGAGGTCTTTTTTTGAGAGTGAGGAGCCGGTGCCTGCCTTGAGCTTAATGCTAGAGATCTGGCAATTCAAATGGGCCTTGTGCAATCGCCATTTGCGGGTCGTCAAGCCGTCGTTGCATCCGCTCGCTATCGCTCGCGGTTCCGTAATGATGGCTTTGACTGTCCAATCGATCGTGACAAAAGTCCGTAATATTCTAGTTTCCACCGCAGGCAATGTACGGATGACCATGAAACTTTTCTGGCCAAGCGTTGTGTGATGGTTTTTTTGGTTGTTGTTGAGTGCTGTGTTGTTGAGTGTGATGTGTGTTTGGGTTGGTGTTGTATTTCCTCGGCCCCCGGTATTCTAAATTACTTTTCTTCCTTGGCGCCCTCTGCGTTTCTTGGCGGCTTGGCGGTTTCCAGTTAGCGCTTCAGTTTCCACCGCCTGCAATAAACGGCCGCGCCTGGACAATGTAGAGTTGGCCGCGCAGGTAGAGCCACTCAATATCCTGATCTTTGCCCCCGAATACGCGCTTAATCCGCTGGGCCGCGAACGCAAGACGTCGCGCCATCCCGTCCGTCAACACAGCGCGCTCCCCGGTGATGGGAACTTCTTTCACCCCACCATTCTCGTCAAAAGTGAGCAGACTATCCTCAGCTGATCTGGTTAGCACTCGAATCGCGTTCGACTCGGGCCGAAAAAGTATTTGTTCCGCGATCCGCTTGCCGTCTACTACTTTGATCCCGAGGCCGCGCTTTGCACTGATATAGATCGCTCCCTTGCTTTCGGGATTGTAAGGATCGGCAGTGATCATCACTCCGGCGCTATCGGCATTGATGCCTTCCTGAATCAAAACGGCCATGTAAACCTTCGCATGATCGATGCCGGCGCGTTCCCGCGCTTCGTATGCTTCAAAGTTCCAAAGAGACGCCCAGACAGTCTTGAGCGCTTCCAGCAATTGGTTGTCGCCTTTCACATTCGGCACACTCGAGTGTAGGCCGGCGCCACTAAAGTTTGGCAGGTCCTCCGCGTTTGATGAGCTGCGCGCAAACAAGCCTTTTCCTGGATATTGAGCATGCGCTCGGTGCAACACCTGGGTTCGCAGTCCTTCGTTGATCTGTCCTTTCTGAATGCGATCGCGTAATTCGGTAAGCCGTCCGCGCCGGTAAGCGGGATCATGAACAAACTTTTGGTCGTTCATCATCTCGAAGATGAAATCGTCGAGCCCATTTTCACTAATGAACTGGTCGTAGTAGAAAAAGGGAACGGTAAAACCATCGGGAATGATCACACCGGGCAGCCGTGCGTTCATCAGCTCACCGAGATTGGCAGACTTGCCCCCATAGGCCACAACATCACGCGCTCGTTGCTGACCCAATGTCTTGATCCGTGTTGCCGACAAGTCAGAACGCGGTTTCATCACATCGAGCCGCTGCGACATGCGCTTCTGGTACTCGCGCAGTTGATCCATGTCGGCCGGCTTGATTGTGTAGGTGTCGCGCTTAGTTTCAAATGAAACCCAACGACCGTCGTATTGCTTCAGTAGTTCATGGGCGTTCTTGATATAGGCGTTGGGTACGCCCCAGCCCTTTACCAGCAAGTTGATGTGTGAAAGTGGAGTAGAAGGCTTGCTGACAATCACGCCAGCCACTGGGGGAAGCTGTATCGGCACTTCGTTCAGCACCAGAATTTCATTGAAGCCAATCTCAACGTGTTCGTCGAGCTTTTCGATAATGTGAATACGTCCCAGTCCCCGTGCGAGATTGAGTGGTTCATATTCCTGCCCCTGGGAGATATCGCTTTGCAGAACACGCTCCAGACCGGTCATCGCCGCTGAAGCCTCTTCCTGCCGTGAGGAGTTGGGCTTATAGGCCACGGTTGTGAAGAAACTCTTATTAATAATCTCGCCGGTTGTTTTAATCAGCTCGCTGCTTATTTGATCGCCTTCCCAAAATTCAAAGGTCCAACGCTGTACCGGAGTTTGATAAGCGAGTGTGCCCAGAATGAAGCGCCGGTTAGGTTTTAGATAATTGTTCTCAAAGAAATCCTGGCCCCGTTCCAGGGACAGGTAGGTGCCGTTAACGAAGTCTTTATGAAAGGCATAACGGCGAGAGTTTACGTAGTAGATCTTGTTGCCGTCGCGGCGATCAATTACGAAAAGTACGTGCGAGAGCGGATAGGAACTATCGGAATAGATGCGCGCGAGTGAATCAAATTCAGTGCGCGAAGCGATTGCCGGCAGGGACTGAACTTCGGTTTTAGCTTGTTGTTCGGCGGCACTGATGCTGCAAATCAGTAGTGCAAGCGCGATTATTAGTCTGCTTTGAAGCATCGTCGAGACAACGAGGAACTGGAAGTTAAATCTGGGCAGCTTGTAATCCGAAAAACGAACCACAAATTCACACTAAGCAACACTAAACATCTTTCGTGTAATTTCGTGGGACTTCGTGGTTCGTTTTTGAAGTCTGCACTGAGGGAACGTAGCTTGAAGTGTCCTTACAAATCATCCCGCCCAGTCCTGCTCTTAAGGTCTCGTAGCCGGTAACCGAGTCCGCGGTGGTGGCGGGGTAGCTCGTGTTGTTGGCGCCGGTCCGCGAGGTGCGCTACGCCCACTTCGAGTAAGTGCGATGCGTTTGTCGCGACCGGGCGCGTCGGCGACTGAAACCTTGATCGAACGATAAGAACCGTCGCGCGCTTTGTTAGTTGGATTGTAGGCCAGGACGTATTGCGTCCGCAGGTCGCGCACGATCTCATTGGCAATTTGAGGCACTTCGGAAATCGATTGCGGAAAGAAGGCGCGGCCGCCAGTCTCGGAAGCCATCTTGTTGATCAGATTGACGGAACGTTCACGCGGGCTTTTGCGAATAAAGCTACCTTCCTTGTCCAGCTCATTCACAAATCCGATCACATAAATCTGCACATCCTGCTCGCGCAAACGCGCGAAAAGCTGCTCCTGTTTGTAGAAACTGACGCGATCCTCGCCGTCAGTCACAACAATCAGGGCGCGGCGCCGCCGATCATTGTCGTCGCCTTTCTTGTATTCAGCGAGGCGCTCCGCGGACAGATAGACAGCGTCGATGACGGCGGTCTGACCGCCCTCGGTGTACAAACTATCGAGCGCATCAATCAGCAAATCCTGATTTGAGGTGAAGTCCTGCTCGGTAATGATCTTATCGCTACTGATGAAACGAACAAGAAATGTTTCGTCTCCCGGCTTGTTAGTATTGACGATGCTCTTGCCGGCATCGATCACGCTTTGCAACTGGGTACGTAGCGACCCCGAGGTATCAACCGCTAATCCATAACTGATAGGCACCTCCTCGCGGCTGAAAAACACAACCGGCTGTTCGACGCCGTCCTCGTAGACGTGCACCTCGTTCTCCTGGATATTATCGATCGGACGGTTGTTACGATCGATAACGCGCACGTTTAGCGTTACCAGCTCCGTGTCTACACGTACCACTTCACCTTCGCCGAATTCCTCAGGAGGAGTCGGCGTTGGCTTTGGTTTTAACTTAGGAATCGGCGGCGGCGGTCCAAGCTCCGGGGCAATCTTATCTACGCCGCTCTGGATAACCTGGGGTGTCGGCGTGGCGGTCGGCTGATTGGCCGGAGGTGTCGCCGCGGTCGTTGGTTGCTGAGTTGCCGGAGTCGGAGTAGGCCGAGGGGCCGTGGTTACGGTCGCAGGTCGCGGCGTCGGCGTCGTTGTGGGACGCGGAGTCGCGGTTTGGCCGCTCCGTCTTAAGCGGGTTTCCTGTGCCTGGCCGGCGGGCACCTGGCTGGATCCCGCGAGTCCCGCCACAAGCATGGCAAGCATGCCGAGAAGTAGGAAACCCCGCAAGGAGCGGCCCTCCGAATCAAAAATGCGCTGCTTTTTCACTGACCTCGTTAGCCCTCTCTCTGCGAAGGATTGTAACGCAAACCTTCGACTGCCGTGGGGTCTCATCTCACCGCGCTTTAGCGCGGTGCCCGCAGTCCAGTGGCCAAATGGAAACCGTTTAAACGGTCTCCCCTTCCGAGCCGCGATCAACACCGGGCTGAAGCCCGGTAAGAATGAGATCACGCTCTCTTTACCTCTACTCATGCAAAGCGCTCCGTGAGCCCTGAAGGTCGGGCTGGAGCGCCGAATTCAATCCGCTGATTTCGCCGGGCTCGGGCAACAGACAGCCTGGCGTCCACTGCGCACACGGTAGAAAGATGTTTGGGAGAGAGGGTTAGTTGCCGGAGATCGAAAGATACCGCCAAGGCGCCAAGAAACGCCAAGAACGCCAAGAAGATTTTCAGCCGATATCTTTTAGTCGAGAGGCTTGTTGGGATGCTCTTCCGTTATTTTATTTACTTGGCGTACTTGGCGTTTCTTGGCGCCTTGGCGGTGAGTTCTTAAAATCGGCAATAACGCGTATCAGCGTGATCCGGCGACCGCGAAATAGCCTTCTTTAGAGCGAACGAACAACTTGGGCAGGCCACGAGGGGGAGTGACCTTGACCTTAATCTTGTGCCACTTGCCGTCGTTAACGAAGTTGTTGGGCTTATAACCGATCGAGTATTGATGGCGTAGTTCGAGAGCGATTTGTTCAAAGATGTCATCCATTTCCACGGCGGAGCGCGGAAAGAAAGCTTTGCCGCCAGAAACGTTAGCTAACTCGTCCAGGGTCGCTTGACCTTCCATGCCGAGCTGGTTACCGGCGTCAGCGCCGCTTAGAATGCCGATTCCATAAAGCACAACATCGGATTCTTTCAGCAGGCGTCTCAGTTCATTGAAGGTGTAACGCGAGTTGTTGTCCTGACCATCACTAATCAACAACAACGCCCGTTTCGGATGAGCGCCTCGTTGCACCTTCTCGACACCAAGATAACAAGCGTCATAAAGCGCGGTATTGTTCTTCGTTTCCACGAACATCAGCTTGTCGAGAACAGCGTTGCCGTCGCGAGTTTTGTCGAGCAGCAGTTGAGCGCGAGAGTTGAAGCCAATCAGAAAATACTCATCCGCGTTATGACTGGTTTGAATAAACTTCGAAAGCGCTTCGCGAGCTTTTTTCACTTTTTCGCCGCTCATGGAACCCGAAACGTCGAAAATCACGCCAACGGAAACCGGGGAATCATCGTCACTGAAAAAAGTAATTTCCTGTGGTGTTTTTTGATCGAGGAGGGTAAATGCGTTTTTGGTTAAGCCGGAAACATAACGTCCGTAAGTGTCGGTAACGGTCACCGTCAGCGTGATCAGGTCGGTGTTGACGATCACGGGGCCGTCGAGGTCTACACCTGTTTTGCGCTGCTCCTCTGGTTTGGATTCGGCAGGAGTGCTTGTTGGTTCTACAGTTGGCTTCGGTTGGGCAGTTTCCTGAGCGTGAACAGTGGCGCTGGTGGCGCAAGCCAGAACGCAGCATGACAGGAAGGCTATCCTGACAGCGAATTTAGCCGGTAAGTGCATTTGACCCCCGCTTGTCTGCTTCAGAGTCTGCAACGATCGTTCGGTCGAAAGGGCTGCTAACAGAGATGCTTTCCGCATAACCGGTGATGCCCAGGGAAACTCTTTTTCTTTTGTCAGGGACCGCTGGAAACGGTGGGAGACCGAGCGCGCGCTATTCCGATTTCAATTTGGGACGACGGCATTGTAGGACAGCGACGGAGACCGCGCAAGAAGCAACTGAGAGGAGTGTTAACAAGGCTGCACCCGACCTGCGGAAGAAAGCATCACTCCTGGGCTTTGCACAAAAAGTGGGAAGGTACGGTCGGCCCCGTCCCGTTAGGGACGAACGGTTTATAGCATCAAGGCGAACTCAATAAGTGTCCAGCCCGTTAGGAGAAAATGTTAGATGTTGCGTCCTTAAAGGGGCTCCTTGTCTCTATCCAATCTGATTCTATAAACATTGTCCGCCTGCGGCGCGGACCCTTTGTGCAAAGCCTCAATCCTATGCAATAGCCTTGAAACTTCCAGCCAGGTGAGGCGTGCAATTCCAGGCGGGGCTGGGTGTTCATGAGGCCCGAGTTGGCGCGTGCTATACTTTCGCTTCATTTCAAGGGGTATTCCCACAATCAGAGTTGTTCTCCTTTAAGTATGGCTGAGTTCATTGTTCGTTTAGGGACGCCTGCGGGCGAGGTGGTAACGCGCACCGTCGATGCGCCCGGCATTCATGAAGCCCGGGCCCGACTCGAGCGTGAAGGCTTTCGTGTTTTCAACGTAACCCCGCCGCGTACAACTGGAGTCACGACTTTAACGCGGCTCGGCGGGCGCGGAGCGCACGCGCGCGTTAAGCCAAACGACTTCCTGCTTTTTAATCAACAACTCGCGGCCCTCTTCCGCGCCGGCATCCCCATAATGCAAGCCATCACAATGCTGCGTAAGCGCGCGGCCTCAGCTCGTCTGCGCGCCGTGCTCGGAGATGTTGAAGAACAAATTCGCGGCGGCGCCGCGCTGTCGCAGGCGTTCGCAGCGCAGGGCAGTCTCTTTCCGCGCATCTACACGGCATCGATTCTGGCCGGCGAGCGTTCAGGTGCGCTAGATGAAGTGCTGGGGCGCTATGTAACTTACATGCGACGCAACGTTGCGTTGCGACGCAAGATTCGCGGCGCGCTCGCCTATCCGATGTTCCTGCTGTTTGCCTCGCTCTGCATGGTTACGTTT
Source organism: Pyrinomonadaceae bacterium (assembly GCA_035697425.1). Lineage (GTDB taxonomy): Bacteria > Acidobacteriota > Blastocatellia > Pyrinomonadales > Pyrinomonadaceae > PSRF01. Next base: position 3,807 of record DASSCX010000090.1, on the reverse strand, counting down.
CTAACTGTCTACGTCGTGCCACGCATGTCGGAATTATTTGCAAATTTCGGAAGCGAGCTGCCGACTGTCACACAAATCGTCATTGGTCTATCCCACTGGCTCTCAGGGAACGTGATCTGGTTTGGACCGTTACTAGTGGGAGGCTCGATTATTCTTTTCCTGTGGTCGCGCACTCCCAACGGTCGTCTGACTATTGATGGCTTAATTCTCAAGATCCCACTAGCCGGCAGTCTTGCGATTCAGTTGTCAGTAGCACAGGCCACGCGTTCACTCGCCACGCTTCTTGCGGGCGGTATCACTCTCGTCGAGTCATGGGAAATCGCGTCCGAGTCGATTACGAATCGCGAATTGCGGCGGCGGAGCGCAGCGATACTGCCTATGATTAGGGAAGGGCGTTCATTTACGGAGAGTCTGGAGTCAGCCGGATGGATGCCATTGCTGGCCATCGATATGATCGGAATTGGTGAACGCTCGGGCAGTTTGCGAGAGATGCTGGACGAAGTAGCAGTGTTCTACGATGCCGAATCTGAGGTCAGGCTAGAACAGTTGACGACCACACTTGAGCCTGCGATTCTGGTGGTGATGGGCGGCGTTGTCGTCACGATTCTTTTGGCCATTTACTTGCCAATTATTCAATCGATTTCCAGCGGCGTTGGAGTTACTGGCGCGCGATGAGACTTAGTTAGATGAAAGAGCTTTCAAAAGACGACGCGGGTAATAACCCGGCAGCGGTGGTCGGTGTTGGCACTGTCGGAGCCGATGGCGAGCTCCAACCACCCGAGGTGCGCGCCGCCAAAGAACTCGCTCGCCGGTATCGACTCCCATTTGTCGAACTACTTCCCACCGAAGGCGATTCTCCCGTCGACTACACCTTATTTAATGAGATCCCTGTCGATCTCATGGTCCGCCATCAATTCCTGCCTTTAAAGAAGGACGCGCGCGGTTTGCACCTGGCAATGGCCGATCCGACAGACCTCGAGCGGCTCGATGAACTTTCCGGGGCCTTGCATTCGCGGGTGGTGCCGCACGTCGCTACGGCCGGTGCCATCGAAGTGATCCTGCGCCGCGGCGACGCTACCCAGCGCGTCTTGCAGGAGGCGGCCTCGGGGTTTCGCATCTCCCTCGTGCGAGAAACAGAAACCGGTGAAGAGGTTCTGGATCTCGATCGCCTCGCAACCGATTCCGAGATGTCGCCGATTATCAAACTCGTCGACACGATTATTTACAATGCAATGGAATCGCGCGCCTCGGATATTCATATCGAGACTCGCGACACGGAAGTGCAGGTCAAATACCGAATTGATGGCGCACTCTACGCCAAGGTCGATCCCATCGATCTCGCCTATCACCAGACACTGATTTCGCGTATCAAGGTTATGTCGGAGTTGGATATTGCCGAACGCCGGGTTCCGCAGGATGGCCGATTTCGCGTGCGTTACAAAGGACGAAACGTAGACTTTCGCGTCTCGATCATGCCGACGATTCATGGCGAAGATGCCGTGATTCGTATCCTCGATAAAGAACAAATCAACGAAGAGTTTAAGAATCTGAATCTCGATGTGGTGGGATTTGCTGAAGACGATCTGCGCAAGTTTCGTCATTACATCGCCGAGCCTTATGGCATGGTCCTCGTAACCGGTCCAACTGGCTCAGGTAAGACGACAACGCTTTACGCCGCACTCAACGAGATTCGAAACGAAGAAGATAAGATCGTTACCATTGAGGATCCGGTCGAGTATCAGTTGCACGGCATTACGCAAATTCCGGTCAATGAAAAAAAGGGACTCACTTTTGATCGTGGCCTGCGTTCCATTCTGCGTCACGACCCTGACAAGATCATGGTCGGTGAGATTCGCGACACCGAAACTGCACATATCGCCATTCAATCGGCGCTGACGGGCCACCTGGTCTTTACGACAGTTCACGCGAACAACGTCATTGACGTAATTGGCCGCTTCCTCAACATGGGTGTGGAGCCTTACAACTTCGTCTCTTCATTGAACTGCGTGCTGGCTCAGCGATTGATTCGGATGCTCTGTCCTTATTGTAAGCGTCCTTTTCACGCGTCCGATCTGGAACTCGAGGAGTCGGGCCTCAGGATTGACGAGCATCGTAATACGACCTTCTATGCAAACGTCGGCTGCGATGCCTGCAATCACACCGGCTATCGAGGTCGGACCGCGATTCACGAACTACTTGACCTCTCAGACAATATTCGCGAGATGATTGTTGAGCGACGTCCGGGCTCCGAAGTGCGCCGGGCTGCCGTGGCAGAGGGACTCACAAGTCTGCGGGAATCGGCCCTGCGGAAGGTATTCGCCGGAATCTCGACGCTCCATGAAATCAACCGGGTGACGTTTGTTGAGGAAGTGGGCGGGACCAAATAATTATGGGTCCGGATAACGGATCCAAGGCATTTTTCGTATCTCATTTTTCATTTTTGATTTATTATCTGGCTTGTTCGTGTCGGTGAAACCCGACACCCGACGTCCAAAACCTGATACCCAGACGAGAGTCCTGGAACCAAAAGCCCAATATCGCGTGTAAACAGACGGCGTTACGGTTGCATCTTAGGTTGCCTGACGGCATTATTACCCCGGAATTGAGTCCCGACGGAACTTCACCTTCAGCCCTAGAGAGAACTTCAATGAGAATTAAAACAAAAACCCAGATGTGCGTTTCGCTACTGCTCGCCTTTTCTTTATTGATCTTGCCGATCACCGCTATGGCAAAGAAGGGCGACAAAAACTTCAAACGCGGGATGCAATATGAGAATTCTCAACAGTGGGAGAAGGCTGCGCAGGAGTTTACTCTCGCCGTCGCTGCTGACCCCTCCAATATGGAGTATCAGCTCCACTTCCGCCGGGCGGCATTTAATGCGTCGCAATCCTTTATGCAGCAGGGGCGCGCCCTCGCGGAGCAGCGCGATTTCGTGGGGGCTTATAACGCCTTCCGTCAGGCCTATGGTTACGATCCGGTGAATGAGCTGGCTGTATCTGAAATGGATCGGATGCTGCGGCTGCAAAGCATCAAGGACGGAACGAGTCGTCCGAGTAATGGCGCCGCAGCGAATGGTGAAAACGGCGAAGGTGTCGCCGTACCGGCCAGCGGACAAGTGCTGGACGCGACAAGCGTGCAGTCAACCCGCCCTGAACAACTGCGCGTGATCACCTACAACGGCGACCTCAAGTCATTTGTTCGCAGCTTGGCCGAGCAACTGCAACTCAACGTGGTTTTCGATCGCCAGTCGTTTGCGCAACCGCGAACCATCGATATCAACCTGCGCGAGGTTACGACCGCACAAGCTCTTGACTACATCTTTCTTCAGGAAGGTTTGTTTTTTCAGAAGCTAAGCCGCCGCACAATTCTGGTCGCTGATCAAACACGCCGGCCGCAGTATCAGCAACTCGTACTTCGGACGTTCTTCCTCTCAAATATGAAGCCGAGCGATGCGCGACAACTAATTCAGCAGGCGATTCCGCCTTCGGTGGGACGACCACAAACGATCGTGGTGCCGGACGATGCCACCAACAGTTTGACTGTGCGCGACACCGCTGAGAATGTGCGGTTGATCGGCGATCTTTTGGCGAGCATTGATAAGGACCGCGCCGAAGTGGTTATGGACGTGAATATTTACGAAGTGTCCAAAACTGATTTCATGCAGTTTGGCAATCAAATCGGCACGCCTGGCTCCAACGGCGTATTCAATATTGGAGGTTCGCCAGGCTTCTCATTGTTGACAGGAAACGGAACGATTAGCGGTGGAAATGGCGTGAACCTCGCCCCCATCGTAGGTGGCGTGCCTAC
>DASSCX010000089.1:0-22309 GCA_035697425.1 Pyrinomonadaceae bacterium | reverse complement strand
AGTGCCCGTCAAACTTGACGGCTTATACGAACTGAAAAGACGTCGGCAATATTTTGCTGCGCCGGGCACGGTGCGAGTGATATTTGGCGAGCAGGTGACGTTTGAATCAAATACTAAACCCTCTGAGATCGCTCACGAGTTGCAGAAACGTGTAGCTAAGCTCGGGTGAATCAGACGCATAGTTTCTTGGAGGTAATACTCAAGCAATCGCGTTAGTGTTCAGCGTCATCTCAAAACCTTCCCGACAAAATGTATCTTTGACGGCAGTGGAGCCGTTACCGCCAATTTTTGACTAAGATCCGACGTCCACTTCCAAGTGAAATTTCGGTGAGGCTGAGGGCGAACATATGAGAAAGACATTCATAAACCTTTTCGGTCTCATTATTACTGCGATTTGGATTGCGCCTGTGATGATGGCTCAGGACGTGGTGAAGTACAAAGAACTGCCAAGATTTCATCGGGTCAACGAAAAACTCTACCGCGGAGCACAGCCCCGGGCCGGCGGTCTAATGCGACTTAGAAAGCTTGGTGTAAGAACCGTTGTTAATTTGCGCGGATCCAACGAAGACATACGTTCCGAAGCACAACAGGCGCGCGCATTGGGTCTAAACTACTTCAACGTGCCCCTAGGCAGGATTGGCCGGCCGGCCGACACAAAAGTGCGGCAGGCGCTCGCAATCCTCAATGCACCCGAAAATCAGCCGGTTTTCGTCCACTGCAACTACGGGAGAGACCGAACAGGATTGATTATTGCCATCTACAGGCTTGCCAACGAAGGCTGGACTGCCGAGGAAGCACAGCGGGAAGCGAACCGTCATGGGATGTTTTGGTGGAAATTCGGTTTGAAGAATTACATCCGTGATTTTTACAGTCGTACCCGGAGAGAGGCTTTATCTCCTGCTGCTTACGAGCGGTCAATCTCGCCCCATAGTCGTCTTAGTGAATTCAATTAGAGTTCCTGGCGGAGTGAGTCGCGTGGGTAAGACGAGCCTTGCATGGCAATCAATGCGGTTTTCTTAACGTGAGGGGATTTTTGGTTTGCGTTTCTTTAGTGTGCTCAATAGCAAGCGTCTTTCAACTTCTGCTAACCAAGGAAGATGTTGAACATGAAGGTACTATTGGCCATTGACAAATCTGAGTATTCGGTCGAAGCGACTAAAGAAGTCGCAAAGCGGCCCTGGCCATCAAAAACGATCGTGCGAGTCATCTCGGTCGTCGAGCCTGTTCCTCCGCCAGCAGCCGAATTGTGGTATGACGCGAGCGGAAGTCTCGAACGAGCGCATCAAGAGTTGACCAAACGCGCCACTGAATTGACTCAAAAGATGAGTGCAAGGTTGAAGCGGAAGGGACTCAAGATCGAGTCGGCAGTGCGCGAAGGCGACGCTCGCTCGGTAATTGTGGACGAAGCCCGAAAATGGTCAGCGGACCTTATCGTGCTCGGCTCGCATGGGTACTCTGGAATCAAACGGTTGCTCCTGGGCAGCGTCGCATCCGCGGTTGTCAGCCATGCCCCCTGTTCGGTTGAGATTGTGCGGCGGAAAAAGATGAAGAAGAAACGGTGAGCAGTTCGAGAGAGGAGCTGCCCGAAGAAGGTGAATCATGACTACACGCGCACAGATGAGTAAATCTGCAGAGCATGAAGGTGGCCACACAAACCTAATGCGTGCGGCACTCGAAGGACGAACAGAGGAGGTGAAAACGTTACTCAAGGGCGGAGCGGACGTGAATGAAAAAGACGATGAAGGCCGGACAGCTCTGATGTTCGCTGTTACGAATATTCAAACGGACGCTGTCAATTTATTGCTGGATCACGGCGCTGATGTGAACGCGACAGCTAACGATGGATGCACAGCATTAATGCTGGCGGCTTCATCCGGTGATAGCGGAATCGTCCGAGCATTACTAAGCAAGGGTGTTTATGTATCAGGGAAATTCGTTGCGACCGGAAAGACGGCCCTGATGATTGCAAAAGAGAAGGATTACACGGAGATCGCCAACTTACTTCAGGCCGCGGGGGCTAAGCAATAACGGGCTTAAGGCTGGCTTCGCCATAGTGAGTGGCTGGAATCGATCGTATGTAAGGAGAAGTATGCAACGCATAGTGGACCTTTCAATTTCTTTTTGACCACTTGAGACCATCGGCTGGTCGATCATAAGTCGGGCTCGACTCGCCACAGAGTCTCGCGAGACGACACAGGAGAAAATGCTCACGATACACTTACGATGCCTATGGTCAGGCACCCCGTTCGTCGGGCGCCTCCCTTCCTCCCCTCGTCTTGGTCCCAAACTCCTTTCAATCAACACTATGAAATATCGCGCCTGCAGAATTGCTATCTATTACACGCTCGTCTTGTTAACCGTCCGGTTCAGCTTGGCTTGTGGCAGCGTCGGAAATGTGTCGCAAGAGGCGCCCCCGCCCAATGCCGTCATTGTGGCGCAAAAGGGTGGGGGACAGTACAAGAGTATTGGCGAAGCTCTTAGAGCTGTTCAGCCCGGCATGCGCATTCTCGTGCGTCCCGGTCTTTACAGGGAGAATCTGATCATTGATAAGCCTGTCGAGATCGTCGCTGATTCGCGTGGGACGACGGAGAGCGTGTCAATCCAAACATTAAACTCCTCCAGTATTACGATGCGGACCGAGCGGGCAGTGGTGCGGGGATTCACCATTCGCCACCGTGTTGGCTTCATGGGCGGATTGTTTAATCTCTTGTCGAAGAATCAAACCCCCGCAGTGGACGTGCCACAGGGTGAGTTGGTCCTCGAACACTGCGACATCGTCTCCAACTCCGTCGCCGGCATTGCGATACACGGCACCAACGCTAACCCAGTCATTCGCAATACTAAAATTCATGACGGAAAATCGAACGGCGTATGGGTCTACGATGGTGCGCAAGGCACACTGGAAGACTGTGACATCTCCGGCACTTACTGGTCAGGGGTGCGGATCGAAGAGGGCGGCAATCCAATTTTGCGGCGCTGCAAGGTAAGTAAAAGCAAACAAGCCGGCATCGTGGTGACTGACGGTGGTCTGGGTAGGATTGAGGACTGTGAAATCTTCGATAACTACTTGGGATTAGAGAGTCGCAGCGGAAGTAAGCCCACTGTACTGCGGACTAACATTCACCATTCCAAGCACAACGGCGTTTACGTCCAGGAGAGCAGTTCCGCGCTCATCGAAGAGTGCCAAATCCACAGCAACGGGAATGTGGGACTACAGATTCTGGAGCATAGTTCACCTATCGTCACACGAAGCCGCATCTTCGATAATGTCTATTCCGACGTCGAGATCTCAGGAGGCTCGGATCCTATTATTAGGGACTGCGCAATCTATGGCGGTGGAATGAGTGGTCTATTCGTTTACAACGGCGGCCTGGGGACGATAGAGAATTGCGATATTTTTGGGCACTCGAATTACCAGGAGGTGGCGATTAGTGGAGGTAATCCGATGCTCCGCAACTGCAAGATCCATAAAGGCAAAATGGGTGGTGTGCTTTTCTTAGAAAATGCCGCCGGCACACTTGAAGACTGTGACATCCATGAAAACGGGTACTCAGGTGTATGGATCAGAACGGGCAGTAAGCCTACCATCCGGAACACGAAGATTAATAACAATGATGGCGTGGCTGTCTTAGCCGAACAGAATACTGCGGGAAGTGTTATGGATTGCAACCTGACAGGCAACAGTGTCGGACCGTGGAACGTCGAGGTGGGAAGTCAATTGAAACGAAGCAGAAATATTGAATGAACTACTTACAGTCTCGTAAAGTCCGTGACCTAGGTTTTTAGCCCTCACCACATCAGGGTGTTGAACTCGACGCCGGGGAGGCCGTGCCATTGTCATCCTTGCGGAAAGGTATCGTGAGGAGCATCAAGGTTGTGCGTCGCTAGGTTCAATGGAGCGACGTTAACGGCGGAGTAGACGGCGATCGAACCCCTGACCCCCCTTGCGAATCGGGAGTGGATTACACCGACCACTCGGTTGTTAACCGAGTAACCGGGTCGCTACACAAATATTTTTTAGTTTCAAGGGTTGCGTTGGCTGGGAAATCCTCAAGATTTCACATTCCGTGCCCTGCGCTACCGTTCCCTACACGTTGCGTGCTGGCTATTCTGGTCACAAATTGGCTACACAGAAAAACAGAACGGTTAGTCAGCATCTCTCTAAGTTATTAAGGGGTGGGAGGTTTATGGTCGGGGCGAGAGGATTTGAACCTCCGACCTCTCGGTCCCAAATAGACCATCTGCCTTGCCACCGAGTAGCATCAAGTAGCATACAACTCCACACCTCTCAATAACTTCAATGAATAGCTAGCAACAGTGGCGCTAGGTGCTACTCTGTGATTTTGTATGCACTTTTGAGGGGTTACGTCACAAAGTCGTCACAAAAATGGGGACCAGCGCTCTTTTTATGTGTGCGCTTTCGTTGAAGGACTCGCTATCTCGGCACACAGAAATGACCATTCAGAAGGGTCTTTTTATGTTGTCGCTTGTGGGACTGATTTGCGGGGAACGCGCCATCGACAAGCGCTTGCAGCGGACCTTTATTCGTAGTTGTGGGGGCTAGCCGCTGAAGCGTATTGTTCGGCCGCTTCGCCGTGTGGTATGAAGCCGCAAGGAATCTGAAATCGGAGCACATGTTCTTGAGAGGATATTGATGGGATTCAGTCTGGGAGATTAAATGAAACGCAGCAGACGATCATTTTTGCAGGATGCCATTGCCCTTTCCGCGACATTGACCGCTGATCGTATCGCCTCTGCAAGAGAACAGTCTCAGAGCGGTTCGCCGAAGGAACCTGCCGCCGTGCGGGAGGTCGGCTACAAACGAATCGCGACCGAAGAAGCCTGGGGTCCCTCCGACCTCTTGGCTACCTACCGGAAGATGGCGGCGAGTAAGTCCATCGACGATCCCGGTTTCGTCGCCCTGTGGGCGCGGCTTGGCGCGAACGCACAACTCGTGGCGCGGCTGGCTGACATCGGTGAGGGACGTATTCGCGATATGGATGCTACGGGCATCGAAATGCAGGTTCTCTCGCTCACGTCGCCTGGCGTGCAAGTCTTCGACGCTGCTACGGCCAACCAAATCGCATCTGACACCAACGATCAAGTGGCCGAGGCGATCCGTAAGTATCCGACGCGCTTCGCCGGACTGGCGGCGGCGGCACCTCAGGACCCGAGAGCAGCGACGAAGGAAATTGAGCGTGGGGTTCGCAAGCTCGGGCTCAAGGGCGTCATCATCAACTCACATACGCGCGGCGAGTTTTTGGACGATCCAAAATTCTGGGACATCTTCGAAGCCGCTGAGGCGTTGAATGTCCCCCTCTATCTGCACCCGCAGGCGCCTCCCAGCGATGATCGTACCTTACGTGGAGCGGGGTTTGGAGGGCGCTATCCGGGGATTCGGGGCCGAGAGCGGTTTACATGCGCTCGCTGTCATACGCAGTGGCGCGTTCGACCGCTTCCCCAAACTGCGGGTGGTGCTGGGGCACGGGGGCGAAGCGCTCCCTTTCTGGCTCTCTCGGATTGATTACTTCAGTCGAGTCCGACCCAACACACCTAAGGCTGTGGCTAAGCTGAAGAGAAAACCGAGCGAGTACATGAAAGAGAACATCTACGTGACGACTAGCGGCATGGCTTGGTCACCCGTGATCACGTTTCTTCAATCTGTGCTCGGCGTGGAGCGAGTGCTTTACGCCATGGACTATCCGTACCAGTACGAGCTCGATGAGGTGATAGCAACCGACAGCGTGCCTATCAGCAAGAGTGACAAGAAGAAACTATTCCAGACCAATGCGGAGAGAGTGTTCGCTCTGTAAGCTGACGTATAGCGTGGCCGCGTCGTGAGTTCTGAGGCTGAAGCTAATTCCGAGCGTTACGCGCGTTCCAGCGACAGCAAACTCCTAACTCCTTCGACATCCTGTCTCTTAAAAGAGAATTGTTACGTAGATTGCCCACAATCAACACCTCACCGCGTCTGGGAAATTCCAAGAAACTCCAAGATGGTTTCCAAGGACTTGAGGGTTGTGTTTCGCTACCATGGGCGGCTCATACCCGACTCGGTTCAAGAACCTGCGCGCCTGACGCGCCATCTAATGGAGGTTACTCATGTTCAGCTTCAAGAGATCACTAATCGCTCTCATCCGCCTTCCCGTTATCGTGGTCGCGGTCGCCACACTGATGCCGATCGTCAGCCGCGGGCAGGGGGACATCAAGAACCCTCTCAATCGCGACCCGCGAAAGTCATACTACCTGACGCAGACCACTCACAACGGAAGCCAGCCGCTGACGGCCTGCGCTGCGGGCTACCATATGGCCTCGCTGTGGGAGATCCATGACCCCTCGAACCTGCGCTACGATACCGAACTCGGTCTCACGGAAGCCGATTCTGGCTTCGGCCCGCCTAGTGCCTCCGGCTGGATTCGCACGGCCGGCGGACCGGCTGGCGCCATAGTCGGCAGCGGCCTCGCTGGTCGCTCTAACTGTCTCGCATGGACCGTCAGCAACGAGGAGTATGGAACTCTTGTTTTTCTCCCTGGGGCCTTCTGGGATGGCCTCAACGTGACAGTAGTCAGCCCGTGGAGGGCCTCGACGGATAGATGCGACTCCTCCCAACGCGTCTGGTGCGTGCAGGACTAAAGGGGTGATCAGCATGGCGAAAGATTCGTAAGGCGGCTGGATTAGACGGTCTGCGCTTCCACGATGGCAGGCACTATGCAATCACGGTTGCCGGAGAGAACGGCGTCCCTGAACAAGTGATGCTGGCGCAGTTTGGGGACATAGACCGAGACATGTTGAATCACTACTCACACCCGCGCAGGCAAGCGCTGGTCGCAGCGAGTAACGCTTTAGTCCCCGCCTTCTGGCAATCGCCAACGACAACTGAGACAGTCGAACTGGTTAACTGAAGCCGCGTTAAACCGAAGCCGTTTGGCACAATTTGACGGCACAATGAAAAGGGCCACCGGAACAGGTGGCCTTTTCACTTAGGAATTTTGGTCGGGGCGAGAGGATTTGAACCTCCGACCTCTCGGTCCCAAACCGAGCGCACTACCAGGCTGTGCTACGCCCCGCTAATTTGCCAACGACATCGTACGAAGGCAGGGCATTCTAGAAGCCCGTCAGACTTACGGTCAAGCGGCGGTCAATAATCCCATCAAAAAGTCTCTGGTTAGAGCCAGCGATTTAGCCCGGTGACTTATGCGTGCCTTCACTTCATTTTGAAGTTGCGCAAACGTCAACTCGTAGCCATCAGGAACGAAAACGGGATCGTAGCCGAATCCATTGCTACCAAGCGGCGCATGACTAATTCGTCCGCGGCATTCACCTTCTGCCACATTGAGCACGCCTACCGCGGGATGAACGATTGCCACCACACTAACGAAGCGCGCACGCCGATCACCATTGGCAGCATCAATCAATTTTGCAAGCAGCAGCTCAACACGATCACTATCTGAGCCAGCACCAAATCTTGCCGAATGAAGACCAGGTGTTCCCTCGAGCCAATTCACTTCCAATCCGGAGTCATCTGCAAGAACGCACATACCTGTCTGTCGCCCATAATCCGTAGCCTTGATAATTGCGTTCTCGGCATAAGTCTCTCCAAATTCTTTCGGAACGGACAGATTACCGACTCGGTCGAGTGATTTCAGCGTCAACGGCAGCCCATCCAGAGCGAGTTTAATTTCCCTTATCTTACCGGGATTGCGGCTGCCAATTAATAGGGTGGAACAAATGGACGGCATAGATAACCACAATCTAATTTGGTGGAAAGAGCAAGGGAACGAGGGCGCTAAACTGCCCAAAGGGTGAACGAGTACGCCGCTCCAGACCAGAGTCGCTCAGCGAAGTTTCCGTCACGGCGTAGGGAAGTTGCAGGGCTTGGTTTGCCTGAGGATCACCATCCAGTTTTGCGGTCGTGTTTTGCGCGCGCGCGAGTGCCGAAATGAAGTCCGCCACGCGCGGCGAGTCGTCGCTGTAAGTGACGATGGTTGCGCTGGGCTCGCCCCCGAAGTGTTTCAGCTTTGGCTCATTCGTGGCCTGGAGACAACTTTGGACATCGTCGGCAGAGCCCATCAATACGTAACCGCTCTGATAATGAACAGTGAGTTTCCTTTCCCCGTCTTCTGAAGCTCTAAATACGGGATTCTTAAGAAGTGCTCGTAATCCTGGTTCGTCGCGTACTTGAGCAATTAATACTGAACTGGCTTCATTAGCTTTTAGTCGCAGAGTCATTATCTCGGGACCAACGAGCCGCAGAAACTTCTCTGGATCGTCGATTCCATAAGTCGTTAGTCCGGATTTTAGAACTGAAGTAACCAGCACTGCTGAGAGGGTGTCCAGTTGGGATGAAAGAGTTGTTTGTAGTTCTCGCCAAGTCTCATCCGCCTGTTTGAACCGATAGACTGTTACCGACTGTACGCTTTTGGGGACAAAAGCCCTGGGCGTTACGGGTTGCTGCGAAGGCTGAAAAACCGGACGCATTCGCGAAACGACGGTGGAGTTTAAGGTGAAAAAGTAGTGATCTTCGATAGCTCCTTCCACTAACTTAGAACTCCATCCGGCTGAGCTCAGAATCTTAGCCGCACTCCTGGCGACCAATCCGTCAATCTGGGCGCCTCCCGGTGCTCTTCCCAACGCGACGGGAGTCGCCAGCGCAAGAAGTTCAGGTGCATGGCTGGATGGCACAAAACCAAAAGCCAGGGCCCCATCCGCATTCAGGGTGTTCTTCATCTTTTGCAGTTCCGGCTCGTTATTAAGGCTGGGTCGTAAACTGCGGCGCGCTTCAAGGCACGCTTTCACTGCGCGATCGCTATTGGCAACAATCACGAGGGAGTCGTCGATTACTGCCACAATCTGCCGGTTGTTGTCGGCCGCACTCCAGATCAAAAACTCGTCACCATCGACTACAGTTCGCCTCAGCGTCGGTCGTGTGTAGAGCCTTTCCGCAAAAGTTTGCAGTGCCTGCTCAACCGTGGTCTTGATCCGTCGCTTCGATGTGTGGGTTTCGATCAGTACGGCAGCTTCTGGTTTAAGCGTGATCGTTTCGGCTTCTTCCCGAGCGCCCAGGTCAAGCATCACCATCCCGATTTGTGCACGTGCAATGATCACGCTAGCTGTTGGCCCGATCCCTGTGAAGGCAATAAAGCGTAGTGTTTGCGCGCTCGGCCAGTCAGACTTAGTTTCTCCGATAAGAGGCTTCACCTGCTTCCAGGTATCGGTCGCAGCGATTCCGTCAGCGACTTCCATCAGGCTGTTAGACTCTAGATAGATGAGAGCACTGGCGGGAGCGGACGCAGACATGTCTGTTCTTTGGGGGCGATTTAGCCAGATCCAAACGAAAGCAAGAAAAAGGATCAGAAGCGCGACGAGTACAACACGACGGAAGATTTTCATTGGCTCGCATCGTAGCTTCTAAGCCCAAACTCCAGCAAGCATCGAGTGAAATGCGAAAGTTTTCTTCAAGCTTAGGCTGCTGCCGAGGTGATTGATAGGCCGAGCGGCCGTGTGATACTTTCTTGCCAACCTTCGGGCCCGAACCCAACGTATCGTTAATCACTAATGACATATCGCGATCTATCCGCGTCCCCCGCTGCTGAAGCGGACTTTGGTCAGTTCCTTGCCGAACTTCACGATGATCTGACGAAGGGCCAAAAGAATCCAAACGAACTGGTTAGCGATACGCTACAACAGATCTATTTTGGTCGCTCGCTAAGTTCCGCAGAGATTCAAGACTTGCCTTTAGCCTCGCGTGCACTTCTTCATTCACTGGACCCGCGCAACATAACTACCGAGCCGGAATACTATGCGGAAATTGACCCGAAGCAATATGCAGCGCGAAAACCGTTTATTTGGCTCTGGCAGATGTTTGACCGCTCGCCCCTCGGCCAAAATGCTTTGCTGGGTCACCGATTCCGCCGCCAGCTGGCGCCGCTGATTTTCCGCAGCGTTGGCGAGAACTTCAAATGCTGGAACCACGTCGAGTGGTCGTTTGGGTACAATCTTTCTTTCGGCAACAACGTAGTGGTGCACCGTCATGTGCTGCTGGATGACAGGGGCGGGATCGAAATTGGAGACAACGTCTCAATCTCGGATTACGTGAATGTCTATTCTCATTCCCACGATATTGACGACATTTCAAGGGTCTACAATCTGCCCACGCGAATCGGCAATGATGTTCGCCTCACTTATCACAGCACAGTGTTGGCCGGGTGTCGTATCGGCGAAAAGGCCATGGTGGGGACTGGCGCGCTTGTCACAAAGGATGTGTTAGCGGGGCACATCGTGGTGGGCATTCCCGCAAAAACCGCGAAGGTTAAAAATCTCCGCACCTCAGAGCGCGGCTAGGCAAGGGCGATCCGACCAGCTGAGGAGTCATTCGATCAGACTGGAAATGGTTTCGCAGCGCGCTGGATGACCCTTCAAGCAGTTCCAGAAACGGACCTCAGTTTCGCTTTTTCCTGCTCACTGTAGCCCCCTAACTAGCCTAATCATTACGGTTAAACAGAGAAAAATAGCAGTTGACACAGTTGGCCCACTAAGGTACTCTCGCTTCTGACGGCGAACAGGCAAGCCGCCGTCTGAGGTGCTCACCAGGTACTCCTCTTCGCGAATGCTCCCAAAGCAAAATTCGCTTTTTCTTTGAAGCCATACGAAAAAGGCACACTCCGCGTGAGCGGAGGTCGCAAAGCCGACGGAAGTTAGCGCCGCCTCGACTCTAACTTGGCCGGGCTACCGAATCATGGGCTTTTCCCCACTCCAGACTTTAACGCGCGCGTGTTTTGCTTGCCCTCAAATCGAAATCCAACTCGTTTGCAATCTGTTCAGACCTCAAATGCTGACACGGAAAGCAAATGCCTGCCACAGGTAGACAACGTGAAAGCCACCAGTGAGTTCTCCCGCAAACTAAACCGAGCCCGCCTCTCGAGAGCCAAAAGAGCCAGGGCGCGTTTGCGCCGTCAGCGAGTCCGCACGCTCTCCGTTTCGAGGAACAAATAGACCATGTTCAAACAAGTAAAGAAGAATCTAGTCGGTCTCGACATCGGCTCGAGTTCCGTAAAGGCGGTTGAGCTACAGAAGAAGGGCAACATCGTCCAGCTCATGAGCCTTGGTTACGAGAATTTGCAACCGGACACAATCGTCGATGGGCAAATCATGGAGCTCAACAATGTGTCCAACGTGATCTCAAACATTTTTAACGAGCATACGATCAAGACTCCCCGCGTGGCTGCCGGCGTTAGTGGCCACTCCGTGATTGTCAAAAACATTGTGCTGCCGCAGATGAGTGAAGAAGAGCTTCAGGAGTCGTTTAGTTGGCATGCTGAGGAGCACATTCCTTTTGACATCGCGGACGTCAACCTTGACTACCAGGTTACCGGGAATTCAAGCGACGCGCTGCACGTACTGATGGCGGCCTGTAAGAGTGACAAGATCGCAAACGTGAAACAGGCGATTCAGCTGGCTGGCAAACAGCCGGTCATCATCGATGTCGATGCTTTTGCTTTACAGAACTGCTACGAGCTGAACTATCAGCCAAAGGGCGGCGAGGTTGTCGCGTTGCTGAACATCGGTGCGGCCACCATGAATATCAACATCTTGAACGGAGCACGTTCAGTCTTTGCGCGCGACGCTTCAGTCGGTGGCAGCCAGTACACGAGTCTGCTGCAAAAAGAGCTAGGCCTCACTTTTGAACAGGCAGAATCGGTAAAGCGTGGTTTGCCGCTTCCCGAGGGAATTGAACCGCGGCCGATTCAACCCATTATCGAGACAGTGTCGGACATCCTCGCGCTGGAAGTAAAAAAGACGATGGACTTCTATCGAGCGACGGCCGCAGAGGGTGGCGAAGCAATTCAGAAGATCCTGGTGGCCGGTGGTGGATCGAAACTGCCGGGCCTCGCAGAGTTTCTGTCGAAGCGCTTTGAGATTCCGGTTGAAGTTTTCGATCCCTTCAAAAGGATCGAGGTCGACGCCAGAAAGTTTGATCCCGACTACATGCGAGAGGTTATTCCTGAAATGGCAGTGGCGGTTGGTCTCGCCCTGAGAGGAGTTGAAGCGGCATGATTAAGGTTAACTTACTGGAATCTGTAACCGACCGCCCCAGCGGCGCCGCCCGGGTCGAAGACAAAGTTTCGAGCCCGTTGATCCAAACGATGCTGATGGCCTTAACCGTCTTCGGTTTGTTGGTGCTCGGCGCCGGCTACGATTACATCAGCGCGAATGCGGCCCACGAAGTGGCCCGTATCGAGCTCGAAAATCAGAAGCGGATCAACATGCAGATGTTGGCTGTCAACAAAGAACAGCTAGATCTGGAGCGCAAAGCGCAGGATATTCAAAGCCGCATCGATGCCATCAAGCGGTTGCGCGAGTCACAGCAGGGCCCCGGCTCTGTGTTACGTGAAATCAAGGCCCGTTTCGATGCGGTTCCCGGACTTTACCTGAAGAGTATCGAACAGAAAGACGGCGAACTTATTGTGACGGGCGAATCGCCCAATGAAGCTTCGGTGACGCGGTTTGGCCAAAGCATGGAGTTCTCGTCCGGACTCTTCACCAACCTGAACATTGAAACTCAACGCGAAGTGGCGAAAGGTTTCACCAGCCCAGCTGTTCCCGGTGAATTAGCGGCCCCGCCTATTGAAGTTGTTTCGTTTACAGTTAAGTGCAATTTTGCGAAGTCGCAGACTGCCGCCGCCGCAAACCCGCCTGCAAATCAAGTCGCCCTCAAGAAATAGGGCTGTTGACTCCAACCAAACCCGCCCAAGTGCTGGGGGGAAGGAAATGAAAAAGCGATGAGATTCGGAAACCTCAAATCAGTGCCCTGGTACCTGCGACTAATAGTGTTCGTATTTGTTGCCGGCGTCTTCTATGCGGGCTTCTGGTACTTCGTCACTAGTGGAACGCGCAAGGAAACCAAAGAAATGGAAGCGGAGATCGCCCTACTGCTGCCGCGCAACGCCCAGGCGCAAATCGCCTCGCAGAGGCTCAACGAGTTTCGCGCGATCTATAAGGCGCGCCAGGAAGAGTATGACGAGCTAAAAGCATTGTTGCCGGAACAGCGCGAGATCACGATGGTCTTACAGGGACTGCAGGACCGCGCGCGCAATACGGGACTTGTCTTCCGCCGCTTCAATCCCAAGGAAGATGTGCTGCAGGAAAACTACAGCGGCAAGAAGATCGAAGTTGGGGTGAGCAGTTCGTTTGCCTCTCTGCGTGCCTTCTTCGAACAGGTGGCGCATTACCAGCGTATCGTTTCGATTACCAACTTCGAGCTGAAGCAGATCGATAAACAGTCTCCGAAGCAAACGGTTGAAGCGCGCTTTGATCTGACCGCGTTCTATGTGTCCGCGGAAAGCCTGCAGAAACAAAGCAACCCGAAACCGGCTGCTCCCGCCGGTCAAGCGCCCGCACCTCAGGCTGCTGCAAAGTAGTTCACCAAAGCGCACGTTTAAGGAAGAAATATGATGCATTCCACCAACAAAATCAGACTCACCTCCGCGGCAATCGCGCTCAGTTTTGCATTCGGAATCGGTGCGGCAGCAAATGCCCAGGATCAAAAATCAGTTGCCGAAAAGCCGAGCGCGAAGCGCGTCTCTGATTCCGGTCGCGACCCGTTTCGCAAATTCGAACCGCCGCGCCCGTCAGGGAAGAAATCCCAAAACCTGGTCGCTATTCCTTCGATTCAGGAACGCATTGCCCAGTATCGGGCGCAGAAAGCCGCGGCGATGAATGCGCGCATGGCGGCTCCTAAGCCGACGACAGCTTTGTTACTTAGCGAAATGCAAGTGGTTGGAATCTCTCGTTCACCGCGCGGTTATGCAGCGATCGTCGAGGCCACTCCGATCAATTTGTCATACGTGTTATATCCCGGCGAACGCTTCTACGATGGCCAATTAGTTGCAATTGAAGATAATCGTTTGATCTTTCGTCGCGAAACTGTCTTTACAGATGGACGTCGCGAACGATCGGTCGAGATCAAGTCGTTACGCCAGCCTGGCTCGCCGACGGACATGACAACCACTCCGTCCTCGGCTGCCGCTTCTGCCGCTGCTGAGTCTGACAAAAAAGCTGAAGACACCTCAGCTCAGGCCAACAAACCTAAGTAACTTTCTCGTTGGCGCTACCTGAAATCGGCGCCAGCCTTTTCCTCCGTCGCAATCCGAACCTCTCAGTAACCTCCGAATGTCGGATTGCGCGGCTTGACAATCAACCCCCGGACGCAGCCGCAAAGTGCGGCGCGCGCGTTAGTTGCAATAGCAAATGAGCGTAGCGCGTGGCGGGCACGTCCAAAATTCCCTTAAGGAGGGAACGATGCCTTATCAGTCACCAATTCTTGCAGCCATTAAAAGGACTGCGCTCGTCCTGTTGTGTTTGAGCCTTGCCGGCGCGAACACTCTGGCTGGAACTACAGCTACGCGCCCGGCAACTAGTAAAGCTGCCACGCTCAAACTAGTGAACTACATCCCGTTGTCGGCAGAAGCTGAAGCGCGCCTGGCTGCCGAAATCGTGGCAGCCCATAATTCTGAGAATCAGGATCCGGTAGTCGCCCAGAATCAGTCGCAAACAAAGCCCGGCACCTTAACTGGCAATGCGAGCCAATCGGATCAGGGCCGGCAATATGGACAACCGGGATTCGTGGGCGAACCCATCAACCTGAATGTTGTGAACGCGGATATCCGCGACATTCTCAACTACATTACCGAACAATACGGCGTGAACTTTGTAATCGATTCATCGGTGCGTTCAGTTCCGGTAACTGTGAACGTTCAGGATGTTCCCTGGAACGTCGCCCTGGAAGCGATACTTAGAGCAAACCGACTAGGCATTGAGACCAGCGACAATATCCTGCGCGTCGCCACGACTGATGTCCTCGCCAAAGAAGCGGAAACTCAAAAAGTCATTAACGACTCGCGCCTCGACGCATCGCCGCTTGTTACCGAATTCATACGCTTAAACTACGCGCGCGCTTCAGGCACTTTGGCGCAGGCCGCAGGTTCGACGGGCGCGTTCTCAGGCGGAGCCACCAACCTTAGCTTCAGTGGCGGCGCTGGTGGCGACGCGACTGGTGGCAGTGGTGATCAGGGATTACTGCCGATCGTTTCGCGCCGGCTATCGCGCCGCGGATCGATTGAAGTTGACGGCCGCAGCAACACACTGATTATTACCGACGTGAAGGTGAACATTGAATCTATTCGCCAGCTCGTCAGCATCCTCGACCAGCCGGAACCTCAGGTAGAAATTGAAACAAGGATCGTAATCGCCCAGCGCAACTTCAGCCGCGATCTCGGCACCCAAATCTCTGCTGGTGTGTTGAATACGAGTCGCGGCGGACTGGGAAGCATTGCGACCCTGCCTTCTACTTCCCCGGTCTCCGGTCAGGTTCCGCAAGGCGTCTTCGGCGGTCTCGTTGGTACGTCGCAGCCAATTCCATCACTCGCTGCGGCAGCGGCCAGCACCGTTATCGGTCTGACAACCGGGCTGTTTGGCACTGCTCAGATTAGCGCCTTGATCACAGCCGCAGAGTTGCGAGGAACGGCGAAGACTGTCGCCACTCCAAAAGTCACTGCCATTAACAATCGTCCCGCGCAGATTGAAAGTGGATCGCAGATTCCGGTGCAGACTACTCAAGCCGCCGCTGGAACTGCTGTTGTTACGACCACCTTCGTCTCCGTACCTTTGCGTCTCTCGATCACGCCGCAGATTACGGACGCGGGTACGGTGATCCTTCGCGTCACGATCGAGAACAACACCATCAATACCGGCATCGCCGTCGGCGGCGTTCCGGGTATCGATACGCAGCGCATGCAATCCGAAGTCCTGGTTCCCGATGGAGGAACCACTGTGATGGGAGGCGTTTTGGCTGACACCGAAGGCGAGACTCAGCAGCGCACCCCAGGCCTGGCTTCGATTCCCGTACTCGGTAATCTCTTCAAGAGGAAGCTGACGACGAGCTCGAGCCGCGAGATCCTGTTTTTCATTACTCCGCGCATCTATCGGCCAGATTACCAGGGCAAGCCGATCAAGATGGAACCCATCAATTCACCGCGGACGACGACAATTTCGCAACCGGTGCCGATGGGTAACCCACTATCCAACACACCTACCCCGACGCAGCTGCAACAACAGCAGAACGCTCCCACGCAGCAGCCGAATCAATTACTGAACCAAGCACCCACGCTCCCGGATGCTTCGGCTCCCTCTGCGCGGCCGGGATCTTTAGGCGGCTCACGTCCTTAAGGAAGATTAGCCATGTTCAAAGAAATGTTAGAAACGATTATTGAGCACACCGAGGGCAGCCTCGGTGCGCTCATCATGGGCACTGATGGAATTGCGGTAGAGAAGGTGCTCGGCGAGGCCAATGATCTGAACCTCGATATTGCCGCCGCCGAGTTCACTTCGCTGGTCCGCAGCTCACAGCGCGCGGGCACTGATACGGGTTTGGGTGGTCTCCACGAGCTGGTGATTTCACTCGACTCAGCAGTGTTGATTATGCGTCTGCTCAGCCGCGATTATTTTGTGGTGCTGGCAATGTCGCCAGACGGTAACCTTGGTCGCGGGCGTTTTGAACTACGCAAGGCGGAGCTGCAACTTGCGAAGGAGTTCGCCGTCTAACACTCCATCGCATTAATTGAAGTTCTTGCGAAGCCGCCCTTGATGGGCGGCTTTTCTTTTTGCAGGAGGAGGCGGGCAGCAGCAACCTTGATTGCCAGTTTCCAATTGGCGATGGCGAATTCAATTTAAAAGCGAAACTAGGTTGAAGTTGTTGTTCGATCCCTGCACTTCCGCTTTTTCAAATCAGCTGTGCGGCTCACGAAAACTCCTGTCTTCCACAAGCCAATGGAACACCCATTGCGGTTTGACGCTGCCGAGTCTGGCTCACTCACCCGTCTGATTCCTGAGCGCCAAAGGCGCGGGAATTCCAGTTTGCGCCGTTGGCGCTTCGGACGTTGCACTTCATACTTGAATCCACCGATTTCAACCTTGATTGCATTGGGCTTGATCAAGTCATTCTGGAGCCGCAATCGGCAATCGGCAATCTGCAATTGAGACGGTCGATCATCGAGACTGCACTCAAGTCCCTAAGGAATTCTCTGATACGGCATGCCGCGCATGATAATTCGTTGCCGGCGCGCGACGCGCCGCGGGTTGATGCGCGGATTAAAAACCGTGCGGGGATTGGGAACCATCGCCGAAAGATAGGCGGCCTCACTTGCGGTCAGACTGGCCGCCGACTTATTAAAATAACGGCGGGACGCGGCCTCTGCGCCATAGACACCATCGCCCCATTCGATCACATTGAGATAAATTTCCAGAATCCGTCGTTTGGTGAGTAACCTTTCCAGGAAAACTGTGAGCACGGCTTCCTGTCCTTTGCGAATGAAGTTCTTTTGCGAAGAGAGATAGAGATTCTTCGCAAGTTGTTGCGTCACGGTTGAGGCGCCGCGCTTGAAGTCAGGCAGGGAAGGGAGCCAATCACCTTCGTCGTCTCCTTCCGATTTCGCTTCCTTCGCCGCTTCACGCTGGGCCTGGTCCCAAACCTTCTGGATTGCTTCGTAATCGAAACCGTTATGAGTAAGAAAGTTTGTATCTTCACCCGCCAGAATTGCTCGCTGCAGGTTAGGAGAGATCTGATTGAGAGACACCCAGATTTGTTCGCGGCGAACTTGTTGGCCCCGCGCCCTGGCCTCGGCATCGCGTGTTTCAATCAACGACGTTGAGCCAGGATTATGAGTTCGTAAACGCGCCACGCGCGCGAACATGATTGCTTCAAAACCAAGAATGCCAACAAAGATTCCGAGCAATGCCAGAAACACCACTCGGAAGAATTTGCGGATCCGTCCTCTTTTCCTGGAGCGTGTTCTTCTCATCCAGTCGCAGTCTGCCGCGCAGGGTGTGATCGATCCAGACTTCTAAAAACCTGAACTACCGATCTTATCGTGTTGCAGTGGATCTCAACGGTATCGCTAATCGCTTCGCCGTAGCCGCCGGACATTACCGTGACGATGGGAAGCTCGCGGTCATAGCAGGCTTGCAGCACTAGCTCATCGCGTTTTCTCAGTCCCGCGATTGAGAGTGAAAGACGTCCAAGCTTATCGCCCACGTAAGGATCGGCCCCGCCAAGATAGAAAATGATGTCAGGCTGATGTGCGAAAACAGCGGGTAAGCTTGCCGCCAGCGCACTCAGGTAGGATGTGTCTGGCGTCCCGTCTTCCAGTTCGACATCCAAAGTGGATCTTGCTTTGAACAAGGGGTAGTTCTTCGCTCCATGAAACGAAAGCGTAAAGACTTCTGCATCTCCGGCAAAGATCGTAGCCGTACCGTTTCCCTGATGCACATCGCAATCGATAACCGCACTGCGCCGAATCCGGCGGGCGTGCTGCAAAGTGCGAATCGCGACAGCCACATCGTTCAACACGCAAAATCCCTCGCCGCGATCGGGGAAGGAATGGTGGGTGCCGCCGGCCAGGTTGGAACCAACACCGGTTTCCAATGCTTCGTGTGCGGCAGCTATGGTTCCGCCAACAGCATAAAACGATCTCCGCACAAGTGATTCCGACCAGGGAAGTCCCAAACGTCTGATTTCCTGATTGCTCAGCCTTCCTTCGCACAAGCGAGTAACATAGTCCTCAGTATGAACTTGAAGAACGTCGGCAATTGATGCCGGCGCGGGTTCAACCAGCTCTTCCGGCTTCAGCGTCCCTTCGAGCAACAAGCGATCGCGCACCAGTTCGAATTTGCGAATAGGAAAGATATGACCAGCGCCGATGTCGGCGTAGTAGTTTGGTGAATAGAAGACTTTCATGTCTCGGGCTACCGTTGAATGCTTCGAACAACGCCGAGTTTACCCCAGGAAGAGTCAATGCGGTGGCGGCGAAAATAATGATCCTCGTTTTGATTCGACTTTAGCAGGTTATTGAATCGGCAATCGCCAATTGGCAATCGCCAATTTCTTTTGTTCATTGACAGTATGCAGTAGCGCAAGCTAATCTGTTTTCCCGTGGAACTCACGGATAAACATTCCTCGAATCCCAATCAAATTAAAGCAGTCGCAATAATCCCCGCACGGTACGAGTCGATTCGACTCCCGGGCAAAGCTTTGCTCGAAATCAACGGCAAACCCATGATTTGCTGCGTCGCCAGGCAGGCAAGCAAGGCCAAAAATATTGAGCGCGTGATCGTAGCGACTGATGATCAGCGAATTATTGACGCCGTAGAGGCCGATGGGTTCGAAGCCGTGCTAACGAGCGCTGACCATGCCAGCGGAACCGATCGTATTGCCGAAGTTGCAATGAGGCTGGACGCGGAAATCGTAGTTAACGTTCAGGGCGACGAGCCACTAATTTCATCTGAGTCAATAGAACGTGCTGTGGCTTCGCTTGTTGCTCACCCGACCGCGGGGATTGTCACCACCTGGGAGCCAATCGCGGAACCAGCAGACGTATTGAATCCCGACCTGGTGAAGATAGTGGTTGATTCCGAGGGTCGAGCTATTTATTTTTCGCGCGCACCTGTGCCCTGGCCGCGTGACGCTGTGCGCGAGCATGGAACCATTGAGAATGCGTTGCTTGAAGAACCGTCACTGTTGCGAAGTTTTCGCAAGCATACCGGCTTATATGTGTATCGTCGCGACGTGCTGTTGCAGTTTACAAAGTGGCGGCAATCTGACTTGGAACGACAGGAATCGCTTGAGCAATTGCGTGCCCTGGAGCACGGTGTTGAGATACGGGCAATAGAAGCCAGCACGCCTTCCATCGGAGTTGATACGCAAAAGGATTTGGAACACGTAAGGAAAATAGTTTCGAGTTCCGATGTTCGGGTTTCGGAATTGAACGTAATGTCAGGCACTTAAGTTTGTCAGCTGAGAGTTTGTCTGTAGGTTGGAACAAACCAAAGGCTGCGACAGACGCGAAAACTCAAGACTCGAAACTGAAATTGGTATGAACGACCTTATCGGCATCGGCTTCATTGCGCTCCTAGTGCTGGGGGCGATTTTGGGCTTGCTGCAACTGAGCAAGCCGTATGAAGTGAGCAATGAAGAGTTTGAGAAGCGTGCCCATGAAGCGCCAAGTTTGATGAGCGCGGGCATGTCCGGCTTGCAAAAGATTCTCGACCCGGCAGCGGGAAAGGCGATGGAAGTGCAAGAAGATTTTAAGCAGGGCTATTACAACGGCGAGCAGGAGTCAGGCGATAAGCCAGAACCAGGGAGCGAGAAGGAGTAGGTAGGGGCAGACGGCCGAAGGCAGGGGCAGGAGGCAGAGGCAGACGGCAGACGGCGGAAAGCAGCAGTAGCAGCAACAGCATTGCTAATGACCCAATCACTCAATGACCGAATGGCTCAATGATTCAACGACGCAACGACTAAATTCATCTGGAGAACGCAATGCCTAAATATATCTTCGTAACGGGTGGGGTAGTTTCGAGCCTGGGCAAAGGCCTCGCGGCTTCGTCGATTGGTTGTCTGCTCGAGGCGCGGGGACTGCGCGTTGCACTTATCAAACTGGATCCCTATATCAATGTCGACCCAGGCACCATGTCGCCCTTCCAACACGGCGAAGTCTTCGTTACTGATGATGGCGCTGAAACTGATCTCGACCTCGGACACTACGAGCGCTTTACTCACGCGCATCTGTCGCAGGCGAATAATTGGACTACCGGCCGGATCTACCTGTCTGTGATCGAGAAGGAGCGCCGTGGCGACTATCTGGGCAAAACGATTCAGGTGATCCCGCACATCACCAACGAGATTAAAGAGGCCGTGCGCGCGGTAGCAGAAAAAGATGTCGTCGACGCGGTGATTGTCGAGATCGGTGGAACAGTCGGCGACATTGAGTCGCTGCCATTTCTCGAAGCCATCAGGCAAATGGGAAACGAAGAAGGCGCGGGCAATGCGCTTTTTGTGCATGTAACCCTTGTGCCTTTTATTGCCGCGGCAGGCGAACTAAAAACGAAGCCGACCCAACATTCCGTTCGAGATCTGCGAGAGATCGGTATCGCCCCCGACATTCTGCTTTGCCGTTCGGAGAAACCGCTGTCTCATGATCTGCGTTCAAAGATCGCCCTCTTCTGCAATGTCAAAGATTCCGCCGTGATCAGCGCTCAGGATGTCGATACGATCTACGACGTTCCGCTTGCCTTCCACGAACAGGGCCTGGACGAGTTAATCATCACCCAACTTGGTTTCGGCGCGCGGGCCGCACAAATTGATCTGGCGCAATGGCGCGAGCTGGTCGGAACTATTCGCGAGCCTTCGGGCGGTGAAACATCGATTGCGATCGTGGGCAAGTATGTCGAGCTGGAAGATTCGTATAAGTCTCTGCGCGAAGCCCTCACGCACGGCGGCGTCGCTAATAAACTGCGCGTCAGCGTGAAATGGATTGAGTCGGAAGAGTTGATGGACGACGACTACGAGTCTCGTCTGCGTGATTTTGACGCTATTTTGATCCCAGGTGGTTTTGGCAAGCGTGGAGTCGCCGGAATGATTCGCGCGATCTCATATGCTCGGAAGAGTCGCACGCCGTTTTTCGGCATCTGCCTGGGAATGCAAACCTCCTGCATTGAATACGCGAGAAACGTTTGCGGGCTTAAGGATGCCGACTCCACCGAATTCGATCTCGAAACACCTTATCCGATAATTTTTAAGTTAAGAGATCTGGTAGATGTCGACGAGTTGGGCGGGACTATGCGACTCGGCGCCTGGCCTTGCGAGCTGAAACCTGACTCACTGGCGAGCGAAATTTACGGCGGTGCCGCCGAGATTAGCGAGCGCCATCGACATCGCTACGAGTTTAATCCTGAGTTTCGGGAGACGCTCGAGCGCGCAGGCTTGACGTTCAGTGGCGTTTCGCCCGATCAGAAGTTTATCGAGATTGTTGAGTTGCCACGCGACGTGCATCCCTGGTTTCTGGGTTGCCAGTTTCACCCTGAATATAAGTCCAAGCCACTCGATGCTCATCCCTTGTTTTCATCTTTCGTGCGAGCGGCGTATGAGAATCGTTTGCAGAATGAAACATCGATGGACAAGAACAGCGAAGCGGAACTAGTGGTGCACGAGCGCGTCACTGTCACCTCTGCCGACTGAACCTACGACAGCTTTGCAGTACTGGAGCGGTAGCGACTTCCGGTACAGTACGGGAGCGGTAGCCTGCATTCAACGGCAGCAACATACTCGTAGAGTCTTCGCCGTCGACGGTTGAAACGTCTGCTGGTTAAGAGCGGTCGCTACCGCTCCCGTACTGTACCGGCGGCGCTATCGCCCGTACAGACTTTATCGAGCCGCGACAGAGCAGCATCGGTATCGAGATGCGATACCCACTTAGCTTTA
>DASSCX010000088.1:0-9274 GCA_035697425.1 Pyrinomonadaceae bacterium | reverse complement strand
ACCTTTCCGCCGCCACTCTCTTCTGCCTGCTTGATCAGTTTTTGTAATTCGAGCTGCCGCGTCTTGTAGAAACCGTCGCGCATGTTTTCTGGTAGATTTACTGTCAGCCACTTGCGCGCGAGATCGCGGTTGCCGAATTCCTCCTGGCCGACAATTAGGGCACGCTGAAACTCCGGCACCGCTTCGATATCTGCCTGCTCAATCCCACGACAGTAAACCGACTCGCAATCACCTTCACGTAGCCATTTGATGAGCGAATCACTCGCCCCCACGCTGCGGTAGTAACAATCGCGCGACTTCGGGCTGGTGTTCTCCATCGTCTGGATCAGCGCCTTATTTTGTTCGATGGTGCCGGGAAGGAGAAAGAAACGTTTGCGTGAAAGGCCGCTGGTTGTGTTCCCGGTCTTAACCCGCACTCGCAACCTGATCACACCGCGCGCGGCGTCTGGCGTTTGTGCAAAGACAACGGCCGAGATCAACAGAAGTGCAACCAGCGTCAATGTGAACTCAAGCTTGAACAAGTGAGTAAGTTTTGTCAGACCTAAGCGGTGGCAAGCCCGCCTTCCGGACTGATCATTTTTAACATTGAAGCGGCGGCAAGCCAGCCTTCCAGACTGGGCATTTTTCCACAGAGCGTTGTTCACAAGGAGACGCATAACAAGCCAGGCGGCGAGGTTCTCGCCGGTGACTAAAGATTCGGACTACGCGGAAACTTCAAGAAGGGCAGCCGCACTGATCTTACGAAAACCTGGTCCGAGCGGATGGCGGGTGCAGGCGAGAAGCCGTTTGCGCCTGCGGCCGAAACGAGGTCGTCCTGATCGATCCCGTCGCCGCTGATGCCAATCGCCCCGACGAGGACGTTGTTCTTGTACAGAGGTGTGCTGCCGGCAAAGATCTGTATGCCGTTCGGCAAGTTCGGAATAGCTGTACAGGGGGCCGCGGCACCGCCGAGTGTGGCGAGCAAGTTCGTCTTAACAAGGTCTAGTTCCAGACCGACGTTGAAAGGACTCCAGTCGGTCAACGATGTGCTGAAGGGACCGGCTGCGGTGTTGTTGATACCGTCCGGGAATAACGGCCGGTGCAGAAACCCTATCGCGCGATCACTGAAAGCTACGGCTCCGTTTAGTTGGATTCCATCCGCAGTGGCTCGGCTTACATAGGAACCAAAACCAGCACCAGCCAACAAGGTTGCCGCATCGGAGCGCGAGAAGAACGCAGCTGTTCGTGCCTTCTGCACTGACACATCAAAACCAAAAACCGGCGCGTCTAGTTGGCGGAAAAGACCGAGCACAGTTCCCCCTGCATCGACAACCGCGATTGTTACTCGTCCGTTGCTACCGAGAGGTTGCCTGATTGCAGCACGCGTAATGTTCGCCTGCTGAATAGCCTGAGTCATGATCGTTTGCACTTCAGCAGCCGTTAATGCATTCGCACCCGCGCCGGCAATGAAAGGGAAAAAGCGCGGATCAACTTCACCAGCAATGCCGGCCACGAGGGCGGGTATAAACGCCGACGTCTGCGCCGGTCGAAGCGGAAAGCCAACTACAATTGCCCCTGGCAGACTGCCGAAAGCTATCGTTACCGGCGCGGGCGGAGTCGCGACGTTGCTGTAGGGAAGCCGGATTCCGTCCACGAGAATATTGTCGCCGCGAATCAGGGCTGGGGGTTCGAAGCCTCGTACCGCAGAGGCAGCAATCAACTCTTCAGCGGGTTGATCAAAGTCGGCGGGATTGCGGTCGACCGTGTAAAGACCGTCCCCTTCGATCCCCACGCCGCCAACCGCCAGACCGTCTTTATAGATTGGAATTCCACCGGGATCGCCTGAAAGACCTAATGGCAGCCCAGGGATTTTGATATCAGAGCAGGGCAGAGATGAGAACTGCACGCCATAGAGAGGACCTCCGGGCCTGAAATCAATCGCGGGCGGAAAGTGCTCTTGAATGATGAATCCGGCAGTGCGAGTCGTAAACGCATTCCCGCCAGTGCTAAAGAGCGCTCCTGTTCCGGCTTTCGAAATCGCCGCCAACGAAGCGGGCACGATGCTGCCTTCGAGTCCCATTCCGGGCGTACCGACACTCCTAATCGTGGTAATTGCGGGAGCTCCAGTCATACTGAACACTCCCAGCACGTTGGCTTCGCGATCGGTAACCGCAACAGTTACGGGACGATTCAGTGAAACCGCCGCCGACACGGCCTGGCTAATGATGGTTTGCACATCACCGACACTGAGGTTTCCGGCTGTTGCTGCGGGAGGTGCTTGAATACCTCCCGGGGTTGGCACAGCTCCCGGATCGTCGGGTGGCCCGCCGCCCACGTGCCCAATTCCGATTCGTACACGATTGCTGGAAACGCCGCGATAGGTGATGCCCACAAGTACATCCCCAAGGTCGCCCATCGCCGGGTCAAGCGTAAGGACAATGGAAGTCGCCCAAGATTGTCCCGGCGTTGGTCCCACATGCTCAACAGGTAATAGATAACTCTGGTGGGCAGCATCTTCCGCGCGCGCGACTACGGCGCTGGGCAACTCCCCAGGCTCAAGTTGCAAGTTCATCGCAAAGATCATGAGTCTGCGGCGAGCGTCGCCTCCAAATGTCACTTGCGTGCGGGCAGTAAAAGGTTCGCGCTCTCTCGTGGTCGAATCAAAAACAAGAGCGCGAGTCGAAGTCTCTTCGGAAATCAGAACGGGAGCTGACGCTTGCGCCCCGGCAGGGGGAAAACTGATAACAGCGGAGGCGACAAAAGACGCTAACAGTAGGCAGGGCAATAAGGCGGGATGCCTGCGCACGTGAAAATTAAGACTACCAGTCACCCTTCGCTCCATCGTTGCTAAGCTTAAGATTGATTCTGGTCTCGAGGCTTCATCGGAAAACAAAAGACTACAGGCAAAGATAATGTATCACTAATCTTTCCTTACTGAATAGAGTTAGGTCCAGTCGATTGCCGATTGGCGATTGGTTATGATCCGAACAGCGTGTGATTGTTCGCGCATCGCAAACTGCATCAGACCCACGGAGAATTTCATTGCCTCAGCATCTCTCGTATGCTACAAGGCAAACAACTGCGTGAACGCTCGCGATTGCACATTTTATCGATTCCTTCGCATTCAGCGCGCCAAAATGGTAACCACAAAAGAATTTGTCGCCAGCATCTGCTTCTTGCTTGTGGCGTTAATGTGCGTGGCGGGCCAGAGCGACGGTTCTGTAAAAGGGGTTGTCCGCGACAGCAATGGGGTGAACGTGCCGAGCGTGGTGATCGTGTTCACTAACCAGGTGACCAGCGATACTAAGCTCGTCAGGAGCGAAGCGAATGGGATCTATTCAGTCCAGCTTTCACCGGGTGCATATCGAGTCACAGTCCAACATCCATACCTGGCGAAGTTTGATAAGGAGAAGAATTACGGCGAGTTTGCCATCCTGCGCGACCAGGCGTTGGAAAACTTGATTATTGAGCCGGGAAAACAAACAACGCTCGATCTGGTGGTAGAAAAGCAAAAATCTGAGCCCCCCGCGACCGGCCCTGACGAGAAACCGCCCGGTTATGTGCGGAAAGACAGCGTACCTTCACAGCCGCAAA
The DNA here is from genome assembly GCA_035697425.1 of Pyrinomonadaceae bacterium. Classification (GTDB taxonomy): domain Bacteria; phylum Acidobacteriota; class Blastocatellia; order Pyrinomonadales; family Pyrinomonadaceae; genus PSRF01. Next base: position 5,701 of record DASSCX010000088.1, on the reverse strand, counting down.
CCGAGCCGGACAGACGTGAAGCGCGCGATCGCTGGCGCGCGGGTTTTCCGGAATACGACCGTTATGGCGATCGCGGTGGTCGCGGCCGCGATATTCCTTTCACCAAAGGTCGTTGGTGGGATCCCTACAATCAAAGCGTCCTCAAAGGCGACTATCCCATCCGAGGGAACAAACTCTTCATGGTGCTCTCGGCGAGCAGCACTACTACCGTTGAACAGCGGCGCGCTCCCACGCCTTCCGACGTCAGCAGTGACGAACCACTCAGTGGTGAATTTTTTGGACAACCAGAACAACTCGCAGCCAGCGAGACTATTCAACTGTCCTTCGAATTATTTCACGGAAATACGGTCTTCAAACCGCGCGATTGGGCGATTAAGATTTCGCCCACCTTTAGCATTCCCAATTATCTTAATGCGCGGGAAAACGGCGTCGTGAATATCGATGTGCGCCGCGGCACCAATCGCACCGACACGCATGTCTCGCTTGAAGAAGCCTTCGGGGAAGTTAAGCTCGCTGATCTGAGCCGCAACTACGATTTCATTTCGTTGCGCGCCGGCATTCAGCCATTCGTTTCTGACTTTCGCGGTTTCATCTTTTCCGACAACAACCTGGGCGCGCGACTCTTTGGATCATTTGACAACAATCGCTATCAATTCAATGCCGCGTACTTCTCGATGCTGGAGAAAGATACGAACAGCGGACTAAATACATTTGATACCCGCCATCAGAATGTCTACGTTGCGAATCTTTTTCGCCAGGACTTTATTCGCAAAGGCTACACGATCCAGACAAGCTTTCACTTCAACGACGATCGCAGCAGCATTGAATACGATCAGAACGGTTTCCTGGTGCGGCCCGCTCTTATCGGTGACGTCCGACCTCACGCAATAAAAGTTGGCTACGTCGGAGTCAATGGTGACGGCCATCTCGGCCGTCTCAATCTGACAAACTCCTACTACTTCGCCTTTGGACACGACGATCGAAATCCAATAGCCGGTCGCAAGCTCAGTATTCGATCTCACATGGCCGCAGTCGAAGCGTCGGTGGACAAGGACTACCTACGCTTTCGCGGTTCCGTATTCTGGGCCCAGGGTGATGGGAATCCTACCGACGAAAAGGGCTCGGGCTTCGACGCTATTTTCGACGATCCAAATTTTGTCGGCGGCCAGTTTTCGTTTTGGAATCGCAACGGCATTCGCCTAACGCAAACCGGTGTGGGTTTGGTTCAGCCTAACAGCATCTTGCCAAGCCTGCGCAGCAGCAAGACCCAGGGACAAGCGAATTTTGTGAATCCCGGAATTGTTATCTACAACGCCGGTATTGATGTCGAGATGACACAGCGACTGAAGGCGGTCTTAAATGCGAACTATCTCCGTTTTCATCGCACTGAGCCCCTCGAATATGTTCTCTTTCAAAATCGCATACGCCATGACATTGGCTTCGACTATAGCCTTGGCGTTGCCTATCGCCCGTTCCTGATTAACAACGTCACGCTCACCTTTGGAGCCGCAACTCTCCAAACTGGGCGTGGTTTTCGCGATATCTTTACCGATCGATCGCGCAACTGCCCCGCAAACGTTAGCGACTTTTGCGAACCGGACGTGATCAGTCCGCGCAAGATGCTTTACAACTTATTTGCTCAGTTGAAGTTAATTTTTTAGGTCCGGCACAATTTTGGAGTGCGGTGGCAAGCGTAGCGCCGACACCGCTTTGGTTTCAGATTGAGGTTATTACCAGACTGAGACTTAAAGGTATGCAACGGATTCGTCTGGTCATTTGTTTAATGCTGGTCGGTGTCTCGTTGGCTGTTGGGAACTACTCGGCGCTGACGAAAGACCGCCCGCCCGATACTAAGCGTCACCCTGAAATTGCTCCAAGCGGAGGAAATAATCAGGCGGCTCAAACTCCAGCGACTGAGGGCTGCATAACGTGTCATGGCCAGATCGAGCCGATGCACAAATATGGGCCAACGGAAGTTTATGAAACTCTGAAAGACGGGAAAGATGCGGTTGGTTTGACCTGTACTGGCTGCCACGGCGGAAACCCCGCCGCCCGCAAAACGGGCAACGATGCAGCCGAGATTGAACGCGCGAAAAACGCGGCGCACGTTCGGCCTCGTTTTCCCCTTGAGTGGCGGCCCGACGGTAAGTACACCGCTGCCAATCCGGAGCGGACTAATACTTTGCTTGCGCGGGAGAGTTGGGAATTTGTGCGCTTCGTTAATCCCGGAGACATCCGCGTGGCCGCACAAACATGCGGCAATTCAGCCTGCCATGCGATCGAGGCAAAGAATGTCGCGCGCAGCATGATGACGCACGGGGCGATGCTCTGGGGCGCCGCGCTCTACAACAACGGTGGTTTTCCTTTGAAGGATGCGCGCTTTGGCGAAAGCTATAACGAACGCGGCGCGCCTCAGCGTTTGCTGCAAATTCCGGAACCCTCAAGTGAAGACCGGCGAATTAAAGGTTTGCTCAGTTTTCTTGATCCAATACCCCGCTGGCAGATTTCTCAGCCGGGTAACGTGTTGCGTGTTTTTGAGCGTGGCGGGAAGCGGCGTTTGGAAGTGGGCCTGCCGGATCGAGAAGAGGAACCGGGTAAACCTGACAAGGGTTTAAGCCCGCGCGGCTTTGGCACCAACAATCGCACAGATCCGGTTTACCTTGGTCTCCAGAAAACTCGTCTCCTTGATCCGACCTTGAATTTCCTTGGCACCAATGATCATCCGGGCGACTATCGCTCGTCCGGCTGTTCGGCGTGCCATGTCATCTACGCTAACGATCGCGACCCCTCGCACTCAGCGGCTTATCATCAGGCAGGCAACGCCGGCCGCTCGCAAACCAACGACAGCAACATTCCCCGGAATGAATCCGGTCATCCCATCAAGCACCAGTTCACCAACCAGATTCCGACGTCGCAATGCATGATTTGCCATATGCACCCCGGGACGAACATGGTCGCGAGCTATCTGGGAATGACGTGGTGGGACAACGAGAGTGATGGCGACAAGATGTATCCGCAACGACAACGCAATCCGTCAGCAGCTGAAGAGTATGAAATGCTTGATCGTAATCCAGAAGCTGCTCACACGCGCGGTTTGTGGTCCAACCTCTCCTTCCTCTCAGAGACAGGCACTCCGCAGTTCAATAGTCTTTTGAAAAACACTCAGTTTGGCGATTCCCACGGTCACGGTTGGATGTTTCGCAAAGTCTTCAAACGTGATCGCAAAGGGAATTTGCTCGATGCCATGGGCAACCGGGTCGACGCAAATGACCCTGACAAATTTCGGAAGGCGGTTCATTTGAACGACATTCACCTGGAAAAGGGAATGCATTGCGTCGATTGTCACTTCCGCCAGGATTCTCATGGCGATGGGAACCTTTATAACGAACCACGGGCTGCAATCGAGATCGGCTGCGTCGATTGTCATGGCTCAATTCGGCAGCGAGCCACTTTGCTGACCTCTGGTCCCGCTGCTCCGGTGCCGGCCGCACAAGCGGGACGAACGCCAACAGCGGGGCGCAACCTGACTCGCGGCTTCACCGTTCGTGATGAGACGGGCGCAAAGATTCCCGTCTTCCAACGCATCACCCGTGACCGCAAGAAGAAGGACGAGAGTGGCAAGGACATTGAGTTGAAGGCTGGCGATATCGTGCAGAACTCGCTCGTCGTTCCAGGCCGTTGGTGGCGCATTTCCCAAACTGCCGACACCGTGACGCCCGGCTCGCGTGACTACAACGAACGGTCGCGCTATGCGAAGACGATGCGCAAGGACAATCGTACCTGGGGCGACATTCCGGCCGACGACAACGCCCTTGCTCATCGCGACGACAACATGACTTGTTTCGCCTGCCACTCGTCCTGGGTAACAAGCTGTTTCGGCTGTCACCTCTCGATGCAAGCCAATGCAAAGATGCCTAACCGACATAACGAGGGTGGCGACTCGCGCAACTTCACGCAATACAATTTTCAAGTGCTGCGTGATGACATCTTCATGCTGGGCCGCGACGGCACGGTTACCGGTAATCGCATCGCCCCGGTCAGATCGTCTTCAGCAGTATTGGTCAGCTCACAAAACCAGAATCGCGAATGGATTTACTCGCAACAGCAGACAATTTCGGCGGAAGGCTTCGCCGGTCAGACTTTCAATACCCATGTGCCGCACACGGTGCGCTCCACCGAGACCAAGGTATGCAGCGATTGCCACGTCTCCAACCGAAATGACAACAATGCCTGGCTAGCGCAACTGCTGCTCCAGGGAACGAACTTCGTTAACTTCATGGGTCGTTACGTCTATGTGGCCGCCGATGACGCGCTGGAGGTGGTGGTGGCAACAGAACGCAGCGAACCCCAAGCGGTGTTGGGGAGCACGCTGCATCGCATCGCTTATCCTGACAATTACGAAAAGTTCACGAAGGGCAAACGGGAATTAAGAACTTTCTACGAGCACACTGGCAATCCGCGTGTGCTTCAGGTGCAGTTGCGTGGTGAATATGCATACGTGGCCGCGGGCGAAGGCGGTCTGCGCGTTTATGACGTTGCACAGATCGATCAAAAGGGCTTCTCAGAGCGGATCGTCACCGCACCCGTCTCACGCTTTGGGCAGAAGTTCTGGGTCAAAACAAAGTTCGCCATTGCGGTTGCGGCGCCGACGACCCTCGCAGTCGATCCGGCGCGATGGCGCATGACGAGTGACGGAAAGATGATCGACCCGGAGACTGCTGCCAGCCTGCGCGGCGAGGCGCGTAAGAAACTTATCAATGAAGAGCAGCCGATTCATCCGCTTTTCGCCTACCTTTACGTTGCCGACAGGTACGAGGGACTGATCCTGGTCAATGCCGCGACACTTCTGGATGGGGATCCGCTGAACAATTATCTAAAGCGCGCACTTGATCCCGCCAGGTATCCCCACGGCGCTTTCAATCCGGGAGGCGCGTTGACAGGGGCGAACAACATAACGATCGCCGGAAACTATGCCTACATCACGACCGCAAACGCGTTGGTTGTCGTCAGCATCGATCAGCCGCTGCAACCACGGATAGTGCAGACAATCGCCCTCAGGAACCCCAAATCGATCGCAATTCAGTTTCGCTATGGGTTCCTGGTGGACGATGAAGGCTTGAAGGTAATCAACGTCACTGAGCCTGAGAAGACCTATCTGGTGGAAGGGGCCACGGTTGCCCTGGCTGACGCTCACGATGTTTATGTGGCCCGGACTTATGCCTATGTCGCCAACGGTAAAGAAGGGATTGCGATTGTCGACGTGGAAGAACCCGAGCGGCCGCGGCTGGATCAAACGTTCAGCGCTGACGGTCAACTCAACGATGTCCATCAAGTAAAGATTGCTATGACCAATGCGAGCCTCTTTGCGTATGTGGCTGATGGCCACAATGGACTGCGAGTTCTACAACTAACATCGCCGGAAACGATGCCGGAATATGCCGGCTTCAGTCCGCGACCGCGACCGGTCTTGATTGCTACGTTTAAGACAAAAGGGGAAGCGTTGGGAGTTTCCAAGGCACTCGATCGCGATCGAGCCGCAGATGAGAGCGGCAATCAGATTTCAGTGTTCGGCCGGCGCGGCGCTCGACCTTTCACCTTCAGCGAGTTGTTGCGGATGTTAAGAACGGATGACGGAAAAGGCGATTGGTTCAAGGTGAGTGATACGCCTGTTGTGCCGCCGCTGCCATAGTCACAGAATTGC
>DASSCX010000087.1:0-7960 GCA_035697425.1 Pyrinomonadaceae bacterium | reverse complement strand
CAAACGGATCAGGTAACCCTGATTGTTTCCGATACTAATCCTGGCGATGTCACCAGCGTTGCCTCCGGTCCTACGATTGAACCCATTGCGACTTTGGCAAACGCGCGCGAAGTTGTGCAACGTTATGGCTTGATACATTCATTACCCCTATCGATCTAGAAAGCAATTGAACAACCTGGCCCGCAACGAGAGCCAAGCACGAGTCGGCTGCGCGCATACTACGTTTTGCTCGATAACCGCACCGCGCTTAACGCAGCGGCAACAGAAGCAAGGTCACGCGGATTCGCCGTTGAGATCGCTTCAGACATCAACGAACAGGAGATTGGGGTTGGCTGCGACTTGTTGCTGGCTCGGGCGCAGGCCTTTTGGAATCAAAGTGAGGGAAAAGCTATTTGTTTGCTTTCAGGTGGTGAGTTTTCCTGTCCGGTACGTGGCAACGGAGTCGGCGGACGAAATCTGGAAACGGTATTGCGCTGCGCGATCGAGCTGGACAAGGTGGCGCCCGCGCCAAGAGTTCCGGACTGGAGCGTGTTGAGCGCGGGAACTGACGGCGTCGATGGTAATAGTTCGGCGGCCGGAGCGGCAGCGGAGGGAAATACGATTGCTCGCGCCAGGAGCAGCGGACTCGCCGCGAAAGGCTTTCTGGATCGCAGTGATGCATTTCATTTCTTCGAGCAAGTGGGAGGCGTGATTGTTACCGGCCCGACGGGCACCAACGTCCGCGACATTCGTGTGGTTCTTTTTGAGAGGACGGCGACGTGATTAATCTCGCTTAGTGATACTTCGTGTGAATTCGTGGATCGCGGTAAGCGAAACCTGGCGCACGATCCACGAATAAACACTAAGCACACGAACAAAGTTATTGCCCGGGACACTCGCTCCAACGTCAACAATCTTGACTCAATTCCTTGGGGATCATATCGTTGCCTCTGCTTTTGCATCGCTACGAAGCCGCCGGCATTTCAACTCAACCTTAAACCAGGAGGGCAGCGAATCTTGTCAACGCAAGTCGAACCCGTAACTAACGTCTCAGCCGAGGCGGAAACGAAAGCAAGTCCGTCCTCGCTCGCAGATTTAGTAGCGGCGCTCGCAGCACAGCAAAGCCTGCCCTCACTCGAGCAGTTAGACTCGTGGCTGGCAAATTCGGCTATCAGGCGCGAAGACTTGCTGCCCTATCTCGGCTTCAAGGAAGGAAACTACTGGCGCCATCGCGTCTTTCGCAACGACTTCGTGGAGATGCTCGTCCTCTGTTGGCGACCAGGACAACGCACCCCGATTCACGATCACAACGGCTCCCAGGGTGCCGTAATGGTTTATGAAGGTCTAATGTGGGAGACCACTTTCAATTTTGATCCCAGTGCCGGTCTCTCTTACAAATCGGGACGCGAGTATGGTCCCGCTCAAGTTACCGATGCCGCCGTGCCTGACATTCATCAACTGGGAAACCCCGACGTCAGTGGTCAGGATTTGATCACGATTCACATCTACTCACCGCCACTGGGCGTGCTTAAGACTTACAAAGTCGGCAGCCCCGACATTGATCTCTACACCCCCAACGACTTTCCCAGCTAGGTCCTGCGAAGGACTGACGCGACCCTTGGGAGTGCGGCGCCAACGGCGCCGCATTGCATCAGAGAAACCTGGAAGTGGCTATCCAAAGCGGCGTCGCGCTACGCTTGCCGCCGCGCTCCAAATTACTTCCCTACAAACGTCGTCACTTCCAGGTCTCGACCATCAGTTGTGACGGTGATCATCCCGCTCTGTCCCGTGGTTAAAATCTCCGCCCCATTCTGGCGCCAGCGTTCGACGACCTCCCGATGCGGATGACCAAACATCGACTGTCGCCCCACAGAAATGATCGCTACTTTCGGATGGACGGCCGCGACAAAACCAGCGGTTGAAGATGTGCGACTGCCATGATGCGCAACCTTGACGATATCTGCTTGCAAGACATCGCGTGACTCCTGCGCCAGCGACTGCTCGGTTTTGCTTTCGATATCCGCTAACAGCAAAATCTTCCGGCTGCCATATTCAATTTGCAGCACGAGCGAATCGTTGTTGGATGATCGCGCCTGGGGATTATGCGCAGGAGGCGGCCAAAGGACCGCAATGCGGACTGCGCCAAAGCGTAAAGAATCCCCTGCTCCGATTAACCGCAAGGGAACTCCCGCGTTGTCGGCTGAACCTGCAAACTCGGCGAACTCAGGATCGTTGGCCGGTTTTCTCGCCAGCAACGCCGCTCGAACTTTGAAATTTCTGACGACGTCGTTCAAGCCTTCGATGTGATCTGCATCCGCATGAGTGGCCAATACGTAGTCGACTCGATTGAGACCGCGCCACCATAGGTATTCAGAAACCACGGCCTCGCCAATTGAACGAGCATCCCGTGCGAAAGTCTCTTTAGCCGCGCCCTTGGATTTTTGCTGCAAGAATCTGGGCCGCCCACCTCCGTCGACAAGCAACGTCGTACCGTCCGGCATCGTCACCAACGCCGCGTCGCCCTGGCCAACATCGAGAAAGTCGACCCGCAGCTTGTCATCAGCCTGTGCGGCACTGAAGGGATGAAACAAAACAATTGCCACGAGCAGCACCTGAGCCAGCGCCGTGATTTTGACGAGGACTCGCGAGCGACGCCTAATTGCCGTGGGATTGGGACGCGCCAGCGGATTCCAGTATGGCAGCGTCAGCGCCAGGATTATTAGCGGCACAAAGAACACCACGTACACGGCCGCCGAAGCCCCTGAATATTCCGGAAGGCGCACCGATGCCAGACCCAGACCTGCAAAAGGATCAACGCTGTGCACCATCAACCACTGCAGTAAGTTGGTGAGTGCCACAATCGGAGCTGAGGCACTCGTGCTGACGGTCCCGACTACTAACGCCGCCATGCCGGTGAAGATGAGCAGCGCCATGATTGCGCTTACTCCGATATTCAAAACAAGCGCGCAGAATGAAACGCGATGAAAGTAAACGACCAGCAACGGCAGCATTGTGATCTGGACGCAACCGGAAACCAGCATTGCGGCAAAGCCGTAACGAAGAAGGGCTTGCACGTGAAAGTATTCGAGTCGCGACGCTATTGGCGTCTTAAAGAGCTTGCAGCCGTAATTAAGCTGCGATACCTCCCGGCGCCATTTTTTCTCTGACCAAAACAGAGCCTCACAAAAAACCCGCAACCAGCGGCGGCAATGCGGCGGATAGGGACTTGCACGAGTGGGGCGCCACGATCCAATTTCTGACATTCGCTGTATCAACGGCCAGGCGAAGATCACGATCGCCGCCACGGAAAGGAACGTCAGTTGGAACGAGGGGTCGAAGAGATCCCACGGGCGCCATGTCAACAAAACGATTGCTGCCGCCCCCAGCCCATTTAATGAGGCGGCACGCCGGGACACTACCGGTGCGAAAGCGATGAAGCTAAACATCAACGCCGCGCGCACCACTGAAGCTTCAGCGCCGACCGCTACGGCGTAACTCCATAAGACCGTGGTAGACAACAGAAACTGGACTAGTCTGTTCCGGGAAATGCGCCGCGCGATTAGGAATATCAGACCGCCAATGAAACTGATATGCAGCCCGCTGATAACGAGAACATGAAAAGTTCCACCTTCACGAAATCTTTCCGCCGCCGAGCGCGAAAGGAAATATTGGTTTCCGAGGAGCGAGGCATTTAAAACACCGGCCGTCTCAGGAGCGAAGTGCGTAGTGATTGCTTCCTGCAATCTCCGGCGCCAATCGTAGAGCCACGCAAGCGGAAGCAACACCCGCTCGTCATCAAGGCGTTGGATTAAATGCGGGCTCTTCAAAAGGCCAGTAGCCACGAAGCCTTTTCGATCCAGGTATTCCGTGAATGAAGTGCCGCCGGGATTACGAAAGGTTTCGCCACGTTTCAGAGTGGTCGCTACGCGAATGCGCGCTCCGTAACGTAATTCAAGTTTGGTGTATTCAGTCTTCGCCGCACTTCCCGAAAGCGGCAACAGTAGCGAAATTGTCCCGAACGTACATTGCTCCTCACTTTTAAAGATCAACTTCTCGACGCGCAGCGTGAGATAGAAAGCCTCCGGTGCAGCTTCCGGTTGCTGTGCCAGCACTCCGGTAAGTTCCACAGGTTCGCCGGGGCTGATCACTCCCTTATCAAGAAGAATGCTGAGGCTGTCGGCACCGCGCACCTGCTTTTCCACTGTAGCGAGTGTTGCTCCGGCGCACGTGTACGTGAGGCAAAGCAGGACGCTCGACATGAACGGCCAGCCCCGTAAAACGGTCGCAAGCGTCAGTCCCGAAAAGGCGGCGGTTACGTAGATCGGAACCCGCGCTGTGTCAGGAACCAATGCGACTCCCGCTATGCCAAGCATGAAAGGCGCAGCAAGGATGATTAAGGGATGCGATTGAAAGTCTTGCGAGGATGTTGCCATTGCCAGCTCGTGAGGGGAGCGAGAACGCGGTTCAGTTTCGAGTTCCGAGTTCCGAGTTCGAGTTATTGCTTCCCGATTAAACGAACCACCGTTTCCACATGATGAGTTTGCGGAAACATGTCAAAGGCCTTGATTGAGTGCAGCTTGTATCCTGCGGCAAGTAACTTTTTCAAGTCGCGCGCGAGCGTGGCTGGATCACAAGACACGTAAGAGATCTGGCTAGGGCGGACTGCAAGAATTCCCTGAATATCTTTATTCTCAGCGCCAGTGCGGGGCGGATCGAGTAGCAAGAAATCCACTTTGCCCAGAGAGGCTGAGTTCTCTCGCAACCAATCGCCGACGCGAGCAGTCTCAAGACGGCCATTAGTCAGGTTTGCTAACTTAAGATTCTCGCGCGCAAAGTCCGTGGCCTTCCGGTTCGACTCGATGCCCACAACTTTCTTGAAGCGACGCGCAAGCGGGAGGGTGAATAAACCGACACCGCAGTAAAGATCTACCGCTAGATCGCCCGCGGCGTCGCCGATTGCTGCTTCAATAATCGGTTCCAGCAATTCATGATTGATTTGGAAAAACCCTGCGGCGCTGAAGCGATAAGTCTCGCCTGCAATTGCGCGGCTGACAACGATGGTTTCAAGCTCACCAGCGTCTGATGCCACTGATATCGCCTCATCGCCTGCAACTGCTTCGATGTTCTTTCCGAAAATTGTCTCTTGAGAAAGTTGCTGGCGCACGCCTTCGAGACTTTTCTGCAGCTCAGGTGTCAGTACCGCACAGAACTCCACATCACAAACCCGATTGGAGCCACGCTCGAAATAGCCTAACTGGCGCGACACTTGATCGACTTGCCAATTGGCGCGTGCGCGATAATGCCATTCGTTTGGTGAAGGGTGGATCTCGATCTCCGGAGCCGGATCAAAACCCCCAAGGCGATGCAGACAGTCGCGAATGATCTCAACCTTGGTTTGGAGTTGGGTTTCGTAACCCAGTTGCTGAAAGTCACAACCACCGCACCTTCCGAAGTAAGGACACGGCGGCTCAACTCGAAGCGGCGACGGTTTGATGATCTCTTTAATGGAAGCGAATGCGACTTTGCCGCGGGTGCGTTCGATCGTGACTCGCACGACATCGCATGGCGCCGCAAGATATACAAACACTGTCAACCCTTCGGCATGCGCCAGGCCCACGCCACCGGGAAGGATGCGCTCAATTTCGACCTCGATCGTATCTCGAGCCTGGGACATGACTTTATTTGTACTTGGTGCTTTGTACTTTGAACTTTGTTTTTATAACGTTTCCAGAAAGGTCAACCTAATCGAAGCGAGTAGAGACTTGAGGGCGAACAAAGTACAAAGCACAAAGATCAGAGCACATTCTTATAGATAAAACAGGCTAAGCCTTGGCAAGCCAGCATCTTCCCGCAATCGTTTCAACAGTAGATTGTTGAAGGTCTGTTCATAAGCCGCTTTATCCATGTGACTGCGGTACGGCCGCAATTGTTCCTTCACTTCATTTTGCGCTCCAGCCGTTTCTTCCTGGGAAACGACGCGCAACAGCGCATCACTGAGTGTTCGTTCCAGACCAGTCAGGGAAACCTCAAGTTGTCGCGCATCGGGTCTGGCCGCTGTAGCAAAATCCTTTTGGACCTCGGCTAGCAGACCAACCACTCGCGAGATCGCTTCCGTTAAATCATCTTCACTGGCCCTTCGCGCACCTGCTTGCTCTAACGCTTGCTGACCTCTTTGTAAGTGGTCGAGGACAGCCTGACGCGGGAACGGGAGCCCTTCGTCCTCGTTGAGCACCGCATCTTTTGCCTCTTCGGGCGTCGCACCGACTCGGGAGTCCAGCCACTCGGCATATTGTGCTTCGATCTCTTCCTGGCAATAAAGCAGTGACTTAACAGTTCGCTTACGCGGCTTTGCTTCCCAGGAATCAAACGATTGTTCGATTCCGCGCAGCACAATGTGCAAAGGAACGCCGAGGTCTTTCCACGTCTCAATCAGCTCCCAATCGAAAGGAGATAGATGCAAATGCTTACCGCGCCTTCGGATGAACGCATCTTCAACTTCCGTGAAGTAGCTGAAGTAATTGAGAGGAACGTCAGGAACACTTTGTTGGCGAGATTCTGACCGCTGTTGATTGGATTCGTTAGTCATCTTTTGAACTGAACACCAGGCCAAAACATCTAGCCCTGAATGAGCGACACTCATTCTGTCGCCCTTTCAGGGCTCGGGTCTACTTAGAACTCTGACCCCGGGCTTACGCCCGGGGCTACCTTTTGCGCGCCTATCGGCGCTCCTAATCGATTCAACCGTTACGACTGAACAGCAACGTGGCGTTGGTTGCGTCACCAAACCTGACAACGTTTGTCCGCAGGCCGCACCATCTTGTCGCCGAGCTTGCAGTTAAAGGCTTCGGCAAACTGCGGCATGTTGGAGACCGGACCATTCACGCGAAAGCGTCCGAGCGGATGCGGGTCGGTGAGGATTTGTTGCCGAATTGCTTCAGGCCTCTGGTTTCGACCCCAGACCTGCGCCCAACCAAGGAAGAAACGTTGTTCCGGAGTGAAGCCATCGATGTTTGCCGGACGTGGTTTCCCTTCGAGTGATTTCTGAAACGCAAGCCAGGCGATCTTCAGGCCACCGAGGTCACCAATCGATTCGCCTAAAACGAGTTTGCCATTCTGGTTCAGGCCGACTTCCTCGGCACGGAAAGCGGAGAACTGCTCCTCTACACACGTGGCGCGTTGCAGATAATTCTTCGCATCTTCAGCGGTCCACCAGTCAGCCATGTTTCCCTTCATATCGAACTTGCGGCCCTGGTCGTCGAAGCCGTGAGACATCTCGTGACCAATCACGCCCCCAATGGCGCCGTAGTTAACTGCATCGTCAGCGCTGAGATCGAAATACGGTGGCTGCAAAATTCCGGCGGGGAAAACGATCTCCGCCATCAAGGCGTTGTAGTAGGCATTCACGGTAGGCGGCGTCATCCCCCACTCCGTGCGATCGACTGGTTGTCCCATCTTGGCCAGGTTGCGCTGAACTTCGAAACGGCCCGAGCGCATCAAATTGTCGGCAAAAGAATTCCGATCGATCTTCAGCGTGGAATAGTCGCGCCACTTATCGGGATAACCAATCTTCACTGCAAAGGACTCCAGCTTCGCAATGGCCTGCTTTTGTGTGGGCTCGCTCATCCAGTCGAGCGTCTTGATGTCGTCGCGTAAGGCGGCGGTCAGATTGTTGACCAACTCTTTCATGCGCGCTTTCGCTTCCGGTGGAAAAGCCTTCTTCACATAAACCTGACCCAGCAACTCGCCCAGGGAGCCATCGGTGGCCAGCACGCAACGACGCCAGCGCGGCAGCAATTCTTTGGTGCCGTTAAGGGTCTTGCCGTAGAAATTGAAGTTCTCGTTGACGAAATTCGAGGAGAGGGCATTAGCGGCATCGTGCACGAGATGCCACCGCAGATAAGTTTTCCAGTCGTCGATCGCGACGCTACCGAGCATGGTGTTCAAACCTTTGAAGAAGACTGGATGCGCCATGTTGACGTCA
>DASSCX010000086.1:0-7037 GCA_035697425.1 Pyrinomonadaceae bacterium | reverse complement strand
TGATCATCGGCGCCGGCATCGCCGGCCTCGCCGCTGCTCGCGAACTAACTAACGCAGATTTCAAAGTCATCGTAGTCGAAGCTCGCGATCGCATTGGCGGCAGGATCTACACACAACATGGCATCGAGCTCGGAGCCGAATTCATCCATGGCAAACCAGCGTGTCTTCTGAATATTGTTGGGCGTGCCCACCTCAAACTTTCCGAAGTCATCAATCGCCACTGGTACTTCCGCAAGGGACGTCTCGCTACGTCAAACGAATTCTGGTCGGAACTCGAACACGTAATGAAGGAGATGAAAGGCGTCGAACGCGACCAAACCTTCAGCGACTTTCTTAAGGAACATGATCTAGGGGAGGCGGAAGCGATGGCGAAGCTTTACGTCGAGGGCTTTCACGCTGCTCGCGCCGAACGCATCAGTGTTATCGGTCTTAATAAAGCAAATGAAGCTGCAGAAGAGATCGACGATGAGGAACAGTTTCGCATTCCCGGGGGCTACCATTCGATCGCCCAATCGCTTCACACTGACTCGGTGGCGCGTGGCGCTGAGTTTCATCTGAACACAATCGTCAAAGAAGTTCGCTGGCAAACGAATCAGGTTGAAATTACTACTGCGTCAAGTAAGGGTACCCGCAGTCCGGAAGGCGGGCGCGCCCCCGCTAAACTCTCGGATTATTCCAGTCCGGAAAGCAGTCTCGCCTCCGCTAGATTCTCCCGGGCTCTAATTACCTTGCCACTCGGTGTACTGCAAGCTAAATCAGTTCGGTTTGTTCCCGAACTAACTGAAAAACAAGCTGCCGCAAATAAGCTGGCGATGGGTCAGGTAATAAAAATTGTGATGCGCTTTCGCGAGCCATTCTGGGAACACCTGAGACTTCTAACCAAAGAGGGAAACGAATTTAGCCTTAAGGATTTGTCATTCATCCACGCACCAGATGAACTAATGCCAACCTGGTGGACACTGTCGCCGGAGCACACGTCCGTGCTGATGGGCTGGGCCGGCGGCTCGCGCGCCGAACAGCTCTTGAATGCAGGTGAACTGGGGATAAGGAATCAGGCTCTCAAGTCTTTGGTCACGATCTTCGCAGTTGAGCAAGCGAGGATCGAGGAGTTGCTGGCGGAGCTTTACTATCACGACTGGTATGGCGATCCGTTTGCGCGCGGTGCCTACAGCTACGTTCCGGTGGGTGGTCTCGAAGCTCAGGGACAGCTCGCAAAACCTGTAGCCAACACGCTCTTCTTCGCGGGCGAAGCAACAAACACCGAAGGACATCTAGGAACAGTGCATGGTGCAATCGCCACCGGCCTCCGCGCTGCAAGGGAAATCATTAGAGCCAGCGGGTGAACAATCACAGTCCCGCTTCGCGGGACTGCACGCCGAATCTCATTGCGCGTTTTTCCGTTGGCCTTTATATTCACCGCGCCATCTTCATTCACCATCTCCGGAGAACCTGCATGAAAATCACAACCATACTCTTCCTAATCTTCGCGGCCTTCGGAATCACCCTTGGCCAACCTGATCGCGCCCAATTCGTCCGCGTCGAAGCACCTGTCATAGCCCTCACCCATGTGCGCATCATCGATGGCACGGGTGCCGCGCCGCTTGAAGATCAAACCATCATCATCAGCGAGGGAAAGATTCAGTCAATCGGAGCAAACATTCCCGAGAAAGCTCAGATCCTTGATCTCAAAGGCTACACAGTCCTGCCCGGGCTCGTTGGCATGCACAACCACATGTTCTTTCCCATGGGCGGCTCGCCGCCAATGTACTCAAACATGGGCACAAGTTTTCCGCGTCTCTATCTAGCACTCGGCGTGACCACAATTCGCACGACCGGCAGCGTCGTGCCGTACACGGATCTGGAAGTCAAAAGACTCATCGACAGTGGGAAGATGATTGGTCCGAAGATGCACATCACTGCGCCTTATCTGGAAGGCGCTGGCGCCTTCACCCCCGTGATGCATGAGCTGACAGGGCCGGAAGACGCGCGCCGCATGGTCAACTTTTGGGCGGACCAGGGCGCAACTTCTTTCAAGGTGTACATGAACATCACGCGCGCTGAGTTGCGCGCGGTGGTGGAGGAAGCGCACAAACGCAAACTGAAGGTCACCGGCCATCTGTGCTCGATTGGTTATCGCGAGGCGGCTGAGATTGGGATCGACAATCTCGAACACGGTCTGCTCGCTGATTCCGAATTTGTTTCCAACAAAGAGCCGGACAAGTGTCCGGGTGCGGCTGTGGGGGCTAGCTTGAGACAACTTGATCTCAACGGCGAGGCGGCGAAAGAAACGATTCGCACACTCGTGGCAAAGAATGTAGCGATTACTTCGACACTGCCGGTCTTTGAAGCCAGTGCGCCACTAGCGCAGACAGGGATTGGTGCCGCGAGCGCGGTTCTGAATCCGCGGGTGTTAAATGTAATGAATACTGACGCACGCGTGCGTTACCTGGGCGCGCGCTCGCGCATCGCGGCTGATTCACCTGCGCCTGCGCTCATACGCAAGTCGATGGATTTCGAACGTGCGTTCGTGGCTGCCGGCGGTTTGTTGATCGCCGGTCTGGATCCGACAGGGAATGGCGGCATCGTCGCCGGCTTCGGCGATCTGCGCGAAGTGGAGCTTCTCGCGGAAGCGGGTTTTTCCAATATCGAAGCGATCAAGATTGCTAGCCTGAACGGTGCCAAGTTTCTTGGCGAAGACGCTCGTATCGGTTCCATTGCTGTGGGCAAACAAGCCGATCTGATGATCGTGAAAGGCAACCCGGCGGCAAAGATTAGCGACATCGAAAACGTCGAGATCGTTTTCAAAGACGGCGTTGGTTACGACTCAGAGAAGTTGATCCAATCAGTGCAAGGGTTAGTGGGGATCAGATAAGGTTCCTCTTCTTCACATCGGGCGTTCGCCCGCGCACGACTCTCTCATTCACAGCGGACTTAAGCCCGTAGATCGCACTACTCTTTCATTCTCACGGGGGCTTTAGCCCGGTGGTAGAGCTTTCTCTCATTCTCTTGAAGAATCTCTTGCAGGAATGAAAACCGTTGAAACGGTTTTCGGCTTACGTCTTGAGCCCTGCGCACCGGGCTAAAGCCCGGTGAGAATGAGAGGATCGCAGCCGCTAACCGGCTAGCCAAAACTCATAGCCGCAAAAGTCATTGCAGCTTTCCTACTCAACCCTTTATATTCACCGCGTCACCAGTCCTCTTGACTGCCAACCCACCAGGGAAGTGCTTTATGAAGTTTTGTCTTTCCTTACTACTAGCCCTCCTCATAATTTTCCCAGGCGGTCCTATCCGCGCCCATTTCTCCTCGTCCGCTGTTGTTGCCCAAGCCAAAGGCACCTGGCGCAGTGTGCGCACGAACAACCTGACCGTGATTGGCAATGTTGACGCGGAGACTTTGCGGCAGGTCGCGGTCTGGCTCGAGTTTTTTCATGCGGCTTTCGGGCGCCTCGTATCGCGATCGGTCCTGGACTTCTCAGTGCCCACAACCGTAATCGTCTTTCGTGACGAAGCCTCATTCTTTCCATTTAAACCGCTCTACCAGGGTCGTCCCGCAAATGTAGCGGGTTACTTTCAGTCCGCAGAGGATGTTAACTACATCGCTATCTCACTCGAGGAGGGTGAGCGTCTGCCTTACAGCACGGCGTTTCATGAATATGTTCACCTCCATCTAAAGGACAATTTGCCCGGAGCCCCGCTTTGGCTCAATGAAGGATTAGCCGAGCTTTATGGTGCGTTGCAGTTTTCCCGCGGCGAAGCATTGCTGGGCGCACCCATTCCTTATTTTGTGGGTTTGTTAAGTCGCCAGGAATTGCTGCCCTTAGCGACCTTGTTTGAGATCGATAACTCATCGCCTCATTACAACGAACAGGAGAAGAGTGGGATCTTCTATGGGCAATCGTGGGCCCTCGTCCACTACCTCATGTTTGGTTTAGACGGCGGGAGGCAGCAGCAATTCAGTCAGTTTCTGCAAAACATCTCCCGCGGGGACACTTCCGAGAAAGCGATAGAGCGCGCGTTTGGAAAAAATCTCAACGTCATCGAGGAGGAATTTGCAGCGTATGTACGTCGCGGAGAATTTCCCGCGCAGCGTATCGCCAGTGCCGACAACCCTCAATCCTTCGCCGCCACCGCAATGCAGCGTTCAGCCCTCTCTGAAGGAGAGGCAAACTATTATTTGGGAGACTTGCTGCTGCACATCAATCGGCCCACAGAGGCTGAGGTTTATTTCAAACAGGCGATCGCCGTTGAACCAACCTTCATTCCCACCTACGCTTCACTCGGTCAGCTCTACGCGTATCAGCGACGTTATGCAGAGGCCAAAAAATATTTGCAGCGTGCTACTCAAGTGCCGCAAAGCTCTCACGTCCATTATTTGTACGCGTATGTTCTCAGCGTCGAAGGAAGATCGGCTAGCGGGCATGTAAGTGAGTACTCACGTGAGAACGTCGCAGTGATGCGCGACCAGTTGCTGCGATCGCTCAAGTTGGGGCCAAAGTTTGCCCCGGCGTATCACTTGCTCGCCCTCGTAGAAGTGGTCTCGAACGAAAACCTTGACGAAGCGGTCACAATGGCGCGCAAGGCAACGCAACTGGAGCCGGCAAAGCCGAGTTATTCCCTCCTGCTCGCGCACATCTATGCGCGGCGGGGTGATTCCGGAGAAGCCAATGCCATCCTCGAACCGCTAAGCAGAAATAGTGATCCCTCCGTGCGCACTGAAGCACAAAGACTGCTGGATGCATTGAACCGCTCAGGAACGACTGCTTCACGAAGCTCCGCTGCCTCTCGCGATGCTACGCCTTTGGGGAGCGCCATCACCGCAGAAGCGGTGCAATTGGGATCGTCGCGGATGATAATCGGAGGGGATGGCAGGCCGGGCGGTGGAGCGAGTGGCGCGACTATCGGAGACGGCCACACGATCGAACAGTCGGAAAATCTGCCGGCGCTGGATGAAGTGCTGGCGCGTTATGTCCAGGCGATGGGTGGTGCGGAGGCAATCAAGGCTGCCAACAGTCGCGTCGTCAAAGGAAGGCTGGACGTTGCCGGTGTCAGTCGCGGCGGCAGTTTCGAAACCTATGCTCAAGCTCCCAACAAGACGCTCACTGTGTTGCAGGCGCACCCACTGGGCTTGCTCAAGGTAGGTTTCAATGGACGCAGTGGTTGGGAGCAGAGCGCGCGCGGTTCTCGATTGCTGAAGGGAGCCGAGCTTGCGGCGTTGCTGCGTGACAGCGACTTCTACTTCCCACTAAATCTCAAACAAAATTTTTTGAAAGTTACTCTGCTCGGCAAGACCAGGATTGGTTATCGAGAAGTGTATGTTCTCGAGTTGCAACCGAAATCAGGCGGCGTGGAAAAACTGTACCTTGATGCAAAGACATACCTACCCGCGCGCCTGAACGCGGTGCGGACGGCAGGACAGCCAGCCGCAGGGCGCGGACAAGTTGGACGCGGACAGGTTGGGGCAGGCGGGCAGGTTGTTGCCGGACGCGGACATGTTGGCGCCGGACGCGGCCAGGTCGGTGCAGGACGTGTTGCGGGACAGTTGGGTACTGGGAGTGCGGTTGGACAAGTGGTCGTGCCGATTGAGATGTATTTCGACGACTGGCGCACGGTCGATGGCATCAAATACCCCTTCCGCATCAGCCAAAGTACTGGAAATCTAACTTTCGGCTTCACCGTTAATGAGATAAAGCACAACGTTCCGGTTGATGCGAGCCTGTTTGAACTGTTGAAATAAGGATCGCGGGCGTCCCGCCCGCACTGAGCGCGCAGCGCGAATATGCGCCCTGTTGAGCCTTTCGCATTCCCACTGAAGTGCCCACACTCAGGCGCGGGTCCCCCTCAAGCGTCGACGGCAAACAAGTTGGCACTAGGTGCGTCTCGTGGGGATTCAGTGAACATGCAAAACCTCTTGCATAGCGACGGCTGAAATCTATAAGCTCACGCGTCTAGGGGGACGCGTGAGCGACAACATCATTTCTTATATCGAGATGTGTCAGCGGGAGGGTCTTAGCCTGCAGAAGGGGATGAACTTCAACTGCGGCCGAAACCATTCGGTAATTCTGATGTCCGTACGCCCGAGCGCTCCTTACAATGACCGACTGGAAGATGGTGGTACCACTCTCATCTATGAAGGACACGACCAACCGAAAGGAACCGTTCCCAATCCCAAACACGCGGATCAAATGGCCGAAAGCCGTTCGGGCTTACCGACTGAAAATGGAAAGTTTCATCAATCCGCCCAGGCGACCAAATTAGGACACAAGCCACCTGAACGTGTGCGGGTGTATGAAAAGATCAAACCTGGCATATGGTCTTACAACGGAGTGTTTCACCTGATCGATTCCTGGACTGAGCGAGATAAGAATGGGCACCGTCACGTGTTCAAGTTCAAGTTGGTTGCAGTTGAAGGTGATGAAGACTTTTCTCATGCGCCGATACGCACTCCACAACGCCGTCGCATCATTCCCACAAACATAAAGCTAGCCGTTTGGCAACGCGATCATGGTAAGTGTGTCGAGTGCGGTGCAACTGACGAATTGCATTTCGATCATGACCTGCCGTGGGCGAAAGGTGGCACTTCCATTACCGAGGCAAATGTGCAATTGCTCTGTGCGCGGCATAATCTTCAGAAGAGTGATCGGATTCGGTAGTATTGCCAATTGCCAATTGGCGATTGCCGATTGATTTGAATCAAGGTGAACTGCACCCGCCGCTCAGTATAAACCGCATCACCGGTCTTGATCGTTTCGGCTGTGCTGTTTGATGTACTGAAGTGGCTTTGCCCTTCTGAGGAATCCGCTTGCTTATTTTCGGGACTGAGCCCCAGAATTTACGGTGCATGTGACACAAAGGCTGTTGGAGGTTTTTGCAATGAACAAGTTATGCTCTCTATTCATCACGCTGGGCTTTTTGTTTAGCGTCACGTCGCAATCTGTGTCAGCGGGGGCAGGCCCAAGGGATTGGCGATTGCCGATTGCGGATTGCCGATTAGCTTTGAACGCCGAAGTCCGCCAAACCGGAATCGCCCAGACTAATCA
>DASSCX010000085.1:0-6733 GCA_035697425.1 Pyrinomonadaceae bacterium | reverse complement strand
CGGCGCCATCCGCATGTCTTCGGGGAGGCGCGCGCCGACACCACGGCGGAGGTCTTAAAGAGTTGGGAAGCGATCAAAGCCGCGGAGAAACAGGCGGCGCAAATCACCGGAGACAGCAAGGAGACTTCTTTGCTCGACGGTGTTTCCACTAAGGTCCCGGCCCTGATGGAAGCACATCAACTATCAACTAAGGCCGCGCGGGTCGGGTTTGATTGGGAAAAACTTACAGACATCTTTGACAAGTTGGACGAGGAAATTGCTGAGCTCCGCGCAGCGATCCAAACTCACGCAACTGCTGAAGACGAAGCGAACCATGCGCGTGTGCGCGAAGAGCTGGGCGATCTATTATTCGCCGTCACGAACATCGCTCGGCATCTGCACGTTGAGCCGGAGGCGGCGTTGAAGTTAACCAATCGCAAGTTCCGGCAACGTTTCCGGCACATTGAAACCAGTTTGAGTGCGCAGCAGCGCGGCTTCGAGTCCGCGACGCTCGCAGAACTGGAAGGTCTCTGGCAGGAAGCTAAAAGAAAGTAGGCAGTCGGCAGTTGCAGTCGGCAGCCACGCCCAAAGCTCAAAGGCCAAGACCAAAGGCCAAAAAGCAAAGACCAGCAAAGCAAAAGGCCCGCTTCCGCGGGCCCCTTGGGTTGGGGTGAGTGGTTATCCGATTAGTCACTCAACCGAGTCGAACGAAGAATTGTGTTAAAGGCGTTCGTAAAGCTGCGTGCTTCGCTTTGCGGCGCCACGGCAATCATGTAGAACACATCCCCATTGCGGAGCTGTGTCGTAATCAGCGTCACATTCTCTCGTTGGCCCGTCGCCTCGTTGATGTTGGTAAGCTGCACGTTATACCCGCTGCGTCCACCGATGTTAGATCGCGTCGTCCCACCACTCTGACGCATGTTTCCATTTCCCTGCGTGAAACTGTTGATAAGTTCCTGAGTGCCTTGCCTTAGGTCCCGACTCTGGGAACGGAACACGCCAAAGTTCACACCATGTGTGAAAACATCCTGTCCCTGATAACTTCCGTAGCCGCCCTCAGGCGCAAACCAAACGGAATTGCTGCCTCGCAGCTCACGCCAGTTCTCGGGAATGCTTACGTTAAGAAAGCCAAACTCGTTGTAGTTGCGATAACGCGTGGACGGATACTCAACCCGCCCTCCGGGTGCGTTGGTTGTTGTTCCACCCTCCGAAGGATAACGCTGTCCGCTGCGCGCAATCTCCGCCATCGTCGGCGCGGTTCCATAACCACTAAGCTTAGCCCTGACGCGGTCAAACTCGCGCGTGTCGCGAATTGGGTTTTCCACACGCAGGTATTGCGCTTCCTGGTTGATGCGCGCGTAACGATTCTGCGGACTGGGGTGGCTGCTCAGAAAGCCGCCGCTGCTGCCGCCGCCCTGTTGTTGAATGCGTTGGAACATGGTCGCCAAATCGCGCGGATCGTAACCGGCGCGAGCCAGAATCTGGGCTCCCAGGATGTCGGCTTCAGTCTCGTACTCACGGCTAAACTTTAGAAAGTAAACGCCAACGCCCTGTCCAGCAATTTGGGCCGCTGCCCCTGCTGGTCCGCCGAGGATCTGGCCACCGATGCCCAGAATGCCTGCCAGCAAGCCGTACTTTTGACCCTTGGTAGCCTGGGCGGTTCCGTGTCGCAGAGCGACGTGAGCAATCTCGTGCGCCATTACACCTGCCATTTCACCTTCACGACCGGCGGCCTCAATCATGCCGCGGTTGACATACATCGGCCCACCGGGCAAAGCAAAAGCGTTGATGTCGCGCGCGTTTATTACTTTAAAGAAATACTGAAACTCTCGATGCTGAAACTCTTCAGGAATATTATTCACTAACCGCCGGCCGACGTTTTCGACGTAACTCTCCACCTCGTTATCGCGCAGCAAAGGAAACTGTTGCTCAGCTTCCGCCGCAGCCTGGCGCCCTAGTTTGACGTCATCCTGAACGCTGTACTTATTGCTGTGATATTTAATCTTAGTCTGGGTAAAGACTGAGATCGGCATCAGGAAAATCGCCAGCATAGCGAGGCTGGCAATCACGCCCTGGCTTGTTCGGTAATTCTTCTTAATCATCTGCTCCCTCCGTTTTGAACCTATTAATGACTCAGCGGACTGCGAGAGAGTTGTTTTGGACCGCGAGCTGGGGTTCTTTGATGTCTTCATAACTTCTTTCGCGTCAAGCGCACTGCACCAAATCGCAACATGGATATACGCTTCAAGGACGCAATCCCCACAAAAAGGCCAGAAAAATGGGACTAGCGCCACCCAGCTTGATACGTAGCAATGAGGATGCCAGTGAGCGAGTTTAATCCCTGTTGCGGGGCTCAATACGCTCATTGAACCACTGAGCGGGTTCGGAAATCGGCGCGATGCGATGCGGCTCACCTTTCCAAACGCGAACCATAGAAATAATCAGAAACACAGTTGCGGCCAACTTGAAGAGCGTGCCGCCGAAGGAACTGTCAGTAATCGAGCCGAGCACGCCAAAAAGTGTTTGCAGCACGATAATCGCGATGTGTAAGGCCAGACCTTGCGCGGCATGAAAGCGGACCTTAACTTCTTTGCGGGGGACCAGAAACAGCTCCACCAGCGATGCGATGACGCCAATATAAAATGGCGCGTACGGCAGGATCATCGCCCACTTTTCCGGCAAGCCGACTCCGGCAATGCTGCGCGACGTCGGGCGCGTGCTGACAGGCGTTTGCAGATAAGGATTGGGTTGATAGATCGACTGCGGTTGTTGTTGCACCGGGGGTGCGAACACCGAGTGGTAGGGCGCGTCGAGCGGCTGATTGTCGAAAGTGCGGGTCGGCGCCTCTGAGTAGATGTTGCCCCGCGCGCTTTCATTTGCAGAGTGGCCGACTTCGCGAGTAGCGCCTTTCATTTGGCGGGTGCCGGGTCCACCCTCCTCCGCGCCCCAAACCTCTTCAGTGCGGTTTGCTACCTCAGGATCCAGGGGGTTGGTGTCGTATTTTGTTTTCTTTGTCTCCATCGCCGGAGTCTCTACGCTGATAACACTGTGATGGTTCCTAATCTTACGCGTCCGCTATTGCATACTCAACCCGATCCCAACGACGTTCTGCTTCAGAGATGCGAAACGCGCGTATTACAGGCTCTGGCCCGCCGAGCCCGACGATTAGGTAAAATGCTGAAGGGTAATAGGCGAGGCGCACGTCAGTTTCGGAAGGTTCCGGCTCGGCGGCGCGAGGATGAGAATGGTAGATGGCAACCAGTTGCTCTCCCCGTTGGCGCATCTCTCGCTGCGCAGCGAAGAGTTCTTCGGGGGCGACTTCGTAGGAAGTCTGATCGTTCGCAGCAACGTTCCTTAGCCTGTAGATCGTTCGAGCGAGACCGATTTCGACGCCACTAATCAGGCCGCAACATTCAGCAGGATTGGCTTCGCGAGCGTGGGCGAAAATCTCGGCGAGGTGGGATTGTCGGAGGGTAATCATTTGTAGGATCGCGGGCGTCCCGCCCGCACTGAGCGCGCAGCGCGAAATTTGGATCGCGGCGGCTCGCCCGCACCGACCGCGAAGCGCTGAGAACCGCGGTCAACAATCAACTTCGGGTGCGCGCCTGCGGCGCCGGGCGGGCGGGACGCCCGCGATCCCAAATCACAATCACTCGTCCTTTACAACTTTCAATCGCAGCTCTTCCAACTGCTTCGGATCAACTTCACCGGGCGCGTCGATCATCAAGTCGGCAGCAGAAGCAGTTTTTGGAAAGGCAATCACATCGCGCATGTTGTCGGTGCCGGCCAGGACCATCATCAACCGATCGATTCCCGGTGCGATCCCACCATGAGGCGGCGTGCCATACTCAAGCGCATCCAAAAAGAAACCAAAGCGAGCGCGCGCTTCTTCCTGCGTCATGCCCAGGGCCTTGAAGACCAGGCGCTGCACGTCCTGCCGGTGAATACGAATCGAGCCACTGGCCAGCTCTACGCCGTTAATCACTGGATCGTAAGCCTTAGTTCGTATCTGAGCGAGCAATTCGGTTTCCCCGCCGTCTACCGCGCGTTCGAGCAGAGTGAGATCATCATCGACCGGCGAAGTGAAGGGATGATGCATCGAGTAATAACGACCATCTTCGTCGTGATACTCGAACATGGGAAAATCAGTTACCCAGAGCGGCGCGTACGCGCCTTCGGGAATCAACTTCTCCCTCCGCGCCACTTCGTTCCGCAAAGCCCCCAGGCTCGCCGCCACCGTCTTACTCTTTCCCGCCACAATCAAAACCGCGTCACCCTTCTTCGCTCCGGCTATGGTTGTCAGTTCGTTAATCACGTCGGCGCCCAGCACCTTGAGTAGCGAAGACGAAACTTCATCACCGAGCTTGATCCAAGCCAACGCGGCTGCACCATAGCGCTTGGCAAACTCCTGGAGCTCATCGAGGGCTTTTCGGGACATTCCGGCCCCGCTGCCCACCACAATTGCCTTCACCTGTCCGCCGCCAGATAACGCCGCGGCATAAGGAGCGAATGTCGTTTGCTGCAAAGCTCCCGAAAGATCCTGCAACTCCATTCCAGGAATTCGCAGGTCGGGTTTGTCTGATCCGAAGCGTTTGATGACTTCAGCGTACGTCAGCCGAGGAAACGGAAGCGGTAATTCAACGCCAATTAATTTAAAGACGCGCGCGAAAAGACCTTCGATCAAACTGTAAATCTGATCCGGCGTCGCGAAGCTCATCTCTACGTCGAGCTGCGTAAACTCAGGCTGGCGGTCAGCACGTAGATCTTCATCACGAAAACAGCGGGCAATCTGAAAGTACTTATCGAGCCCGGCGATCATGCATAACTGCTTGAAGAGTTGCGGCGATTGCGGCAGTGCGAAGAATCGGCCGGGCTGGATTCGAGACGGCACGATGTAGTCGCGCGCGCCTTCCGGCGTTGACTTGATTAGGACTGGGGTTTCAATCTCCGTGAATTCCTGCTCATCCATGTAGCGGCGAATTTCAGCCAGGACGCGATGACGTAAGCGCAGGTTCTCCTGTAACTGAGGCCGGCGTAAATCGAGATAGCGGAACTTAAGTCGCAGGTCTTCACTCGCGAGCGCGTCAGAAGTAACAGATTCCAGTTGAAACGGAAGAGTGCGCGCGTCGTTAAGAACGAGCAGCCGGCGAGCGCGTACTTCAACTTCGCCGGTGCTTAGCTTGGGATTGTGCTGGCTTTCATCGCGCAGCAACACTTCGCCTTGCACGGCTATGACGTATTCGCCGCGCAGAGCTTTTGCTTTTGCGTGCGTGACTGCATCGTCATCGGCATTGAAAACGACCTGGGTGATTCCTGCGCGATCGCGCAGATCGATAAAAGTCAGCACCCCAAAGTCCCGACGCCGCGCCACCCAACCCATCAGGGTAACGGTTTGGCCAACATCTTTTGTTCCTAGAGCGCCGCAGGAATGCGTGCGCTGCAAATCTCCAAGGTTATCGAGCATGTAATTAGGTTTCAGGTCTCAGGTTTCAGGTTCCAGGTCTTTGGACTTTGGACTTTGGACTTAGGACTTAGGTTTCCGCGTCGCGCCATCCCCGCGTCCCCGTGTCGCCGCATCTCCCCATCTCCGCGTCTCCGTGTCTCCGTGCCTCCGCGTCACCGCTTCCCCCGCGTCACCCCTTCCCCTCCGCAACCTCAATCAAATTCCCGCCGGGATCGCGGATATAGAAGCGCTGCACTCCTGCCACCGGTTCGTCGTCCGGCAGAATTTCAATTCCACCCCTAGCCAGATGTGCTTTTGCCTGCTCAAGATCGGCGACATGGAAACAAATGTGACGCTTGCTGTCTTCGTTAGTGACGCTGCCATCCCGCGAAAGATGCAATTGCACACTACCGAGCTGGTACCAGGCGCCGCCGCGAGCCCGGGCATCCTCAGGTTTCGGAACCTCGGTCAAGCCGAGCAACGTTCCGTAAAACGTCTTGGCTGCAGCTTCGGCTGCGGGCGACACTCTAATATTCACGTGCTGTAGCGAGATGATCGAAATTGCCATGGCTGGTGTTAAGGAAGTTTGAAATGGGGATTTTCGATTACACCGAAAACATTCCCGAAAGGATCCTTTACGCTCGCAACCTTAATCCCGCCGCCAACGTCCTGCACATCTTCATTCGCCAGCGCCCCCTTCGCCAGCAAATCTTTCAACGCGTCCTCGCATGACTCGACGCCCCAATACACAGCCGCATGCGCTTGCGGTGCAATCGCTTCGCCCTCGACAGGCTGTAGCCCCAGTTCGTAGCCGGCGACATTGAAACCAACATAAAACGGCTCATCGAAGTAGGGAGCAAAGCCAAGAATCGACGCGTACCACCGCTTGCCCTGTTCGATGTCGTTCACGTAATAAACCGCCGTTCTAAGCCCTACAAACACTTTGCCTCCCATAGAAGTAAGAGAATAATCGAAGTTGATAGTGTTTCGTATGTTTAGTGCTGATTCGTGGATCGTCTTATGGTTAAGGCAGCGACGATCCACGAACAACACTAACGGACACGAATTGGTTCGTTTTCTCGGCGCGCGTTGGCAGCTTACGTTGACTCTTTCGTTGAGTCAGCAAACTCTGACCCCGCCTCAAGATGATGCTCACTTCCGCCACTTTCTGTTTTAGTCTTCAAGTATTGGTTAAAGCCCGCTGAGCGATTGCGTGGAATGCTCAAGGACTGCCACTCAGTTGAGCGAATATGCTTGGCTAGAAACACGATCTGACCGATGTGATAGGCGTAGTGTGTCAGCTGGCGATCA
>DASSCX010000084.1:0-4013 GCA_035697425.1 Pyrinomonadaceae bacterium | reverse complement strand
GGCTTCAATGGCGTTGGACATCAGATTTACAAAAACTTGTCGCAACTGATGGCCGTCCCAGTTCCCCACGAGGCTCTCTGGGCTAGACTTCCTCTCAATAGGCGTTTGCTTCTCGCGTACGCTCTCGGAAACTAGATCCAGGCTGACATCAAGAAGTTCCTGGAGATCGACTCGGGAACGCTCCAGAGCTTTTTGCCGGGAGAACTGCGTCACGTCGACCACGAGCTTGTTCAAGTGTCTGATGCCGCGCTCAACCAATTCGATCGTATTCAACGCGTCCGCATCGGTAATGCTGTCCCGCAGCATAGAAACTCCGAGACGTATGCTGCCGAGGGGGTTGCGAATCTCGTGAGCCACTTGCGCGGTCGCCTGGCCCACAGCTGCCAGTGACTCCGAGCGACGCAAACTACGTTCGGAGTCAGCCGCTTCGGTCGCATCGACGAGCGTAACAATTTGCCCGTGGTCATCATTGATCGCGAGGGGCGAAGTATAAACATCGAAGGTCTTTTCGGAGTGAGTAGCTGCGGAGCCGCATACCCAGCGACCTCGATACGTCGCCATTGTGGCGCGCACCGAAGTCGCGGCTTCAAGCATTTTCATCGCGTCGTTGGGAGCAAACTTTTCATGAATCGAAGCTCCGATGCTTGCCGCGGGAAAAATCTTGAAGAAAGCGGCATTCGCGCTGCGCAGATGATCTTGTTCATCAATGGCTGCCACGGCACTGACCATGCCTTCCAGCAGTTGATTAGTAAATGCGCGCTCCCGCCCCGCGTCTAGCATGCTAATCCGCATTTGACTGAAGCGGCGTTGCACTTCCCAAACCGTTCCCGCAGCAACCACAAAACCAACCAACAGAGCGAACACGCTCCAGCGCCGGATTGACCTAACAGCTTGCTGTTCCAGCGCCTCACGCTGATCGGCAATCTTAAACTGCTCCGACGCTGACTCTGTCAACAAGCCAGTGAGGTCTTCATCGACTTTGCGAAACGCCGGAAACCCTTTCAACGAATACTCGCGCTCGACTTTTGTGATCTCAACGTAAGTTTCGAGCTCGTCGTAGAAGTTTTTCCACGACGGGTCCTCGGCTAAGGGCAGTCGAGTCATCTTGCGCAGCTGCCGCGCGACCTCCTCCCGGGCGGTGCCCAGCGGAAACTCAAAAGGCGGGTTTAATTCGCCTCTTGCTTTAACTTCCTCACGCCGGCGCGCTTCGGTGTTGAGCTTCGTTACCGCAACGCGCAAATCCAGCAAGAGGCGTAGCCGCGCCGTATGTGCCTGTTCCAGAGAAATGACGGTGTTACTCACTTCATTCATCCGCTGGACGCTCAAGTAACCCAGGATTGAGATGAGGGCGAGCAGTAGGGTAAATCCGATTACTAAGGGAGTAATGGCCGGGGCAATCTCGCGTACGCGCGGGCGCGGCTCATTCACCGGCGGCGGCGCCTTGGGGCGAGTTGCGCCATCCGGCTCGGTCCGGCGGTAAACGACTTCGGCAGCGTGCTCGCCTGGAGGGGCACTTTGGTTGGGCTTGGCTGATTCTGACTGGGCCATGCTCTCCCGATCGTGAGTCCTAAATGTATTTGGGGCAGAAGAACTATAGGGGATTATCGACTTGCAAGACTAGGGCTTGGCGTCCATCCAATTGTCGGCCACGCCCACATCGACCACCAGCGGCACGTCAAGCTGGACTGCGGACTCCATCTCGCGCTTAAGGATCTGCGCAACTTGCTCGCTTTCACTTGCCGGACTCTCGACCAGGAGTTCGTCATGAACTTGCATCAGAAGTCGTGCCCTCAAATTGGCTCGCTTGAATTCTTCGGCGACGTGCAGCATGGCAATCTTAACGATGTCGCTCGCCGTTCCCTGAATCGGCATATTGATCGCTTCACGTTCCGCTGCTTTCCTGATATTCGCGTTGCGATCATTGATACCCGGAAGCGGCCGAATGCGTCCGTAAATTGAGCGGACGTAACCATGCTCGCGAGCCCGCAGCGGCACTTCTTCCATGTAGCGCCGCACGCCTTTGTAAGTGTTGTAGTAATCAGCGATCACTTTTTTTGCTTCTGCGCGTGAGATCCCCACGCGTTGCGACAACCCCCACGGCTCGATTGCATAAGCGATAGCAAAGTTAACAATCTTTGCGAAACGCCGCGCCTCCTTCAGCTCAGCATCAGTCTTAGCGCCGAAGACAAGTCGCGCTGTGCGCTTATGAATGTCCTCGCCCTTCTGAAAGGCTTCCAGCATCACCTCGTCCTGGGTAATGTGCGCGAGCAATCGCAGTTCCAGTTGCGAGTAATCCGCAGAAATGATCTTGTTACCGGCTTCGGCCACAAACGCTCGGCGAATGCGGCGGCCCAGCTCGGTGCGGATGGGAATGTTTTGCAGGTTGGGATCGCTCGAAGAAAGCCTGCCGGTGGCTGCCACGGTTTGATTGAGGAGGCAATGGATTCTGCCGTCCGCCGCAATTTGGTGTGGCAGAGCATCGGTGTAAACGCTCTTGAGTTTATCCAGTTCCCGGTACTCAATCACCAGACGCGGGAGCTCGTGAGTTTGCGCCAACTCCTCCAGCACTGCTTTACTGGTGGAAACTCTTCCGGTGGAAGTTTTTCTACCCGAAAGAATGTTGAGCTCACCCAGCACATCTCCTACTTGCTTGGGTGAACCAATGTTGAATTCACGTCCGGCCAGTTCGTAGATCTTCAACGTCAGCTTGTGCAACTCCTGACCAAGATAATTTGAGAGGTCCGCCAAGACTGCCGGGTCTACCTTCAAACCAGCTTGCTCCATTTGGTAAAGCAGCGGCGCGAGCGGCAATTCCACTTCCGCATAGATTGTTTCAAGTTTCTTCTCGAGGATGCGCTCGTGCAGAACCTTGGCCGTGCGGGCAGTCAGGTCAGCAGCCATGGCAGTTTCCCATTGCAGCGGCTGCCAGCCCGCAGGAGCCGAATCAAAACTATCAATGCCGAGAGCTTCGCGCGCCAGATCAATCAATTCATATTTGCTGCGGTTCGGATCCAACAAGTAAGCAGCAAGAAAGGTATCGTCCTTAACGCCTTCAATGGTGACGTCAAGGCGCGTCAATAAGCCGACCGCGCGCTTTACGTCATGAACCGATTTCTCGCTCAGGCCGTTGGCAAAGAACTCTCGCAAGCCATCGAGTGCTACCCCCTGTCCTTCCTTAAAATTCTCCAGATCAACGTAAGCTGAGACTCCTGTTGCGGTTGAAAACGCAATTCCCGCTGCCAGGTCATAACCGAGACATTGCTGCTCTGCTGTCTCGGTGGGCGTGGGATCACTGATAGCAACGCCCACACTTTCCGCATCCCACAGCGACTTAGTTAAGCTTTCCAACTCTGCACGCGTGCGCACGACGCTGTATTGCAGGGTAGACGGGCCCGCAGGAGTAACCTGAGTTGCAGCATCAGCAAACTCTCGTGTCAGGTTCGCAAACTCGAGCTCGCGAAACAGTTCGTACGCTGCAGCCCGATCAGGGGATCGGCTTTTAATCAAGTCGAGGTCGAGCTCAATATCAAGGTCGACCTTGATGCGCGCGAGTTCGCGCGACTGGCGAATGATGTCAGCATTGTCGCGCAACGACTCGCGATACGTTTTGTGCTTTACGTCTTGCCAATGCTCGAGCGCGTTTTCAATCGAGCCAAACTGCTGAATAATCTGCACTGCTCCCTTAGAACCGATCCCGGGCGCTCCAGGTATGTTGTCGATCGAATCGCCCATCAGTCCCAGCAAGTCGACAACTTTATCTGCCGGTACCCCAAATTTCTTTTCCACCCAGGCCTCATCACACCATTCGATCGGCGGCACCGCCTCTTTCCGTTTGACCACCTGAGAATTCTGTCGCATTCCGACGATCAGGGGATCACGAACCAGTTGGCACATGTCCTTGTCGTTAGAAACAATGACGGCCTTTAATCCCTTTGCCGCCGCTTGCGTTGCAAGGGCGCCAATGACGTCGTCCGCTTCATAACCTGGCGCGTTGATTATGGGAATGTTCAGGG
>DASSCX010000083.1:0-9334 GCA_035697425.1 Pyrinomonadaceae bacterium | reverse complement strand
GGACGTTTCACAATCGAGTTGCTGCCGGCAGAGGCACCGCTTAACGTCGACAATTTTGTGCAACTCGCAAAGCGTCGTTACTTCAACGGGATCGTGTTTCATCGGGTGGTGCCCAACTTCGTGATTCAGGGCGGGGACCCGCGCGGCGATGGTAACGGCGGTCCGGGTTACCAAATTCGCTGTGAGATTAATGAGGTTCCCTACCAGCGCGGCGCCGTGGGCATGGCATTATCCGGCAAGGACACTGGCGGATCGCAATGGTTCGTCACGCACGCGCCGCAGCCGCACCTCGACGGCGGCTACACGGTTTTCGGAAACGTAATCGCGGGAATGGACGTAGTCGATCGTATTGTCCGTGGCGATGTGATTAAGTCAATTCTAGTGACGGAAAAACCAGGTCCTAAAATGCAATCTGCCCCCATCACTGTTCTCGAAAAATAGCTTTGGTTGCAAAGTTTTGATTAAAAGGCACTATCAACCACGTGAGTTAGCACAAATTTGCGGCAGCGTTTCGCGCAGAGTAATTGATCGTCTTTGCTGGGGCCTCTCGATCGCAGTAGTGGCCTCGTCATTCGCCGGCATAACAGCCGCGCAAACGCGTGAAGCTCGCCCGGGCGAGCGCATTAGCTATCAGATCGAATTAAAAATCGATTTCGACGCTCTCTCTTATTCAGGTTCCGAACGAGTCCGCTGGATAAACCGCGGCGATCACGCCAGCAGCACTCTGTATTTTCATCTCTATTCCAACCTACGCGTCGAAGGCGGGGCTGCTTCAATTGCCGATGAGCCGCGAATCGAAGTTACGAAGGTTCGTCATGCTGCTACCGATGCACCCTTGCCCTTCGCGCTTGAAGAGCAGGGAACAACACTGCGCGTCAATCTGCGAGAGTCGGTCCCGGTTGGCGGGTCTGTTGAGGTGGCACTGGATTTCCGCGGGAGCGTGCCTGAGATCGATGCTGAAGAGTCGGCCATCACTACACACGTCATCAAGCAAGTCAGCGCCGCGCTTCGCGATGAGCGTGAAATGCGCCGCGCGCGCGATCTGAATTTTCGTTGTCGCGGCGTGATGCTGCTGGGTTCCGCGTATCCAGTGCTAGCCGTGCATGACGGCGACGATTGGCGCCGCCGGCTGGAACCGGGTATCGGCGACCTCATCTTCAACGAGTCTGCGGATTATGAAGTAGCGGTCACGTCAGCGCCGGGCGTCAATGTGTTTGCCCCGGGAACTGAGCAAGAACGTACGGACAGCCCGGACGTTAAGAGATTTTCCGGAATCGCCCTACGAGATTTTGCCATCGTGGCCGGTCGGAGCCTGCGCTCCGAACAGACTACCGTAGGGCAAACTACTCTGCGCTCGGTATTTCTTGCCGAGCATGAGCGAGTTGGCAAGCAAGTTCTTGCCGCCAGTGCCGCGGCGTTGCGAGTTTTTTCCGCCCGCTTTGGTTCCTTGCCTTACAAGACGATCACTATCGCGGAAGCGCCCCTCGTTGCGGGATTGGGAAGCTCGGAGTTTTCCGGGTTGCTGGTAATTGCGAGCGCGTTTTATGTCGACTTCGATTCTCCCGCAATACGAAATCTACCTGAGATCATTCGCGAGCAGAGGCCGGCAGTCGAACAAAGTCTGGAATGGACCGTCGCGCATTTAATGGCCCATGAGTGGTGGGGAACCGCGGTCGGGAATGATCCCTGGCGTGAACCGGTGCTGGATGAAGCGCTCGCCTGCTGGTCAGCTCTGCTGTACTACGAAGCGATTCATGGAAAAGATCAAGCAGCAATGGTGCAGGAGGATCAGCTCCTGGGTGTTTACCGCCTCTATCGCACCTTCGGCGGAGAAGACATGGATGCGAACCGTGCATCTCGCGATTATCGCAATTCGTTTCAGTATGCAGCTATCGTATCTACCAAGGGCGCAATGATGCTCGTAGTCTTGCGGAATCTACTGGGAGACGAAAAGTTTTTCGCCGCGCTGAGCAGCTATTACAAAGCAAATCAGTTTGAGATCGCCCGAATGGAGGATCTCCAGGGTGCGTTCATCGCCGAAAGTCCTCTTGAACAAAGAAGAACTGTAGCTCGTACGTTCAATCGCTGGTTGGAAAGCAAGCGTGGTGACGAAGACATCGCCAAGCCTGATCAAGAACTCGCAGCTTCGTTGGGAATTCCCTCCAAGCCTAATCAGCAAAAGAAGGGCGATCGCACTGCGTTGTCAGCATTCGCAAAATTGGGAAAGTTCTTTTGGCAGCAGATGACGCGCATACGCTAAGGAGCAAAGGGATTAATCAAGAATATGAGCAAGGCATTAAGAGCTTACAAGGAAGACGGTTTCACCCTGGACAAACCGAGGGCGGGCAAACCAACGCGTACGATTGAAATCGAAGAGAGTCTCGACCGGCTGGGTTGGGTGCTGGACGATCTATTTCGCATCCCAGTGCTGGGCTGGCGCATCGGTTTGGATGCGATCGTGGGTTTGATTCCCGGTGTGGGTGACACTGCTACCACAGTTGCCTCTTTGTATGTGCTTGGATCTGCCGTGCGCTATCGCGTGCCGAAAATCACGCTCTTGAGGATGGGTCTGAATCTGGGGATTGACTATGCGGTGGGCTCACTACCGCTTGTCGGAGACTTCTTCGACGCGTGGTGGAAATCCAATCAAAAGAATGTCGAACTTCTGCGGCGGCGAGCCACAGTCTCTGCGAGTGAAGCGCGCGAGGGCCGGCTGAGCGACTGGCTCTTCGTCGGCATGATTATGGTGTTTCTTGTGCTCCTCGCGATCGGAGCAGCGCTCATCAGCGTTTATCTGCTGGCGATGCTGTTCCGCAGCCTGGGTTCATTAGCGAGTTAGGCTCATTACGATGCTGAAGCAGCTGTTTCCACCGCAGCTGCTTGTCGTAGTACGCGATCGAGAGTGGCTTTCAAGAGATCCAGCCCACGCTCGCCGGCGGCGAAACTCCGCAGCTTTCCCTCGGCATCAAACAGGTAATAGGCCGGAACATATCCCTGGTCGTTCTTAAAGGCCTCGCGCAGTCTGTGTTCGTTGTCCACCGCGCACGGTTCGCTGATCTTATATATGGCTACTGCATCGCGCACCGCTTCCACATCCGTGTCTGCTTCGTAGCGTGGCATGTGAACAGCGATTACGCGCAAGCCCTGCTCTTTCCCCGAATCGCGCCATTCGGCGATGCGTGGCAAATTCTCCTTGCAGACTCCACAACTGACTGACCAGAAGTGGACGATCGTCGGATGCCCCGCGGCTTCCGCCTCCGCATGGGCCTGGGTTGTGCCGAGCCACTCCGTTGCTCCATCAAGTTTGGGCATCTCAGT
Source organism: Pyrinomonadaceae bacterium (assembly GCA_035697425.1). Classification (GTDB taxonomy): domain Bacteria; phylum Acidobacteriota; class Blastocatellia; order Pyrinomonadales; family Pyrinomonadaceae; genus PSRF01. Next base: position 6,016 of record DASSCX010000083.1, on the reverse strand, counting down.
TCCGATTCTCATTGCCATTGTTGCACTCCTGAATTCGCAATGGGTGATAAGTAGAAACTGCTTCTACCTATCACCCAGCAGCGATTCACTTGATTAATTAAGCGTTAAGAGTTTTCTGTCCTGGTTTCCATTCGGCTTGGCAAAGCCCACCGGTTTGCAAAGCCTGAATCACGCGCAAGGTCTCTTCGGCGGAGCGACCGATGTTCAAGTCATGAACCACCTTGTAACGCAGGATCCCCTCCGGGTCGATCACGAACAATCCGCGCAGAGCGATACCACGATTCTCAATCAGCACCCCATAATCCCGAGCCACCTGTTTGGTAGCATCCGCGGCGAGCGGATATTTGAGTCCTTCCACGCCGCCTTTATCGCGCGGTGTGTTGATCCAGGCGCGGTGCGAAAAAGCGGAATCCGTGGAGACACCGATGATGTCGGCCCCGATACCCTGAAAGTCATCGTAGCGATCACTGAACGCAGTCAGTTCCGTGGGACAGACGAACGTAAAATCGAGCGGATAGAAAAGCAGTACCAGCCAGCGTCCTTTATAGTCGGCCAGTTTCACATTCTCGTTTAACTTTTCCAGGTTCTTCGTCGAGGCCATATCAAAATCAGGCGCGGGCTGGCCCACCATCGCCTTCTCCATTGCTACTGCTGTTGCTGTCATGCATCCTCCATAAGTTTTCTAGTTAAGATAATTCCGAGCCATCACCCAAGGGCGATAGGCTTTTAGTTAAGAATCGTGCGCCTTGATTTCAAGACAATCAGGACAGCGGCCCAAGAGGGTCAGGTGAACCGACTCAGCTTGAAAGCGAGACTTACGCGCCGCCTCCTGCATCAGCTCTGCCGGCTCTGCCAGGTCGAAGTCAACCAACTTGCCGCACTCGGTGCAGAGCGCGTGATCATGTCGATCCGTAATCCCGTCGTAACGGCTGGCGCCATCGCCGAAGCTGAGTTCACGTAGGAGACCAGCCTGGCGCAGATAACGGAGGGAGTTGTAAACCGTGGCGTAACTAATTGCGGGAAGATACTGCTTTGCCGCAGCAAAGATCTCCCCCGCAGTCGGATGATCGTCACGCTCGCGCACCGCACGCAAAACCGCCTCGCGTTGCGGCGTTAGCCGTTTGCCCCGCCCTGATGAATTTTTGGCCATGAAGTGGATTTATACTAATTCTAAATGAGATAGTTGTCAACTGACTGGGAATTTGGATCGTGGGGAAATACTGCGGAAGGTGAAAAAGTCAGAACCGGCAGCGATGGCGACCGGGTCCTTAGCCCTTCTTGCGCTAATCGTTCTCAACACATCCTTTGCGCTTTTCGCCGGCGAGGCATGGTTTCACTGATTTGAGGCGGCAGCAAAGGCGACGATGTTATGGGCGTAGCTTGGGAAGGCGGGGCAGGTGATCCCCAGGGGGCTGAGCAGCGCCGTCGCCTCGGTTGTGTCGTAAGTTTGATCGAGGAAGAAATAGGGGACTGCGCTGTGCGGTAGCCCAGTGATCGCCGGGGAAACCGGGAGCATAAGAGAGAAATGGACGAGTGGGGCCGGCAGAGTAATTCGCGAACTATGGCCGCTGATCTCCTCTGCAATCACGTCGAAAAGCTCGCGGGTCGAGAGGGGATTGGGATCGGCGTGTTGGAGGGTCTTCCCGAGCGCGCGCGAATCCCGCGCCAGTGCGGCAAGACTTTCGACCACGAAATCCACCGGGACCAGGTTCAGCTTCACTTCGCGGTTGCCGATGTTCAGGATTGAAAAGAGGCTGGGCGATTTGAGGAGATACTTGATCAGATAATAGATGCCATCGAACTTCGCGGTTTCACCCGACACCGAATCCCCGCAGACAACAGACGGCCGGTGGATGGTGATGGGCAGATCTGCTTTGAGCCCCGCGACTTCCGTTTCCGCAAGATACTTTGTTTCTTCGTAATAGTTACGAAACCCCGCGTCGTGTCTTAAGTCAGTTTCGAGAATACGGCCGCGACGCTTTCCAGCAACATAACAAGTAGAGACGTAGTGGTAGCGGCGCAGGTTGGGCGCGGATTTGGCAAAGGTATTCATGTTGCGCGTGCCGGTGACGTTCACGAGCATTGCCGGTTCGCGCGCCACCGCGAGATCGTAGAGTGCCGCGAGATGAAATATAAGCGTGGCTTCGGAACGTGCGATCTCGAGATCACGAGGGCTTAAACCAAGATCGGGTTGGCTAATATCACCTTCAAGAATCTGGAAGTCCGCAAGAGGTTTTTGAGCCCGGCCGGCGATCTGCTGGAGATCTGAGCGCGCCTGACTGGCGAGTGCAGGTTGAACCAGCAGCAGAAATTTTCCGCCACCTTGGGCGAGGCGCTGCACGAGCCGGCTCGCAATAAAGCCAGGAAACCCGGTAACGAAGATTGTCTCGCGCGTTGTCATATGGCTTTGCTTCGTTCCACGTCGCGTAGTGTACCAATCGCAATACCAGATTTAGGTGTCAGTGACGCGACGCACCGCAAGTGTCATCTTGATCCCGGCCTTGAAAGGCTGGGCTAAAATCTCTCCGACGCTACGCGTCGTACTTTTACAAAGCTACTTTTGTGCAACGCTCCCGTCATATCATCTAAACTGTTGTAAGGCTGAATTATACTCGGACAAAAGGCGCGGGCGGCAAACTAATACTTTGCGCCACATTCACAGTTGGGAGAAATAGATGAACCTTAATAAGCGTGTTCTCCATCACACCGCGCGGCTAACACTACTGCTTCTGGTTTGCGTTGTGGGTGTCTGTGCGCAACAGGAAGAGTGCGCGACTCGCATTACCTTGCTTCAGGTGAATGATGTTTACCAGTTCGCGCCGGTTGATCGCGGGACGCGGGGCGGCATCGGTCGCGTCATCACGCTCAAAAAACAGATTCAAAAAGACTCCCCGCACACGCTCTTCCTTTTTTCCGGGGACACAATTTCGCCATCGGTCGAATCGATAACTTATAAAGGGGCCCAGATGATCGAAGCCTGGAATGTCGCCGGGCTCGACTACGCCACGTTCGGCAATCATGAATTCGATTTTGGTCCGGAGGTGTTGTTGGATCGGATCAAGGAATCTCGCTTTGGTTGGGTGGCAGCGAATGTGATCGACAAGAAAACAGGTCAGCCGTTCGGCGGAGTTTCGCCTTATGTGATTCGAGAATTCGCAGGAGTAAAGATTGGGATTATCGGTTTGGTTCTACCAGAGACGAAAACAACTTCCCGGCCGGGAACTGATGTTGAGTTTCTCGACCCGTGCGCGACGGCCAACAGATTGATCCCGGAAATACACACAAAAGGAGCTTACGTGGTGGTGGCTTTGACGCATCTCTCGATGGGCGAAGACAAAGCGTTGGCGCGTTGCTCTGATGTGGACGTGATTATCGGTGGTCACGAGCATACCTTGTTGGAATCAGCGGCAGGGGGAGCACCGATTTTCAAGATGACAGCAGATGCGCGCGAATTGGGAAGAATTGATTTGAATATTTCGAGGTCAAGCGGCAAGTTGGAGAGCCTCGATTGGAAAGTGATTCCAGTTACGGCGGAAATAAAAGAGGATACCGATCTCGCTCCCATTTACCGTAAATATGCGGGCCTCTTACGAGACCTCGCTCAAGTCGTCGGCCGGACAACGGTTGTCCTCGACGCGCGCAGTGCCGAGAGCCGCGTAGGTGAGACTAATGTGGGCAATCTCATTACCGATGCTTTTCGTAAAGCGATGCGTGCGGATGTGGCATTCATAAACGGCGGCTCAATTCGCGCCGACTCCATGATCAGCGCGGGTCGCCTGACGAAGCGAGACCTGCTGGAGATCATTCCCTTTAAGAACAAAGTCGTAAAGCTGGAACTAACCGGCGCCGCGCTCCGGGCAATGCTGGAGCACGGTGTCGCCCGCAGCGCCGAAGACTCGCAACCTGGTCGCTTTCCTCAAGTTTCCGGAATTCGTTTTACGTTCGACGCCGGGCGGCCCGCAGGTTCACGAGTGGTCGACGTGAAAGTAAACGGCGTCCCTCTCGACAACCAGAAAAAGTACAGCCTGGCAACGACAAACTTTCTTATGGAGGGAGGCGACGGCTACGAGATTCTAAAGACTGCGCGGGTCTTGATCGCGCCGGCACAGGGCCCAAGTGACTTTGACGCGGTGCGACAGTCGCTGGCCACCCGCCCGATCACACCGAAGGTAGACGGTCGCATCAAACGGCTGGATAATGCGCGCAGGCAGCAAGAAGAATGTCCGGAGTAAGGAAATGATTGCTGACGATACTTTCGAAGACGATACTTCGCCGTTGGCAAAGTACGAAGCGAAGCAACTGTTTCAGGAGGCTTACGAAGCGCAGCAGGCGCAGAACTTTGATACTGCCATCGAGCTTTACCGCCGCTCAATCGAGACGTATCCCACGGCCGAGGCTCATACTTTTCTGGGGTGGGTCTACAGTTTCCAAAATCGCTACGACGAAGCCATCGCGGAATGCCTGGAGGCAATTCGCGTCGATGAGACTTTCGGGAATCCTTACAACGATATTGGAAGTTATCTGCTGGCGCAGGGCGACTCCTACGGATGTGTTCGTTGGTTCAAGCGCGCGCTACTGGCGCCGCGTTACGAGTCATACGCGTTTCCCCATTTCAATCTGGCGCGAGTTTATGAGAAACGACATCGTTACCTTGACGCGGTGCGTCACTACTCACTCGCACTCGAACAACAACCCGGGTTCGCTGAAGCTAATGCCGCCCTGCGCCGGCTCCAGTCGCGATTGAATTAGGAAACCTAAATCTTTCTCATTCACACCGGGCTTCAGCGGGTGAAAGCCGTCACCCAATTTGGGACCGTTTTCAACGGTCTCCGCCGGCCGCTATCTTCCAAATGGTAAACCGTTAAAACGGTTGCAGACTGCAGTCGTCAGTGGACACCGGGCTAAAGCCGCGTGTGAATAGGAATAGTGTGTTGCAGCTCGACGCTTGAATACACGGGGATTGAATTGGGCGATTAGCCTTGGCGTCTCAGCAAAAGGCTTGCTGAGTTTCAGGACGCGGGTACCACGATTTTTGTTTTTTGCCGGTTCGCGTCTACGGCGACATAGACAACTTCGGCTTCGGTAACGCGGACTCGTTCGCTACTTGACGCAACTCGCTCCGCTTCCACTATGACCCGCACCGTAATTGACGTCGTCCCAATCCGTACGGTCTCGCTATAGAAACTTACCAGGTCGCCGACGAATACTGGTTTGTGAAAGATCACTTCGCGCATGGCGACAGTTACGAATGCTCCCATCCGCGTGCGGCGATGCGCTTCGATCGCTCCGGCCATGTCGATATAGGAAAGAATGATGCCGCCAAAGACAGTCCCTTGCGAATTTGTATCGCGTGGCAGAAGAGTTATGCGGATTGCGGGATCGGTATAGGAGTTCATTGAGCCATCCTAAATTGCTAATTCAGCGGCGGCAAGCCAGTTCAATTGGCGATTGGCGATTTCCGATTGTCGATTGCCGATTTTTGAATTGACTCGCGGCTACGAACCAATTGGCGATCGGAATCGCCAATCGGCAATGGAAAAGTAGCTGTTTTCTTCTGGAACAAGATTGCGCGAGTTTGTGTCTAAGAGATTGCTGGCCGCGTCTCACTGATCTACAAGGAAAGGTTAATCACATGGTGATCGTGGCCTCTTTGGTTTACGTCTTGAATGTTCTAGAGATCTTCGTTTCTGATGCAGACGTTTTAGGGGAAATGAATGATCTCGGCACCTTAATGCTGGGAGGATTCGTCCTCGCCGTTATGGCGGCGATAGCTCTCACGATAATTCGGCTCAGAATTCGCGATAAAAAGCCGGAATCGCCGCAGTTCATTTCTATCAATTCGCGGAAGGATGACTGACTCTATTTCGTACGGAGAGCTGTTTAGTCATCCATTCCGTAATCGCTTGCTTCAGCTCGTCCAGATGACCCGCGAAAAAGTGATCTGCGCCGGCGATGATCTTCACGCCGACGTCAGTGACTCGCTCGAGCCGGTGTGCCAATCGCTCTACTTCTGTCG
>DASSCX010000082.1:0-10750 GCA_035697425.1 Pyrinomonadaceae bacterium | reverse complement strand
ACTCTGCGGCGCGACTGAGCTCGACTAGAAAACGAGTTTCGCCCGCCTCCAATACCGCTACCGCGGCACCGTCGCGATAAAGAACCCTATTTGAAGCATGGGCGGTGATACGACCTCCCGGAGTGATGATGCCGACCAGATTCAGAGGATCAGCAGCACTGACGGAAATCATGGTTTCCAGCGCGGGCGCCCGCCGAATCGAGCGCACGAGTCCGACTGCTTCCGGAAGCGCAAACTGCTCGCCCGAGATTCCCGCGACAAACCTGCCGCCACGAATCTCGCCGCGCGCTTCAAGTCGATGATAAATACGCAACAGCACGCGCCAGGGGATCGTCACACCTTCCCGCTCAAGCAAACGTTTAAAGACCACGCCATATCGCTTCAAGAAAATGCGGGCGATCTGTTCCGCCGCTTCCGAATCAACGACATCACCGCTACCGCGCTCAAGAATCGACCAGCGGCCGGCGGTGGCCATATCGTAAACAGGTTGCCGGTGCTTTCGACGGGCGGCCGCGTTGGTCTTGCGATGGGAAGGAGTCAGCAAAGCGCGCAGACCAGTAAAACTGTCTGACACGACAAGTCCCTGGGCAACCAACTCAGCAAGCGATTCTTCGACCTGACTCCGTAACAGTTTTGCTCCCTCAACGAGGTCGCTGAAAAAAGAAGCTCCCCGCGTTTTCAGATAGTCATAAACAACTTGCGTCGTTGTCGAAAAAGTCAGTTCCTCAACTGCGGGGCGGGGAAAGGCGGAATTCCAAAGCGCAAAGTCTTTACGACGGAGCAAAGCAATCGGTGTCGAGCGCACCGGTCCGGAACCGCGCACCTTTTCGCCGCCGTTCTTTGCCGCCACCCCGGGGGTCAAACGTGCCCAGACAACTTCACCAGACAGACACAAGGCATCAAGCCAGGCGGGGTTGTATTCCAGCAAGCGACTGGGAAGGATCTCGCCTTCCCACGCTGCCGCCGGAGCTTCGAAACCCTCGAGCTGTTCGATCAGGGCCAACAAACTCTGCGGTCCTTCCATTTGCTGATCCGGCGCCACCTTCTGCCACGCCAAAAGAAACCGCACAAAATCGCCACTGGAGACAGGCTCAATTTCCTGACGCAAACGATTCAACGTGTAACTGTGAATCCGCGCCAGCAGACGTCGTGCGCACCACTCAGTCTCTTCCCCACCGGGAGTGAACCGCCCACGCAGGACAAAACCCTCGGCTTCAAGTTTCAAAAGCGTTGCCTCGATATCGCTCGTGGGCAGACCTACGGAGGTCGCTAACCCTATCGCGGTCACCGGACCCAGTCCTTCCAACCGGCCGCGTATTAATTCAACGAGTGCGTCTTCACGAGTCCAGGTGGTTTGCGTCAACGACGCCGGAGCAGAGATCGGCGGAGTTAATGTGACTTCGGGAAAGACCGCGAGTAATTGTGGAAGTCGTTCGGCCGCAACCCAGAGATGAACGGGCGTCCACGGGGTCGCGGGCGGCGCCGCTGGGATCGCGGGCGTCTCGCCCGCATCCTCGCCGAATGAGGTCTCACCGAATTCTTCGCGCTTCACGCTCATTGCGGGCGGGACGCCCGCGATCCTTTGAACCTCAAGCACCGCGGCGCGCAGATCACTTGCTAACTGTTCCAACAACGACTTCCATTCCGGCGTAGCGTCAGAGGCATCATCAGACGCAAGCTCTTCAGTCACCGCGAAGTGGCCCAACATCCCTTCGGCCTCAGTGATAAATCCCAATTCAACCAGGGCGTCATGCAGCTCATCAGGATTTCTCGGCTCCGGCCATACTTCTTCGCGCACGCGATCGATTGCTGATTGATCCAGTCTTCCAATATCTGCAGCTTTTTCGGGATCGAGCCAGCGTCGCTGAAACACGGCGCGGGTGCGGCGTTCTTCAAGCGGAGCATCGTCGAGGAAAGCATAGGGCCGCGCGTTCAGGATCTCCGCGGCGAGTGGCGAGGGTTCGAGCAGATCTCGCGCAATCAGGTTCTTTTCATTTCGTTCGATTGCAGCCAGAAGGGCGATCAAGCTGTCCACGTCCATTGCTTCTTCGAGACAGTCACGCACCGTTTGACTGACTAGAGGATGTGCGGGAATCTCGCGCTGGCCGGTCAGGTTCTCAGCACAGGCCACTTGATCCGGAAAGAGGGCCGTCAACAAATCTTCAGCGTCCATCCGCTGTAACTGCGGCGGAATCTTCTTCCCGCCGCGACGACGCAAAACAGCCAGTGCCCGCGTGACATTCCAGCGCCAGCGAATGTTCCACATCGGTGCGTCCAGCAACGCCTGACACAGAAGCTCGCGCACTGTCTTCGAACTGAGATAATGAAAAACATCCTCGAGCGGAAAACTATGGGTGGGACCAAGCGACAGAATGATCGCATCTTCCGTGGCTGCTGCCTGCAATTCGAAATTGAATTTGCGGCAGAAACGCTTTCGCAGCGCGAGCCCCCAGGCGCGATTGAGCCGGCTGCCAAACGGTGAGTGCAACACAAGCTGCATGCTGCCGCTATCGTCAAAGAACCTCTCTAGGACGAGATTTTCATGCGATGGCATTACACCCAGGGCAGCTTTTGCGGCTGCGAGATACTCCACCAGTTGCTCGGCCGCCGCGCGCACAATTCCAACTTCGTTGGTCAGATAGGTAATTGCCCCTTCGAAGTTGAACCGTGATCCACTGCTCTCCTCGCTACCTTGCGAACTACTCAGCTCGTCGTCACCATTGAGAGTTCCTGTTTCGGCAGATAATTTGCCATCGTCTGAGCGCAAACTAACAGTTTGCGTTACCGCAACTCGATCGGTAACTTCTTCCCGCAGTCGCGACACAGCGTAAGAAAGCTCATGAGTTCTTGCCGGCGCTTCACCTAACCAAAAGGGAATTGAGGGTGGCTGCCCCGCCGCATCTTCGACTCGTACCTTTCCCTGCTCCACGCGCAACACGCGCCAGGAAGTGTTGCCGAGCTGAAAAATGTCGCCTTGAAGACTCTCGATAGCAAAGTCTTCATTGACCGAACCAATTACCAGACCACTCGGCTCAAGTACCACCGCATAATCCGCCGTATCCGGAATCGCACCGCCCGAGGTTATGGCCGTTAACCGCGCGCCGCGCCGGCCCCGCAAACGCTGGTTTACGGCGTCGTGATGAATGTAGGCAGAGCGCCGTCCCCTTTTTGTGGAGAATCCCTCGGCCAGCATTCTGATGATTTCGTCAAAGTCTTTGCGCTCCAGATTTCGATAGGGATAGGCCCCGCGCACCATTGCATAGAGCTCATCTTCGCCCCACTCGTCTGCCGCGACAATGGCAACGATCTGTTGAGCCAGGATGTCGAGCGGCTGTTCCGGAATTGAAAGCCGATCCAACTCGCCACGTCGCACGGCATCGAGTAATGAAGCGCACTCGACCAGTTCGTCACGAGAAAGCGGAAAGATCCTGCCTTTAGGAAAACCAGCCACCGTATGGTTTGATCGCCCAACTCGCTGTAGAAAACTCGCGATCGAACGCGTCGCTCCGATTTGGCAGACCAGATTCACGTCCCCAATATCGATTCCCAGTTCAAGCGACGCCGTAGCAACGAGAGCGCTGAGTTCGCCTGATTTGAGTCGCTGCTCTGCGGAGAGACGCACTTCGCGCGCAAGACTACCGTGATGCGCAGCAATATTCTCGTCGCCGAGCCGCTCTCCCAAATGTCGCGAGACACGTTCCACGAGGCGACGTGTGTTAACGAAAACGAGTGTGGTTTTGTGTTGACGAATCAGTTCGGCAAGTCGATCGTAAATCTCTTCCCAGACTTCGCCCGACATGACCGCTTGCAAGGGCGACTCTGGAACCTCAATCGCAATATCGAGTTGCCGAGCGTGCCCGGTGTCGATAACTGCGCAGTCAGGCGTTCCGTCCGCATTCACTTTTTCCGTGCCGACGAGAAATCGCGCGACCTCTTCAATCGGACGTTGAGTTGCCGACAAACCGACGCGAACGAGTTTCGCGTTTCGAATTTCGGGTTTTGAGTTTTCGCTTTCGTGACGCGCAACGAGGTCGGCGAGACGTTCGACGGAAAGCGCTAGATGCGAACCCCGTTTGTCGCCGACGACCGCATGAATCTCATCGAGGATCAGCGTCCGCGCGGTTTGCAACATGCGGCGCCCACCTTCGCTGGTTAGTAGGATGTAAAGCGACTCCGGCGTGGTGACAACAATGTGCGGTGGTCGTTTAACCATTGCCGTCCGCTCGGCGGCGGGCGTATCGCCAGTGCGCACGAGCGTGCGAATGTTGATCTCCGGCAACCCCAGCGCTCTCAACTCTTGCTGAATTCCCTCCAGCGGAATTTGCAGATTCCGTTGAATGTCGTTGCTGAGGGCTTTCAGCGGAGATACGTAGACAACGTGAGTAGTGTCGTCCAGGTCGCCGGCGACTCCGAGTCGCACTAGATCATCAATCGCCGCCAAAAACGCTGCCAAGGTTTTGCCGGAACCGGTCGGGGCGGCGATCAGCGTGTCGCGATTTGCTTTGATAGACGGCCAGGCGAGTTGCTGGGGCGCAGTGGCAGCGGGGAAGGTCTTATGAAACCAACTCGCCACGGCTGGATGAAATATTTCTGTATTCATGGGAAGCGAGATTATACAAAACCTCGCGAGTCTTGCATAGATGAAACAACGGCCTAGGCATGGGCTGGCCCGTCGGAAGCAAGAGCGGACGGCACTGGTCATTCTCACCTGGCTTTAGCCAGGTGGAAATTGTTCGCCGACCCAGGGAAACCGTTTAAACGGTTTCCATATCTAGCGCTCAATAGTCATCACCTGACTGAAGTCAGGTGAGAATGAGACGAACCGATGTACTCTTTGTGCAAAGCTCCAATGGAAATCTTCTTTCATACTTCCTACCCAGGGCAGATTCTTAGCTCTCACAAGTTGTCTTTAACTTGTCCAGTGCGTCTGCCCAGGCCGCGCGCAACCCATCTGCCTCTTCGCGAGTTTGAATACGCGTGTGGTTTACCAGCAACCCAGTCTTGCCCTTTCCCTTATCCTGAAACTGCACATCGACTTGGGTAGGCGCGGACGAACCCGCGGTTTCGAAAGTCAGGCGTAGATCTTTGTTTTCGCGAACACGCAGAAAAGTACCTTTGTCTCCGTCTTTGTTCGCAAAAATCCCGCCATCTTTGACCTCGGCCTTGGTGGCTGGTCCGAACCACTTGCTTAACTCAGGGCCATTCGACCAGGTCTTGTAAACCTCAGCGACTGGAGCGGCAATAGTCTTGGTAGCGCAAACAAAATAGCCCTCGAATAATCCATCCTTCTTGCGGACGTCGTGATGTTTTTCGTATTCAACGGCGATTGTTGTGCACCACCAGGGATCGAGCTTTTGCGCATAGAGGCGATTGTTGATCTCTCGGCGCCCCAGTTTCAGGCCATTCTCCTTGTCGAGTTCGGCAAACCACTGAGCGAGTGTTTTGCCGGTGGCAGCCTTGGCCGCCTCATTAGTGATTGGATGATCCGGTTTGAAGGTACTCTTCATTCGCAACTCTCCTTCGGCATTTGTTCTTAAGCTTCTATTAAACGTAAGTGCGAAATCCTTTAACTGTTAGTGGTCAGTGGTGAGTTATCGGGGCTCAGTAGTTGGTGTCAGTGGTCAGGAATTGGGGGTGTCACTCTTGTGCGTGTCCGTTCGTGTGATTTCGTGGTTCGTAGCCCTGCAGATTTAAAGAACGAAACACGAACCAATACGAAACATCACAAAAAACACGAATTCGACTGACTACTGACCGCTGGTCAGTCGAATTGTTTCTTAAATTCTCCAAACTGCTGTTTCAACGTTTGAATTTCGTCCGTTAAGGCGGTTACGGTCTGTTCCAACTGCTCTATTCGTTCTCGATCGCTTTGTCTTGAGGAAACTGCTCGTGGCGGCGGAGCTTCAGAGACGATTTCTTCAGCAGGCGCGCCCGAAAACAACTGAGCAAACCGCGCTTCTTTCTGGCCTGGCAGACGCGGTAAACGAACAACCATTGGATCAGGGTCGTGAGTGATAAGGGCATTCACAGTGGCGTCAACTTCTTCAAGACTCGTGAAGGTGTGCAGGCGCCCGCCGTGGCCACGCAGTTCACCGATCGTTTGTGGGCCGCGCAACATCAACACACACATCAATGCGGTTTCGGGAGGGCTTAGATGCATAACCTCCGGCATCACGTGTTTGTATTTGGGCACGCGGCTCGTGCTGCCATGAAAGACGTAGGTGAGGTTCTTTTCTCTTAACGTTTCCAGCGCCTGGGCCACTTCATTTTCCGAGTAACTCGTGACCGGATGGCGATTGTTTTTCTGATTACAAGCGAGAGTGAGGGAATTTAGGGTGAGCGGATAGTACTCAGGCGTGGTCACCTGTTTCTCGACAAGCGCCCCTAAGACGCGCACTTCAATGTCCGAGAGAGTTGTTGTCAACCGCGGCGGTACTCCTTCTGCGCTTTGCGACGCTTTAGTTCAGCCTTGACCAGGAGCTGCTTGCTGCCGAGATAGGTAAGATCTTTTAAAGCCCCCTTGAAATCAACCCAACTTATCTTGCGGTCCTCCGCGCGCGGAGCTTTTGCTTCTGACCTAAGCAAATAAAACTTTACTTTTAATGGTTTCCCTTCTACTTCATACGAATCTATCCCTACGGGACAAATCAAATGTCCCACGACACCGGCTTCTTCGCGAACTTCTCGGACGGCGGCTTGCCATTGCTCTTCCCCCGCTTCGATATGGCCCTTCGGAAGTAGCCATTCATCCTTACCTGGCTTTTTCTTGCTTGGTCGCACGAGCAGGTACTGCACCTTGCCACCTTCGTCGCTGAACACAATTCCGCCTGCGTGGGTCGTAGTGCGTACTCGTTTTCGGGATTTCTCTTCCCCTCGTCTAATCCAGAAAAACTGGCCAACAAACGCCAGACCAAATACCAACGGCGGAATCAAATATGTCAGACGGATCTGCGCTGCGCGTTCGATCCCGTCGCTAAAACCGAACGGGTAAATAGCTGCGGCAGCGATTCCGGCAAACAAGAGACTATTGATGGTCGAAACCGTGTGCGAAAGGCCGCCAAGCTTTCGTAGCGTTTCCTTGGGCTCGTTACTGTCACCGAACGAACCATAGTTGCGAAGGATCCCAGCGTCGTCTAAAGATTCGGCAAACAGCCGGCGGATTCTTTTCGAGTCCTTTTTATATCCATCGGTAGTTTCATTGCGTTTCATCACCCTGAGTAAAGTAATGATTCCGAAAGACAGCAACGCGAACAAGGCTGCGAGATAGATCAACCGCAGTGGTTCACCATGCGGGCGCTTTTCGGCAGTCGTCAAACCAAACAGCCCGCCAACGGCGGCGGTGACGATGCCAATGAACCAGTTAACTCGCGTTTCGCCTGTCTGTTCATTTTTCCAAAACGAGTCGGCAACGTTGTGGTATTCGGCGAGCAAAAATTCCTTCACCGCAGCGCGGGACTCAGTGTCTTGGGCGGTAGGCATGATTCCGTACTAGTTTTCCTTACAGATCCTTCGCACAGCGAAAGCCTGATACCATCCAGCGTTCGTGCGCATGGAAGAAGTTGCGGTAGGTCGAGCGGATGTGAAGTTGCGGCGTGGCGAATGAACCTCCGCGCAGCACCTTTTGATTTACGAACCACTTATCGTTGTACTCATCAAACTCCGATTTGAATCCGGGATAGGGCACATAATCGGAAGTTGTCCACTCCCAAACGTCACCAATTAGTTGGTGACAACCTGCTGAGTTCGCCCCATCGGGGAAGGCACCGATCGGCGCTACATTCCAGTAGCCATTCTCCAGGAGATTCGCGCGATTACTGGTTACTGGTTCATTACCCCAGGGGAACTCTTGGAGCGCGATCCCACTATTCCCTTTCTCCCCTTCTCCCCGTCCCCCTGTCTCAGTCTCTCCGCGTCCCCGCGTCCCCGCATCTCGAATGCGCGCGGCTTTCTCCCATTCGGCCTCCGTCGGAAGACGCTTCCCGGCCCACTTCGCAAACGCCGAGGCCTCATAAAAACTCACATGCGAGACCGGCTCATTCCCCTTCTCTGCGGCCGAATGCAAACCTGAAAAGTCCCGAATCAGCCATTCGCGATCATGCAGCTCCCAGTAAAGCGGCGCCTTCCATTGCTCTTTAGTTACGGCTTCCCAGCCTTCAGAAAACCACCAGCGATAATCGTTGTAGCCCCCGTCACGCATGAACTCGAGGTAGTCGGCGTTGCTGACAAGTGCGCGGTCGAGGGCAAAGTCCTGAAGAAAGACCTGATGTGCTGGCTTCTCGTTGTCGAAGGAAAAATCGTAGTTGGAACTTTGGTCTTTGGTCTTTGACCTTTGTATTTGCTCGCCATAACCGAGCCAAAACAGTCCGCCGCCAAACTCCGCCATTCCGTCAACGCGGACGCCTTGAGCGAACGGTGTTTGTGGCACTGCTGCATACTGATCACACAGTAAGTGCTTGATGTCATAAACGAGCAGCTCCTGATGCTGCATTTCATGTTCGAGTCCGAGCCTTATGAGGGATCCGATCTTGCCGGCATCAGGGTGGGCTGCCAATCCCGCGAGAAACTCGAGCATCAACTCATCAATGCGTTGGCGATAGGCAACTGTTTCCTTCACCGTCGGCCGCGACTTCGTTCCCCGTTTGGGCCGTTCGATGCGCGCGCCAAACCCTTCGTAGTAAGAGTTGAAGTAGAAAAGAAACTGCGGCGAGTAGACTTCATAACCGGGTTTGTATTGCTGCAAAAGCGTTTCGAAAAACCAGGATGTATGGCCAATGTGCCAGCGTGGCGGGCTCATGTATTCCGCTGTCTGGATCACATAGTCTTCGAGCTCCAGGGGCGCCACGATTTGCATGGTGCTCGCGCGGACCTGGCGATAAAGTTCGCTCAGAGTTGTCGGTTTGGAGCCTAGAAGTGGAACAGTAGAAGCCATGAAATGAAGCCATTCAGTCTCACCGCGCTTTAGCGCGGTGCTCACTCCGACAAATCCAATCAGAAACCGTTTAAACGGTTTCCCGTGTACGGCTCGTGACACCGGGCTTAAGCCCGGTGAGAATAGGAGGAGATTCTGGTTGCTCCAGCGGTTCGAGCATCCAAGGATAACCGCCAACTCAACGCTCCAGCAAACCAAGTTGCTCAGGCTTGCCTGCTCCCGCGCTGGTTCCCAAGGCGCTAGCCTTATAGGTCTCCTGCGTATCCAAAGTTTTAGTCCAGTTAATATACTTTGCCGCGTCAAACTTCCGGCCCGTGCTGTTCGAAGTCATATAGCGGATCTTGCCGAAGATCGGACGCTCAAACCACGGGCGATCGTGTTTCCCGAAGCACCAGAGAATTCCGGCATACGAATTGGGGTCGCGGCCGTCGAGCGCATATTTATTGTTCAAATGCTCAAGGAGAGCAAATGCGGACTCGTATGTGGGTTGCCACTCGATTACGCGCTTGCCCCAAAGCATGCGCACATAATTGTGCATTTCACCGCTCAATAACAGTTCTCGTTGTGCTGCATTCCAAAGCGCATCCGGCGTTTCCCCAGCTTCGATCTGTTCCGGGGTCAATAAATCAGGGCGTGGATCGTCAATATGATCTCGCATCGTTTGCTGCACCCACGCCGGCAAGGATGTGATCGAGTTGTAGCCCGGATTAAGACGCGTGAAATTGAACGAAAGCTCGCGCCGCACGATCGCTTCCTCCAAAAAGACGTCCTTGGCCGGGCGCGGAGCTCTGGCCTTCTGCACGGCTTCCGCGACTTCCTGAATTGAAATGAAACCAAAATGCAGATAGGCGCTAAGGCGCGAACTGCCGTCAACGTCCGGTTTGCCGCGCAGCTTGTCGTAGTGCGGCAGAATCTTGCTGACGAAATGAACGAGACGCCGGCGCGCGGCGCTTGTCCCACCCTTGTAATGTCTGGACGGCGGAACCGTATGGTCAATGGCACACTGCGAAACCAGATCCGCAATGTTCGTTTCGTTGACTTCCGTTTCCGGACAATCGACTTTGAGATCCCTCACTTGCGTACGCAACCGCGGCAACGGGGCCCGGCCTAAATGTTCAGGCAACAGTTTTTTGATTTTCGGGCGGATCGTGTAGGCCGCGTACTCCTCCTTCGCGTAACAACTGAGCGGAATCACGCCGTTGGAATCGACAGCAAAAACTGGAACCTTCACTTGCTCCACAATCCGCTGGTTATGTTCAGGAATGATGAAACAGGGGTAGTCGTCGGTAACCAGCAGCGCGGCATCGCTGGCTAAGCGCGCCACCGTGTCGCGGGGATCGCGTTCATTGCGTTGCAGGTAAAAAACATAGCGAATTCCGAGACGAGCGAACTCGGCACGTTTTTCCGCGACGCCTTCAAGAATAAAAGTGTGAATGCGATCGTTGGCCCAGGGATAGTAAAACTTCAGCCCCTCATAAACTACGAGGGGCAGATCTCGCTCATTCGCTTGTTGTATTGCAAAGTTCAGCGCGTCGTTGTCGCGAACGCGCTTAAACATTTGCATCCAGTAGAGAACGTAGCGGCCTTGCTGGTTGTCCGAGAAACTGTTTAGTTTGGAAACCCGCTGGGAAAGATTCATTGCTGATAAACGGCTTCGGCCCCGCCATGGTGGGTGCGCGGTAAGTCTTTGACTTACCGTAAGAGCTATTGAGATCTTCTCTCGCGGGGCTCAGCCCCGCGCAAAAGTAGAAGAATCGTTTACCGGTAAGTCAGAGACTTACCGCGCACCGACGACGGCGAAGCCACAAGCGAGGTGACTAA
>DASSCX010000081.1:0-8878 GCA_035697425.1 Pyrinomonadaceae bacterium | reverse complement strand
CGTTACGGAGGTACGGAACTTCGAACCACGAATTACAAACTTCGAAACACTGACTACTAACTACTGGTTATTGGCCACTGACTACTGCCTACTGCCTACTGACCTTAAAAGTCGAAACGTATTCCCAATCGAATCTGTCGCTGCCGCAGCGTCCGGGTAGTCAAAAGAAACGAATCCAGGAACGCTTGCCGTTGAGCAGACGAAGCATTCGGGGCGAGGGCGTTGAAGTTGATGAACTCCGCGCCGAAGCTAAACACCGTCTGGTTCAAGACGTTATCCAACTCAATTACCGGCCTGAGTCGGATCCAGTCGTTAATTCGAAACTCACGCGTGACACTAAGGTCGAACAAAATGAAACCGGGCCCATGTCCCGCGTTGCGCGGCAGCGTTCCGGCCTGGCCGATTGTCGGCGCTGAAAAATGATTCAGAATCGACGTGTCTAGTACAGTGCCAGGCCCGCGCCAACTCAACGTGCCGGTGTCTCCCGTAAAGTTTGGGCGATCGTTGCTGACATCATCCAAATTGCGATCGACACCGCCGCTCGAGATGTTGAAAGGCGCTCCTGAAGTGGCGCGGAAGATTGGCGCCAGGCGAAGTGCTCCCAATTGGCGCGGGAGCGTGAAAGTTCCCGAGACCACAAAGCGGTGCCGCCGATCCAGCAGGCTGCGCGCACGTTCATGCCGGAAGTCACCGGGTGTCAGTGCATCGGAGGTATTAACTACGCCGTCATCGATCAGGTGCGAGAGAGTGTAAGCGGCCCGAAAAGCAAAACTAAAATTCTTGCTCGCATTGAAGCGCCTGCGTATTTCAAAAGTGAGACCGCGATAGAAACTGTTCCCAGCGGATACCAATTGTTCTACCTCGGTGCGCGAAGGATCAGGTCGCAAACCTTGCAGGGCCTCGAGCGCGACTTCAATCGCAGTCGACGAGGAAACGCTGTTGAGATTGATCAGCGAAACGGGAACGCCGAACTCGAACATTTGTCCGATCGCATTGGGATTTGCCGGATCGGAACTACTGAAAACAAATCTGATCAACTCGCCCGCCGTCGCGGCATTGTACAAAGGACGCAAACCTGTCGGACCGGCGCGAAAATTGGCGAAATCCCGGGATGCAAGAAATTGAGAAAAGTCTCGAAAGCCTGTCGGCAGTCGCGGAGCGTTGATATTCAGTTCCCGCCAGAGATGAACTCCGCGATTGATCGTGTAGTTTGCTTCGAATGTGAGTCCGTGCCTCAGATCACGTTCCATTCCCACGTTCGCCTGGTAACTCTCGGGAATTCGTAAAGCGGGATCCAGCTGTCGCGAGAATCCCGTATTCAGAACCCCATACTGCGTTACTAGCGGCGAATCCGCTGTGAGGGTCCGGGGAAAACTGAGATTCGCAGCAATGAACTCGCGGCGTTGCGCTGTACTCAGCAGTCTACCGTTGAGGGTGTCGCGCAGACTGTTCGTATCAAAGAACTTCTGTCTGGCTCCGAGAGTGAAGTCATCGATGGTTCGCAGTAAGGCGCGATTGTAGAAAACTCCGGCGCCGGCGCGCAGCACAGTCCTCCCCGATCCCAAAGGATCGTAAGCAATCGAGAGTCGCGGGGCCCAGTTGTTTCGGTCAGCAACGATGCTTTCGCGTTCGTAACGAAGCCCAAAGCTGAACGTTATATTGGCGCCCACGCGCCACTCGTCGTGAATAAAGAAACCGAGGTACTTATTGCGTTGCGTCGATTCGCTGAGGAAATTCTGGCGAAAACGGCTCGGCGTGTTCGCGAGAAAATCTCCGGCGCTGGCAAAGCTGAAAGTCCCAGACGCATCGGCAAGGTCGATGAAGGTGGAGCGAATGACTTGTAGATCAAACCCAGTCTTTATTGTGTGTGCTCCCTTCAGGTGCGTCAGAACTTCTTGAATTTGAAAACGAACCTCACTTCGATCCGTGGACCCCGTTGTCGAGGAAGCCACAAGCGTACCGGTGTGACGAGCAGCGTCATGCGCCGGTAACGGATCATTCAGCGTGATCAAAACGACCGGGCTGTCTCCTCCGTCAGCCCTGACTGCCGGCATTAATCTCGCCCACTGCAATCGTGTCTGATTGACGGTGCTTGCTGAAAACACATAACTGTCCGCGTAAGAGAGAGCGTCTGAATTGCGAGTTTTCGCCTGCAGGGCCTCGGCAAGGCGATTCCCGCCGCCGAACTGGCGCAAGTTTTTCAGCCTGCCAAGCTGGTAGAGAAAGGTTCCATTGTGCGTCTGGCTGAACCGGTGATCGATACGGGTCGTGAGGTTTTGATTTCTTAACGGCGTGGAGATGCCGGAAACGAACGGTGCAACTTCGGCGCTTGCCGATGAGCTGCCAGCGTCCTCGATGCGAAGACCGGCGAACGTCGTCGGCCCGGGCAAAGGAAAGCGTGGATTCTGCTGGACGGGAACAAGAGTGTCGATCAGGGCGCTATCGAGCACGTTGGTTAACTCATAGGAAGTGAAGAAGAAGGTCCGGTTGCGCTGGCTGCCGCGAAAGAGCAACGGACCACCAAGAGTGAAACCAGGATTGTGTTCCTGCAACGGAAGTCGTTTCAGTCCGAGTGAGTTGTTTCTGAAGGTATTGGCGTTGAGTGCTTCATCTTTGAAGAAAGTGAAGACACGACCATGCAAGGTTTGCGCACCGCCGCGAGTTTTAATGTTGATGCGACCGCCAGACGCTCGACCGTACTCAGCGGAAAACTGATTAGTAATGACCTGGACCTCCTCGATCGCTTCTAGCGAAGGCTGAAAACGCTCTCGCGCAGCACGGTCGTCATTGTTGTCGAGGCCGTCGATCGTCAAGTTGTTTGAGTAAGCTGGCCCACCTGCAACGGCAAATATTCCTGCTTCCTCTGGACTGCCGGCGGGATTGATCTCGCGATCTTCCGCGAGGTCTCGCGTGGAAAGTGGTTCTTCAGTGATACCAGGTAACGCGAAAAGGAGATCGAGAGCCGACCTGCTGGAAATCGGCAGCGCTTCAATTTCCTGTGTCGTTAGAGTTCCGCCAACAACAGTGCGAGTCGTATCAATAGCTGCTTCGTCATTCGCGTTCACCGCCACCGGCTCGACTGTTAGACCTTGAGGGAAGAGCGTCACTTCGATGAAGGCTGTTTCTCCGGCAATCAGCGCGAGATCGCTTTTGTGATTTGACGCAAAACCTTCGGCGGCAATTTGCAACTCGTATGTTCCGGGTTCCAGTTGCCGAATGCTGAAGCGGCCATCGACACCGAGAGTGACCTTCCGGATCGCCCCGGTTCGCTTGAGAATTGCTGTAATCGATGCCTCAGCAATCACTGCCCCATTCTGATCGACGATCCTGCCGTTGATGTTGGCGCTATCGAGATCTTGTGCCGAGGCGGTTGGAGTTCCACTGAGGAAAGCTAAAACTAGAATGAATGTGATTTGAAGAGATGCTGGGGTTGTCAGCGGTGAAGGCTTCATCTGATTTCTCCTATGAGGAAGGTCGAGATTATGGCCGCGACCTAAGAGAGAATCGTTTATTAAACGTATTGCAGATCGTTCGCCAGAGAGGCAAGCGTTGCCCGAAGACGCGCGGAGGCTAGCACTGCAAAGCGGCCCGAGCAATCCTACAGCGGGGAGTCGCTGTTTCAGCTCACTGCAAGATATCGATTAGCTACGAGTAACGGTGCGGCGGCGGATGACGGCGGTGCGGTTGATGGGAACAAGGGCGTCAGACGTGCCTTCGGCGGGAGGTTCGCTGAAGTTGGTGAACTCTTCGGCGTGCGACTGCAGATAAAGAAAGAAGCGCTCGAACTCATGCTGCATCGCATCCATCTTCTCGCGCATGTTCATGATGATTTCCACGCCAGCGAGATTCACCCCCAGGTCACGAGTTAGCGAAAGTATTAGTTCGAGCCGCTCGAGATCGGAATCAGTGTAAAGGCGAGTGTTGCCTTCGGAACGCGATGGCTTCAAAAGCCCTTCGCGCTCATAGAGACGCAACGTCTGCGGGTGGAGACTATATTGTTCCGCCACCGCGCTGATCGTGTATGTCTTTGGCTTGCGCTTCATAACGTCATTGCCGATTGGCGATTGGCGATTGGCAATTGCCGATTGGTTCGCTATCGAGCTTACTTTAGTCCTGCCAAATTAATTTGCGGCGAACATTTAGAAACCAATTGCCCATTGGAAATCGGAAATCGGAAATCGGCAATTCACTCCAGTCCCATTTCCACTCGCGGATTTGCGGAGTTCATTTTCGCGTACTGTCGCAGCAATTCCTTGGTCTCTTCTGAGATCACCTTCGGCAAAATCACCTGCACTTCAACAAACTGGTCGCCTTTGGATCCAGGATTGCGCAAGACTGGCGCCCCCCGCTCGCGCAAACGAAACTTTTGCCCCGACTGCGTGCCCGGAGGAATACGCAACTGCGCTTTGCCTTCTACTGTGGGCACTTCGATCTTCGCTCCTAATGCAGCTTCCGGCACGGTGATCGGAACGGTGACATAAATATTGTCGCCCTTACGCGTAAAGTGTTTGTGCTTACCGACGTTCGTGATGATGTGCAGGTCGCCCGCCGGGGCTCCCATGCGCCCACCTTCGCCTTTACCAGGAATCCTGACGCGAGAACCAGTCTCCACTCCCGCAGGAATGCGCACCTTCACCGTTTCAGTCTTAGGTATCGTTCCTTTGCCTTTGCATAAGGAACAAGGAGAGCGGCGGCGGCCCGTGCCCTCGCAATCCGGGCATTCCTGAGCAAAGCGCAAACGCCCGCCCGCACGCTGCACCTGGCCGGAGCCTTTGCAAGTCGGGCAAATCATCACTGGCCCGCCAATGTCACCGGCCCCATTGCAGCGCGTACATTGTTCGGAACGATTTACCGTAATGTTGGTGGTCAAGCCCTGGAGCGCTTCTTCGAACGAGAGCGCGAGCGGCATTTCAATGTCGGCGCCGCGCTTGGGCTGCGGCCGCGGAGGTTCGTGCTCTTTCGTTGCACCCCCGCCGAAGAGATCAGAAAAGATGTCTTTAAAACTTGTCCCGCTGCCGGCACCTGAACTCGTGCCCCAATCAAAACCTGTGAAATCGAATCCCGGTGCGGCGCTACCGCCGCTGCTACTGCCGGGAGTCGCACCGCGTGCCGCAGCGTCCGCCAGATTGTCGGAATACGAACCGAAGCGATCGTAGACGGCGCGCTTCTTCGGATCGGAAAGAACGTCATGAGCTTCGGTTGTTAGCTTGAAACGCTCTTCTGAAGCCTTGTCACCGGGATTTACGTCAGGATGATACTTGCGCGCGAGCCGGCGATAAGCCTTCTTGATTTCTTCGGGCTTCGCATCGCGCTTAATGCCGAGCGTTTGATAGTAATCCTGTTTCGCCATGCTAATAATCGATACCAGTACCGCTAATTCGCCGATTGCCGACTGATCAGTTACCTCTAGTCGAGCCTGAACTTCAGCTGCGAATTCGAGTCACAGACCAATCGGCAATCGGCAAACTGGAAATCGACAATTTGTTTACTTGTTTTCGTCCACATCGACGTATTCAGCGTCGATGACATTGTCCTCTCCGGAAGCTGAGCCCGAAGCAGCTCCGGCTGCTGAAGCTTGATCGCCCCCCGCCTGCTGTTCTGCGCCAGGAGTCGGCGCTTGCTGATACAGCGCCTCAGCCAGTTTATGAGAAGCAGCCTGCAACTGATTGAAGGCATCATTCAGCTTGTCCACGCCGCCTTCCTGCAAAGCAGTTTTGCCCTGGGCAATTGCCGTTTCTACTTCGGAAGCCACGCTGCCGGCTTTATCGCGGTTCTCGCTCAGCGTTTTTTCCATCTGATAAACAAGCCCGTCGAGCCGGTTGCGCGCTTCGATTTCTTCGCGCTTCTTGGCATCGTCGGCGGCATGCGATTCCGCATCACGCATCATCTTGTCGATCTCATCTTTGTTCAGACCTGAAGACGAGGTAATCGTAATCTTCTGCTCGCGGCCGGTGCCCATATCTTTTGCTGAGACGTTAACAATGCCGTTCGCATCGATATCGAAGGTTACTTCGACCTGCGGCATGCCACGTGGTGCGGGCGGAATGCCTACCAGGTGAAACTTGCCTAAGGTCCGATTGTCGCCAGCCATCTGTCGCTCACCCTGGAGAACGTGAACTTCCACGGATGTCTGGTTGTCAGAAGCCGTGGAAAAGATTTCCGACTTGCGCGTGGGAATTGTGGTGTTGCGTTCAATTAATTTCGTGAACACACCGCCGAGAGTTTCGATTCCCAAACTGAGCGGAGTGACGTCGAGCAGGAGGATGTCGGTCTTCTCACCGGACAGCACGCCCGCCTGAACAGCCGCACCGATAGCTACGACTTCGTCAGGATTCACGCTCTTGTTCGGCTCTTTTCCGAACAACTCGCGGACGATTTCTTGAACTTTCGGGATGCGCGTGGAACCACCAACGAGTACTACTTCATCGATCTTCTTAGAATCCAGACCGGCGTCTTTCAGGGCGCGCTCAACTGGTCCCCGGAGACGCTGCAAGATGGGCTCCGCCAACTGTTCGAAGCGGGAGCGTGTCAGTTTCATGGCCAGATGTTTCGGGCCAGACTGATCAGCAGTAACGAAGGGAAGATTGATCTCAGTTTCCATCGTGCTGGAAAGTTCGATCTTTGCTTTCTCCGCCGCCTCTTTCAAACGCTGCAAGGCCATCTTGTCACTTGAAAGATCGATTCCCTGATCGCGTTTGAACTCTTCAATGATCCACTCGATGAGACGCTCATCAATGTCGTCCCCACCAAGATGCGTGTCGCCGTTGGTGGATTTAACTTCCACTACGCCTTCGCCCACTTCAAGGATCGAAACGTCAAATGTGCCCCCACCAAAGTCGAAGACAGCGATTGTTTCATCGCTCTTCTTATCGAGACCATAGGCGAGTGCCGCTGCCGTTGGTTCGTTAACAATGCGCATGACTTCAAGACCGGCAATCTTGCCTGCATCTTTTGTGGCCTGTCTTTGCGAGTCGTTGAAGTAGGCCGGCACGGTAATGACAGCCTTATCGACTTTGTGGCCCAGATAGTCTTCCGCCGACTGCTTCATCTTTTGCAAAATGATCGCGGAAATCTCCGGTGGGCTCCACTCCTTGCCACCGGCGGCAATACGAACGTCGCCTCCCGCAGCCTGAACTTTGTAGGGAACCTGCTTAATTTCTTCCGTCACTTCGTCGAAGCGGCGGCCCATGAACCTTTTAATTGAATAAATAGTGTTTTCAGGGTTGGTGACAGCCTGGCGCTTGGCCACCTGGCCTACGAGGCGACTGCCGTCCTTGGTGAAAGCCACCACAGAAGGCGTCGTTCGCCCACCCTCAGAATTGGGAATCACTGTGGGCTCGCCACCTTCCATGACTGCCACGACAGAGTTCGTAGTTCCAAGGTCAATTCCAATAATCTTGCTACTCATCTTCTTATTCTCTCCAAAACCCAGTCTCGGTCTGAGTATTACTACTGGTCAGAATCGCCGCCCACTCGCTATTACTACAACCCCGCCACCAGCTTACCCAGCTCGGTTGAATGCCCGGTTAATATAATACCTGAGTGTAACGCTGTCAACTTTGATGATGGGGCGGCGATGCTCGGGCTGAGGCCCCTGGAGATTTAGGGTTCGGAGGGCGTTTGGGGTTGGTTGCGCCGGTCTTCATTCAGCAGTTTTGAGGCAAAAAAGACGTAATGGGCTCCCGAAAGCACGGCGAATGTGAAGACGACTACGTAAAGGGTGGGCAGATAATAGCCCGTTCCGAAGGGGAAGCTGGCGGCGAAGATGATTATGGCGATGGCCACAATCTGGACAGTTGTATTGAGCTTTCCCAGCCATGAGGGCCGGAAGCCGCGGAACCCAGTCATGATATTGATTGCAGCGGCGCCGACCACGATAAAAACGTCCCGGCTGATGACCGCCACCGTGACCCAAAAGGGCACTGGCAAGTGGCCGGGCAAGGGCTGGGGGAAGACGCCTCGCATGGAAAGAACCACGAAGGCGGTAACCAACATCAACTTATCCGCGATCGGATCGAGGACAGTCCCCAGCTGGGAGCGCTGGTCAAAACGGCGAGCCAATAAACCGTCGAGTCCATCAGTGACACCTGCGAGAATGAACGCAGCTAAGGCCAGTAAGAATCGTTGGTAAAAGAGAAGTGTGACAAAGACGGGTATCAAAACCATCCTGAAGATGGTCAGCAGATTTGGAACGGTAATTATTCGGGAGGACATTACGTCGCGATCAGGAGAGCTGGGAGTCGGCGTGTTTCCAATCGCCACGATTCGCGGTCAAGTTGGGACTTACGCGGGACGACGTAGCTCTAAGAGTGAAACTTCGGGCGGGCAGCCATAACGAATCGGGAGTACGACAGTACCGAGCCCGCGAGTGACGTAAATCTGCGTCTCACCCTGACGACCAAGACCGCGAAGGAGGCGGCGCCTGGGTCTACCTGAGGCAGCTTGTTCTGAGCGGAACTTTACTTGACCGCCATGCGTGTGCCCACTCAGCACAAGGTCAACCTGAGCTCGAGCCGCACGGCGCAAAATTATGGGGTTGTGTGCGAGCAGAAGTTTCATTTCAATTTCGCGCGCACCTGCCAACGCCAGTGAAAGATCTTCCAAGCCAACCATCGTGTCGTCGACTCCCGCCAACCAGAAAGTCTCACCTCCCTGCTCAAAACGCATTCCCTGATTTACCAGGACGGTGATTCCCTCTGCGCGAAACAGGTCGGTTATCAACGCGGCGTCAGTCCAATGATCGTGATTACCAAGAACCGCGAAAACTCCATGGCGGGCGCGTAAACGTCCGAGCAGTTCAGCGCAAGGAGCTGCATAGCGCCGGTCATGCGAAATGTAATCGCCAGTTAGGGCAATAATGTCGGGCTTGAGCCGGTTC
>DASSCX010000080.1:0-11840 GCA_035697425.1 Pyrinomonadaceae bacterium | reverse complement strand
GGCCTTACCTTTCGCCTTCCTTAGTTCTCCCGAAGCCGTCTTGCATTCGTTCAATACCCCTATTTGTCCATCAGAGCGTAGAGTGTAAGTCGCGGTGACAGTGCTGACGCACTGTTTTTCGAAACGATTGGGCAAGCGGGCGATCTCATACCACTTGCCCACATACTTCCCGAGATCTACTGACGGCACCACAGTCAGCGGCTTTCTTTCCTTGTCCATGTTCCCGCTCCAACTCATCAACAATAATGACAATGTTATGGTCAACGTCATTTTTATGAAAATCATCTTCAAGCCCCCAAGTATTGCGGTTCCGATGTTCGAATGAGAGGAAAGTCGCGGCGCTCTTTGGAAATGCCGCGACTCTCTCCTTCGCCCTTGCTTGTTACTCCACTTTAGATTTGGGGCAGCAACACAGTGTCAATCACGTGAATGACTCCGTTTGAAGCCTTGATGTCGGTCTGAGTTACCTTGGCATTTTCGACCCGCACTCCATGTTTCGTGTTCACCTTGAACATTCCGCCTTGCAGTGTCTTGACTGATTGGCCATTGAGTTTCATAACATCCGTTGCCGTGACCTTGCCCGGGACAACGTGATAGAGCAGGATCGCCTTCAACTTTTCCTTGTTCTCCGGCCGCAGCAGTGATTCGATCGTACCCGCTGGCAGCTTGGCAAAAGCAGCATCAGTTGGTGCAAAGACAGTGAAAGGCCCCTTTCCCTTCAAGGCATCGATAAGGCCCGCGGCTTCCAGTGCCTTGGCCAGTGTTGTGAAGCTTCCGGCCGCTACAGCGGTGTCCACAATGTCAGCAGCTGGAACCGCGTCTGAATTAGTCACGCCGGCGTTACTTGCGCCGTTAACATTAGTTGCGATTCCGACCGCAACGAGTAAAAACAGAACGAGGGCAAAGTTGCCCAAAACTCTCGACCCTAGATTGATTAACTTCATACGACTACGTTCTCCCTTGGTTGTGGCCCCGCAGGGGGCCAGGTTTTTCTAAGTTGCATCAAAACTCGCTCCATTTCCGAATCTCAGCATGAGCGGATTGAGCGGTTATCAGCATACCGAGAACGGAGAAGGCTGTCAAGTCAGCCCGAGAACCGTAAAAACGATAGTCGTTATGAGCGGATTCTGGTAAACTGCTGCTGGGTAGGGTACAGGAGAGGTGCACTTATCTTAGGGTAAGGATGGTAATGGCTGGTACTGCACTAACAACTAAAGAGGTTGCTCGGCTTCTGAGCGTCAGCGAGGCGACAATAAAGCGTTGGGCGGACGATGGCCTCATCCAATCGGATAAAACCGTGGGAGGACATCGGCGCTTTGGTCTGGCAGGGATCGCACGATTCCAGCGTGAGCGTGGCGCTGCTCCGCAGCGAATTGCCGCTCAAGGCGCGCGCAAGCCAGCGTCCAAAGAAAAGGTTTCCACCAGTCTGCTTTTTCAGCATTTAATAGCCGGCCACGAAGATGAAACGGGAGCTTTGCTGATACACGCTTATCTGCACGGAACGAGTTTGGCCTCACTATTTGATCGAGTGATCACCCCGGCGATGCATCAGATAGGCGATCTCTGGTATAGAGGCGAAGTAACAATTGCTGATGAACATCTCGCTACCCAAACTGCGATTGCCGCACTGCAAAAGTTGCGTGGGCTGATTCATCTGGCGGCTCCCAGCGAACTCAAGGCATTAATTTGCGGAGTTGAGGGAGACCTTCATGAGTTACCGATCCATCTTTCGCAGGTGTTGCTCGAGAGTGATGGCTGGGATGTGATCAATCTCGGTCCCAACACGCCGTTTTTTGCCGTGGCTGAGGCCCTGACTAAACACCGTCCGCGGTTGTTATGCATTTCCGCAAAATTAATGACCGACCCCGATCGCCTCGCGCGCGATTATGCTCAAGTGCTTAAGGCCGCGAGCAAATTAGGCGGTGCCATTGTGCTGGGAGGCGATGGTTTTGCGGATAGTTTGTTAAGTCAGCGATTTCCGTCAGAGTTCTACGCCAAAAACTTTGAGCAACTGTTGAGCTTCACGCGTTCATTGGCTCCCACGGACGCGCAGTGAGTTCACACGGTCGATCTTGCTCGACTACCCGAAGCAAGTAGTAAGAATGGCATCCATAGCGGATGCTATTATTTCATTTGGGTGCAGCCGCCGCACCGGGTCACCTGACAAGAATAATCGAGATGTAAGTTCAGGGGATGGCTTTAGCCAGGGTGGCCACCGCGGCGACTAATTCTGCCGAACTTGCAGGTTTGGCTACATGCATCTGGTAGCCTTCGGCGATGGCACGTTTGCAATCTTCCTCGCGGGCGTAGGCGGTGAGCGCGGCGGCGGGTACACGGCCCCCGTGTTCATCCGTCAGCGCGCGCACCTTGTGAATTAGATCGTAACCGTCTTCATATGGCATTCCGATGTCACTCATCAGCACATCGGGTCGCCACTGAGGCAGCGCCGTGAGGGCTTCGCCCGCGGATTCACAAGCCTTCACCTCAGCTCCCGAACGCCTCAGCACGGCACTAATCATCTGCCTCGCGTCATCGTCGTCGTCTACCACCAACACACGCACTCCGCGAAGAGACGTGCCCGCGCCATTACGTCGCTGCGATTCAAGTGCGCCGTTTGCCGGTTGGCCTTCACTCGCTTCCTCGCTAGGTACCGGGAGCGGGAGGGAAAAGTAAAAGACTGAGCCACGACCGGCCCCCAAGCTCTCCGCGGCCACTGTACCGCCGTGGGCTTCCACGAGGTGGCGGACGATCGCCAGGCCTAATCCGAGACCGCCATGAGCTCTTGTGGTCGTGCCATCAGCTTGCCGGAACCGATCGAAAACGTGCGGTAGAAACTCAGGCGTGATGCCCTGGCCATTGTCACTTACCGAAACCCTGACGCGGCGCTCGACCTCCTCGAGCTTAACTTCGATGCGTCCGCCTTCCGGCGTGAACTTCACTGCGTTGACGAGCAGATTCCATACTACTTGCTGGATGCGCACAGCGTCTCCCGACACGTGGCAAGGCTCCCGATCAAACGCGCACGAGATATGGATCCTCTTAGCATTGGCAGCCGGACCCACGACTTCTACCGCATCGGCAACGATCTGGGCGAGGTCCACCTGCCTGACGTCAAGCCGCAACTGTCCAGTGATGATGCGCGACACATCAAGCAAATCGTCAATTAGCTGGCGCTGGTTCTGTGCGTTGCGCTCAATAACTTCCAGGCCCTGCGCACTGATTGGCGCATCGAGTTCCGAGCCGCGCAACAGATTAGCCCAGCCAAGAATAGAGGCCAGCGGCGTGCGCAGTTCGTGCGAGAGCGTGGCCAGGAACTCGTCTTTTATCCGGTTGGCAGCCTCCGCTTCGGCCCGCGCCCGTCGCTCGCGATCCAGGAGCCGGTCACGCTCTTCCTCGGCGCGTTTAAGTTCGATCAAGTAATGGTTAAGCTCCCCGATGTGCCGCTCGGCTTGCGCAGCTTGAGCTTGAGAAGCCTCAATATTCCGCTGATAGGTCCTGTAGGTTAAGTAGATGATCGCGACGATTGGCGCTGTGAGGGTTACAGCGTAGAAGCCAAACGTGCCAATGAGTTTTGCGATGATGCCCGCGGCCGAGGCTCCGGCGATGTAAGTTACCGAGGTCCAGAGGTAAAAAACCCGCCACGTCTTCCAGAAAGGTTGTTCCGTCTTAAACGATTTTTCTGCCGCGACTAAACCTGAATTGGCCGCGTACTGTGTGAGCGCCATTACCCAGATGGCGCCGATAAAGCCACCAGTGTAGCCGGCGCGCGGCAACTCAGTAATAGACCCGAAGCAGGTGCGCAACGTCCAAACGGTAATGAACACCGAGCAGGCCATCACGGCTGAGTTGAACAGGATGGTGCGCGGCTTGCGGCTGATTCGCAGTGATGCGCAGAGCCCGTCAGCTATCGCCAGCAGGACGGCTGCTTCACCGCCGTACAGCAGCATAGTGAGGAAGATGAATGTGTCTGAGACTGTGATGCCCCCGGAAACGAGGGGGATTCTGATCACGACGCTTGAGCTGACAGCGATCACCAGCAAGGCGAGGATCAAGAAAGGCAGGTCGAGGAGGGTGAGTGGTAAGCGATAGAGCGAGAGCAGGAGGATTGCAGCGCCGATCGCAATGACTCCCCACATGTAAGGCGCCACGAATCGTTGTCTGCTCATAGCCTGCCCTTCGATGATCTAGTCGTCTTCGCTCAGTTGCCTTTCCGTGTACAAGTAGATGGTGTCGTAAAGGCCTCGAAGTTTATAGCCTACGCTATAGTAGAACGATTGGGCTACCACATTGCGTTCGTTAACGAGCAGGCAAACCGAATCCGAGCGCGACAAGAAGATTCGCCCCAGCGTTAGCAGGCAACGGCGTCCGTGCCCGCGCTGCCGGTGGCGCCGATTTACGTAGACGCCTTCAATGTAAATTGACTCGGGAGTTTCAGCCATGACGTCGGCTTTGAAGAGCAGCTTGCCTCCCTCGACCAGGACCCAAATGCGGCCGTGCTCGATTCGCCGCGTACAACGCGAGCGAAAGCCCTCGGGGTCAGTGGTCAGCGGGTTAACGCCGCATTCGGCCACAGCCATCGCTGCCTGCACGCGCAAGATCTGCGGTAGATCAGCGGCGGTGGCTTGACGCAGGGCCGGTTCGGTACTGGGAATTGCAACAGGCAATCTCTGTTCGAGCAATAACTCACGGCAGGCAACCCGCAATTCCTGCCCACCAGATGCGTAATGACGCCAAAACTCGCGAACGCTTGCACCTTCGCCCATCACTACGTGAACCGATGGACACGCTTGGGCGGAGCTAGCGAACGCCTTCATGGCTCTTTCCGTCCGCACATCAAACTGCGTCACGTGGCCGACCAAGGCTACACCCTCGAGCCGCCCTGCCTCATCGCGGCAGGCGTAAAACGTGCCGCGATTGAGCGGACTCACCAGTCCGTTGTCGCGAATGAACCCCGCCATGTAAACATTGTGCAGCGGCTTAGCGGCAAGAAATTCCAACGCTTCCGCTTCCTGCCCTTTGGACAAAGAGCAAGCTTCAAGAGGACTACTCGCGGCCTGATCAAGCGCGGCCTGTATGTTTGGCTGTATTTCGAGACCAGTAAGAGGTATCACCGTCAGCTTGAAACCTCACCGCTAAAATTAGGAGAGCCTCATATTAATAGTCCAGGAAGTCTACACCGTCGTCGATCGTCAGAGGCATCGACGCCGTTTCATCTCCGCCAAGGGTTGCGGATTGGGCCTGCAAAGTTAAATCACCCGTAATGACGCCGTCGCCGGTGATCACGCCATCGCCCGTAATAACTCCATCACCGAGGACCATGCCGCTAAGTAAGCTGCCCCCGTTCAGCAACATGCTTACCTGTAGGAAAGCCAAACCATCGCCAGTGATGACCCCGTTACTAGTCATGATGGAATCACCGGTGATGACGCCGTCTCCGGTGATCACACCGTCACCAGTGATCACACCATCACCAGTGATCACTCCACCGTACATAGCGCCGATGCCATAAATACTTTGATACTGACTAATCAGAGCGTCGCCGGTTGTCCACGAGAAATTCCGGAGAATACCTCGCGACCACGAGAAGGTATAGCCGGCGATCGTTGTTTGTTGGAGGGGAAGCGGATTCGTTCCCAGGAGCGGCTCGCCCACGGCAGTCGTGGGCGACAAATCACGGCGCACGAGTCTAGCAAGCCTAATCGCGCCCTCGATATTCAGTTCACCTGTGCCCTGCTCGAAGCTATTGAAGCCACGAATCGGCTGAGCTGTGTATTGCAAAATCATCTTTACGAGGTTAGGTGTGAGTGTGGGATTGGCCTGAAGAATTAGCGCGGCTGCGCCCGCCACGGCCGGAGTGGCCATTGACGTGCCGTTTAGGTACATCATGCGGCGGTTATCGACTGGACTTATCCCTGCGTCCAATTGTGGGTTGTTTGCGACGAGCAGGTTGTCGACTGCTTGCGCCTGGACGATTTTATTTCCTGGGGCGACTAAGTCAGGCTTAACCAGGTTGTCGTAGTGTTTGACGTTCTCTTCGTCGGTCCAGTAACCGCGCGTCGGGCCCCGGGAGCTGTATGACGTAACGCCGTCATCATCGCGCGGGTTGGTACCGAAGGTGTTGGCCGCGCCGACGGTAATGGCCGACGGCTCGTGGCCGGGTGAGTGGATGCGTCCGTAGAGTTTATTGCCGGCGCTGTCTTTTCCGTTGTTGCCGGCCGCAGCAGCGACTACGATCCCGGCGTC
The DNA here is from genome assembly GCA_035697425.1 of Pyrinomonadaceae bacterium. Classification (GTDB taxonomy): domain Bacteria; phylum Acidobacteriota; class Blastocatellia; order Pyrinomonadales; family Pyrinomonadaceae; genus PSRF01. The sequence continues at coordinate 5,597 of DASSCX010000080.1, read as the reverse complement.
TACCAGCCGGCGCACCGCCACGCAGAGCGGATCGTATCTGTAAGAATCCACCGCCGGGGTGCCGAGACTCATGTTGACGACCCTGATGTTGTAGGTGGCGCGGTTGGTCAGCACCCAGTCGAGTGCCTGGAGCAGGCCGCTGATGCTGCCGGCGCCCTGTGAGTTGAGGACGCGAAGATTGATGATATTAGCGTTCGGTGCGATGCCGGTATATTGCGCGTTTGAGATGCGGCCGTTGCCCGCCGCCATCGAAGCCACATGGGTGCCATGACCATAAGGATCATCCATGCGCCCCTCACCGGTGAAATCCCTATCGACCACAATCCGAAGGTTATTGCTCTTGTCCAGAAACGCTTTGTGACTAGCGTCGATCCCCGAGTCAAGCACGGCTATGCCGATTCCGGTGCCGTCTAACCCGCCAGTTGTCGTGCCGTTCGTCTCACGCACGGCGTCAGCTCCGGACGTTAAAGAGACGTGACCAAGCGTGCGCACCTCTCGGTTCACGGAGACGTACGCCACATCGTCCCGCGCTGCCAGCGCCGCTGCGGCGTTAGCTGAAACCGTGAGGACGCGGAAATTGAACTTCTGGAATTGACGGACATTGCTTACTTCGACCCCTTCAAGGGCTGAGTCTATGTCGGAGGTCCACGCTTCACGGGGTTGCACGATGACGCGGACGCGCTCATTTCCTTGCCCAACACTTATCTTTCGAGATACCTCTGCGGAAATTTTGCTGGGCTTTGGTTTCGGAGCACCTTGCGCGGGAGCGTGATCACTCACAAGCAGGCCGGCGAAGATGGTTAGCGCCAGTGATAGCGCTACCCACGGTCTACACGAGGATTTCCTCATCTTTAATCCCTCACCTGGATATTGCGTGATTTTACTTATTACCAGCCCGGTAAACCGAGAGGTAGTCCGCAGGCTGCGCAGTAATTCTCGGAAGCTAAGTTTGTTACCAGAGTCGGGGGATTTTCTGGAGGCTAAGGATTCTAGCAAAGAACCCAGGATTTGCAAACATGTTTAACACTCGGAACCTGGGGCGGGGCAAGCTGACCTTAGGGACTGCCTCATCCCTCTCCGAGCTACACTGCATAATAGTCTGGTTTCTCTATGCGTCAACAGGGTCGTGTTTAAATGTTTCGAGTAGGCCCAGAGTAATAGCGAGCACCACGGGTCCCAGCACAATGCCAAGCAACCCGAAGACGCTTAGGCCACCCAGTACCGAGAAGAGAACAAAGAGCTCATGCAGCTTGGTTTGATTACTAATCAGCTTCGGCCGCAGAAAGTTATCGATCGTGCTAATCACGAGCGTTCCCCAGATAGTGAGTAGAATCGCTTTGGTCCAGTGACCGGTAAGCACGAGATAGATGGCTATCGGCAGCCAGACCATAAACGACCCGGAAATTGGAATCATGCAAACGAGGGCGAGCACGGTCGCCCACAGCACCGGCGAAGGCACGCCCAGCGCCCAAAAGGCGAGCCCACCCAGCAATCCCTGAAGTGCAGCAATCGAGACAACTCCATAGACACTCGCGCTGACAACCTGGCTGATACGCGCAAGTATGGCCTCACTCTGATTGTTACTAAGCGGCAAGACTCCTGGCAGCGCAAGTACAATTCGATCGCCATCGCGGAACAAGTAATACATCGTGATGATCACGAAGAAAGCTTTTACGATCGCCCCGATTGCATTACTTACGACGCCGACAGTTTGGCCCAATAAAGCGGTTCCGGCAGTCTTTAATTGTTCGACTACAAAGTCGCGTGAACGCGCCCAGTCTTCGCCGAGATGATCGTGGATCCATTGCCACACCTTTCCAGTTATCGCTGTGTCTGGATTCATCAAACGAGCCGCATGTTCCGGCAGGTTGCGTGCCGCGCCTGACAATTCGTTTGCCAGTGCGACGGTCAGGAAAATTACGGGCAGTACGATAATAACTATGACCAGCAGCGATGAAAGCAGCGCACTCAGGCTGGGGTGTTTGATCTTTTGCCTGAGGCGTTTGTGAACTGGATAGAAAATGATTACCAGCACCGCTGCCCATTCCAAAACCGTAATAAAAGGTCTGAGCATCAGCCAGCAAAGATAAAGTCCAAGGGCGGTGGCGGCGAGTACCGCGATCCAGCGTGCCTGATTTACCTGGTCCTTCATACGCGTCCAACTCCCAATTGCTTGCGAGCTGCGCCTGATGCTTGCCAACGAGAAATCGCTTTAGTCGTCTCAACGATCAAGATCGGCGCAATCGAGCAGAGGATTATCACGAGCCAGTCGGTCTGTGTTGGCGGAACCGTGCCCAGCACTCGGGCCAAAGGAGAAAGCCAGACCGCGAGCAGTTGCAGAAAAATAACAACGACCGCCGCAAGCAAGATGAATGGGCTTTGCAGCAGGCCATGGAAAGCGGAACGGGTTCGGGAACGGCAATTGAACGTATGTCCCAACTGGCCCGCAATGAGAGCAAGTAAGGCAATGGTGCGCGCATGTGAACCGGGTCCGTAAACTTGCAGTGCCCAGCGATAAGCGACAAGTGCGATAACGGCCAACATTACCGCCTGCCAGGCAATCAGAATAACGAGCTTTGCCGAGAGCAGTGACTTTTCAGGATCACGTGGCCGCTGCTTCATGATATCTGGCGAGGCCGGCTCGACCGCGAGTGCGAGGGCCGGAAAGACATCGGTGACCAGGTTCATCCAAAGAATTTGCAAAGGCAAAAGCGGTAGCGCCCAGCCGGCGGCGATGGCGGCGAAGATCATCAACACTTCGCCGAGGTTGTGGGAAAACATCATGTGCACAAACTTGGTGATGTTCGCGTAGATGGTACGGCCACCTTCCACGGCGCGGACGATGGTCGCAAAGTTGTCGTCGGCAAGCACAACGTCAGCGGCTTCCTTGGCCACTTCTGTTCCTCGCTGTCCCATAGCGATCCCGATGTTTGCTCGTTTCAGTGCCGGAGCATCATTGACCCCATCGCCAGTAACGGCCACCACCTCATGCGCCTCTTGCAGCGCGGCGACTATGCGTAGTTTGTCTTCCGGTGAGACTCGAGCGAAGACATCTGTCGTGCGCGCAAGTTCCGCGAGCTGATCTTGATCGGCGCCAATCAGGTCGCGAGCGTGAAGGGCGTGTGGTTCGCCATCGCCCAGCCCTAGTTCCCTGGCGATGGCGCGTCCCGTATTTAATTGATCGCCCGTTAGCATTACGGTGCGAATACCGGCGAGGCGAGCCAGTCGAATTGCGTCAGCTACGCCCGGCCGCGGCGGATCGATCATTCCCACGAGTCCTATGAACGTGTAGTCACCTTCCAGCTCTTCATCCGTGAGCGAATCCATTTCCCCAGCGAAGTGTTTGACGGCCAGAGCCAACACACGCAAAGCCCGATCGGCCATCGCTTCATTGGCTGCCATGAATCTCGCGCGACTCTCAGAATCCATTCGGCTAACCAGACCGGCGCCGCTGGTCGCGTAACTCGAACACGCTTCGAGCACTACGGAGGGTGCGCCTTTTAAAGCAGCGAAGTGCTGTCCGTCGGTCCTGCGATGGAGGGTAGTCATGCGTTTGGTTGAAGTCTGGAAAGGCTGCTCAGCGAGCTTCGGATGCATTGCCCGCTCATGAGAGACATCGAGTACGAGCGCATTAGCAACAACCAGAAGCGCCGTCTCAGTTGGATCTCCAATAGTTACGGCTTCGTCTTTACCCTCAGACTGAAACGACGCCTCATTACATAGCACGCCGATGCGCAAGGCGCGCTCGAGCAGTTCATCACCCTGCGCGGAGCATTCGCTGCCTTCGACTTGAATGGTGCGCCCGTCTGAGAGGTAGTACTCACGCACTTTCATCCGATTCTCAGTGAGCGTACCGGTCTTGTCGGCGCAGATTACAGTCGTGCTGCCTAAAGTCTCGACTGCCGTTAGCCGTCGCATGATTGCTTGTTGCCGGGCCATGCGTAGTACGCCGAGAGCAAGGATCAGAGTGGTAACCGCGGGCAGTCCTTCGGGTACCGCAGCGACTGCTAAGCTGATTCCGACCTCGACCATCATCCAAAGTTCGTCGCCTCGTAACCAGCCGGTGAGCATCACTACGAAAGCGATCGCCAGAACAATGTACACGAGCCGCTGGCCCAGCCGGCCTAATTGCATCTCAAGTGGTGAGCGCTCTTTTGTTGAGGTCGCCACCAGACGTCCTACTCGTCCCAGCTCTGTATTTGAACCGGTGCCGGCAACAACGGCGACTGCACGTCCGGCGGCTACTGCAGTTCCGAGAAACAACATCGAGCGACGCTCAGCCAGAAGCGCTTCACGAGCTACAGGTACGACTGCCTTATCGACTGTTGTGCTCTCACCAGTGAGAGCGGATTCTTCAGTTTGTAGGCGGGATGCTTCCAGGAGTCGCGCGTCGGCAGGTACACGATCTCCGGCGTTCAGGATGATGACGTCGCCAGGAACCAACTCTGCGGCATCAATGGTTGATTCAGAACTTTCTCGTCTTACTCGTGTGACTGTGCGCGCCTGCCGGCGGAGCGCGTCGAGCGCGCGGCCCGCTTGCCACTCAGTAAAGAAACCTACCAACGCGTTGATCACAAGCGCCACCAGAATTGCAATCGCTTCCAGAACATCTCCCGTGATCCATGCGACCGTTGCGGCCACGGTTAAGAGCGCAATCACAATGCTCCTGAATTGATCGATGAGGAGACGCCAGGCGGGGCGAGGTTGAATCTTTTGTAGTGAATTCTGACCGAACTGAAGACGCCGTTCAGCGACTTCCGATAATGAGAGACCACTCGCCGGCTCCACACCGAGATCGGCAGCTACCGCCTGTGCTTCAAGAGCGTGCCAATCTCCTTGCTTAATCACGTTCGGCATAAAGAGGGCCGCAGGTTCGGGCTCAGGAGGTAAGTCGGCAAAAGTTCTTGCGACACACATTACCTGATTAAGGGGCAATGGATGTGCCTCTCCGTTCCTTTGGGCTTACCTAATTATCCATCACAGCCTCCCCGGGGAGTGAGAAATTACTGGGTAAAAGTGCCGATTCTGCTGCGGGAAAGCTCGCAACCAACAAAGTCTTCCCGGATCCAATCCTTCTCAAACTCTCGATTTAAATATCAACCCTAGCAGGTACAACTCTTGCACCTCGAATAACAGCGAGAGGAGAGGATTCGTGTGACTTACCAGAGCCAATCAGCGGTGACTACACCAGAGGATGCGCGCGCATGTCTAAGCCGAAATGCGAAACGTAAAACTCCAGCTTTCACTCCGTTCGAGAAGAGCGCGGATCGACAGAAGCCGGCGAGTGTTGAGCCGGCGTTCATTGCACGTGGAGTCTCAAAAATTTACCAGATGGGTGACGTTCAAGTGCATGCGCTGCGTTCCGTTGACCTTGAACTGTACGACGGAGAGCTGGTTGTTTTGCTGGGCGCGTCAGGCAGTGGCAAATCAACGCTACTGAATATCCTTGGCGGTTTGGATGTGCCCACGAGTGGGGACGTGTTCTACCGCGATCACAACCTGACCATCAACGATGACGCCGAGCTGACGCGTTACCGTCGCGAACACGTTGGGTTCGTATTCCAGTTCTACAACCTGATCCCCAGTCTAACCGCGCT
>DASSCX010000079.1:0-61631 GCA_035697425.1 Pyrinomonadaceae bacterium | reverse complement strand
CATGGGAACTCGCTCATGATTGCCGGAGAGTTCGAGCAAGCGGCTGAGGCTTACCGGGCGGCGCTGCGACTGGATGCCGATTTCGCACTCTCGCGCGCGAATCTCGCGCTCGCCTTGATTGGGTTGAACCGCTTTGATGAGGCTCAAGCAGTCATCGATCAAGGCGTCGCGCGCCGTCTGGATTCCAGTGGCTTTCACAACCGGCTTTACCTGATTGCGTTTTTCAAGGGCGACGCCGAGGCGACACGTCGCCAGGTTGAGTGGTTCTCAGGGAGGCCGGATGAGTATCAAATCCGTGAAATTCAGGCGCGGTCATTGGCGTTTGCAGGCCGGCGGCGAGAGGCCAGCGAAATTTTAGGACAGGCCGCCCAACTTGCGGGAGGGCGAGGCCTGGTGGCGGAGAAGGCCAGAATCCTGGCTAACGAAGCAAATATGAATGCGATTTTTGGGTTCACGCAATTGGCCAGGAATCAGGCGTTGCTGGTTCTGACTCTGCTTGAAAAGGAGAAGATTGCACCTGAGGAGTTGTTCCCTTCGCTGATCGGGCAATTGGATTCACAGCCGTTGGTCTGCACCCTCGCGTTATGTGGTGACGCGAGACGAGCTCAGTCGCTCTCTGACGAGCTCGAGCGCAAGCTCCCGGGGGATACGATGCACAACTCAGTTTGGCTTCCCATGGTCAGTGCGTCCTTAGAATTAAAGCGCGGCTCGGTGGCTAATACGGAAAAGGCAATTCAACTGCTGCAACCGGCGCGACAGTACGAAGCGGCCCTGTCCTTCAGGCCGACATGGTTACGCGGACAGGCGTATCTGCAGGCGAAGAACGGAGCCCTCGCGGCGGCGGAGTTTCAGAGAATCATTGATCATCGAGGATGGGATGTGCTGTCTCCGCTCTGGCCGTTAGCTCATCTCGGACTGGCGCGGGCTGCAATATTGCAAGGCGACATTGCAAAGGGCCGCAAAGCCTACGAGGACTTTTTCCAATTGTGGAAGGATGCGGATGTTGATTTGCCCGTTTTGATCGACGCCAGGAAAGAGTATGAGAGTACGGCTAACATAACTTCCCACAAGTCAACAAACTCGAATCACTAAAGCAAATGCGCTCGCTCCCGTTGAGGCCAGGACCCGGCCGCTAACTCCCGGTTCTGAATTTGTCGCTCCCCACAAGGAAGAGTGCAGATCGCTCATGCCGCCTAAAGGTTCGAGTCCGCTTGCCTCCGCAAACCATCAAAGCCGCCCAGTCATTAAGGAAAGCTAATTCAGATTGCGTCCAACGCCTGCCAAGATCCCTTGAGATCTTAGGGTTGAGCCCCGCCAAATATCCTTACCTCTGCCGCTCCCTGACACTTAGTGTCAGTCCAAAACGCCAGAAAAAACACCTATTGACGGTCGCATCGAAATCAACGAGAATCGAAAAGGTTCTGAGCGGATCCCACAATCCCGCCCGATTTGCTAGTTGTCTCTCTCAAGCGCCAACCTTCGAAGTATTACTTAAGACACGGCTTGAATTATCCGCAACAAAACCTGCGCTAAAGCAGGGGTCAATTTGTTACCGCACTAAGAACTCGAGCCCGAGTTCTGCCCATTCAAATGTCCAGGTCCATGGATTAATCATCATGGAAGAATGTTCTTCACAAACGAATAACCAACCCGTAGAGAAGACCGAACCGGAGCAGCGAATTGCCGGCGAATTAGAAACTTTGCGACTGGCGAAGGTCGAGCAAATCAAGCGGATCGCTGAAGCCCGTGCCGAGGCCCGAGCGGTAGCCGAGCAGCAAGCTCGACTCCAAGCCGAAGAAGAGGCGCGACTCCAGGCAGAAAATGAGGAACTTCAACGCGTCGCTCAGAAGATGCGCGAACTTGCCGAAGCCGAAATAGCGCAACGCGCTGAACTAGAAGAAAAGCAACTCGCGGAGTTGAAAGCGCTCAAGAGCCAGGCCCAAGCTGAAGCGGAGACGCGAGCCCGGGCCGCAGAGAAACTCAATGCTGCGCTTGAGGCTCTGAAAAAGTCAGAGGCAGAACAACTCCGAAGCATTGCAAAAGCCGAAGAGCAACTACGCTTGGCCGAAGAAGAAGCACGTCAGCTTGCGGAGACTGAACTCCGGCTGAGGAAGCAGGCCGAGACTCAAGCCGCTGCTGAAGCGGAAGCGCGCCGTCAGGCAGCGCTTGAAGCGCGTCAACAATTCGAGGCCGAGGCGACGGCTCGTGCAGCAGAAGAGGAACGACAATTAGCGGCGCTGGAAGCCATCAGGGGTCAGGTTGAAGCAGAGGCACAACTGCGAGCTGAGGCTGAGCGCCAATTAACCGCAGGAATTGCAGTGCTCCGCAAGGCAGAGTCCATCCAATTGAAACGGATGGCGGGGGCCGAAGCCAGCAGGCGCTCGCTGGCAGAAGAGCAGGTTCGTCTCCAGGCCGAAGAAGAGTCTCGTCAGCAGGCCGAAATTGAATCCCGTCGTCAGGCGGTCGAGGCTGAGTTGCATTGGGTGGAGGAGAGGGCCAAATCCAAAGCTGAAGAAGAGGAGCGACTCATTGCGCAACTCGAAGGAGTGCGCCACACCATCCAAGCAGAGGAAAACGAGCGCGCAGAAGTAATGCAGCGCCTTCGTGGCGAAATCGAAACGCTGCAACGAACAATCGAGGAACAGACGCGCCGCATAGATGAGACCAAAGAACGGTTGCAGGACCTGCAAGCGGCAGCGAATCGTCATGCTGAAGAAGAGTCGCGCTTAAGAGCGGAAGAAGCGACACATTTAACCGCTGCCGCGAAACGGCGGGAGCAGGCAGCTCAGCAAACTCGCGACAAGTTGGAAGCAGAAGCGCGGCGTCTTGCTGAGGAGGAAGATAAGCGACTCGCAGAGTTCGAATCACTTCGCAGTCGAATGGCAAGTGAGTCGCAAAGCCGACTGGCGCAGGAGGAGCAGTTGCACGCCGAGATTGCGTCAATGAACGGTCTCGAGGCAGAACAGTCCGCGCGCATCGCCGCAGCTGAAGCAGCACTGCTTGCCAGACAAGAGGAACGACAGCGGTTGGAAGCGGAAGCACTTGAGCGCGCTGCGGCAGAACAACGTTTACGCGAGCAGTTGGAAGAGGTTCGGGCCCGGACTAGTGTCGAGGAGAAGCAGCGCAGCAAGACAATGAAGCGGTTGCAAAAAGAGATTGAGGCCTTAGCCAAAGCCGACGCCAGGAAGCTCAAGGAAATTGAAAAGCTGGAAGCGCGTCGATTACAGGCGGAAGCCAAAGCTCGCCAGCGCTTGGAGCTGAAGTCAGGGCGACCCGCTACTGCAAAGTCACGAAGCGTCAAGCCGACGACCCTTGAGACCAGCGGTGAGCCAGCATCCGAAACCGGATTCGTGTTTGCAGACGCAATGCAAACAATAAAGCCGAGCATGTTGGAGGTGGAGCTGGAACCGGCGGAGGAAGTCGCGCCTGAACAGCGACCAGCAGCATTTGAGGTCGAGGAATTGATTTCAACCGGCGCTCAGGAATTAGAAGTCACGCAGTATCAGGTAGTGGAAGTAAATACGGAAGTGCCAGCACCTGAATTCGTAATCGGTTACGAAGAAGATTCCACCAACGTTGTCACGGAAGACGAGATTGTCTTGAACACCGAGGGTTGGTCCGCTGTAGCGTCCAGTGAACATTCTACTGAAGTAGTGCTTGCACAAGTTCCAGTACAGCCAGAGACAGAGATTGACCTCGTGGCAACCGATAAAGGAATTGTTCCCGGGGACGATGAGTCCGGAATTTCCGCGGACATTTTGGAAGGGCTTAAGAGCGGACGCGCCAGTGACCGAGTTAAGGCATTGGCGGAACTTGCCCATGTGGGTGGCGAGGAAGCTGTTCGCTTAATTGGCAAGTCTTTTGACGATCAATCAATCGAAGTTCGTAATGCCGCCGCACACGCTCTCAGCGAAGTAGAGAGCGATCGTGCGCAGAGCTTCACAACTGCTTTGCGTGAAGGAACGCCAGAACGGCGGCGCAAGATCGGAGCGGCGATTGCCAGTTCCGGTCTCGCCACCCAGGCGATTGACTGTCTGACCAACGGAAGCCGCGAAAAAACGTACGGCGCATTCTCACTCCTGTTCTTGATGGCCAAAGCCGGAGAAACTCAACCCTTGATGGATGCCATTGAGGGTCACACTGATTTGGAGGTTCGCTTGGCGGTGGTCAGGTTGCTCGCATTGAGTGGCCAGGCGGAGATTGTTACTTCGTTCAGGCGACTGGCAGTCCGTGGCTCTTTGCCGGCTGAGGTACGTTCGGCTGTTATGGAAGCCATCCACCAAATCAGCAAGACTGACAAGAACCGCTCCGTGGCTTAGTTGAAAAAATACGGTCACAGATTTACACAGATAAGAGTGTTTATCGTTAAGACGCGAGCATTGTTATTACCTGTGTATTTCCGCGTGAATCTGTGGCCTTTTTTCTTGAGCAACGTTGGGTTAAGTCTTTTGCAAACTACTTCGATTGCTAAACGACGCTGGATGACCTTAGGCCGATGGCGGTAAATTTTTCCAATTCACAAGGGAACTCTCTTAAACGCACCTTGGAAGCCCGAGGTTCGGGGGTGCTTTGTAGTTCCCTGGGCACTGCTCAGCGATGTTAACTGACCGTCGAGTTTAAATGGCTGCTTGCGCCTTTTAGAGAGCGTTTGTTAGAATCTGCCTTCGTAATCGATTGAAATAGCGGAGGCCTGCAGGTCGCCGCGGTATTTGTAAGTCAAACTTTTGATAGGAAGCTCCGGAAGACCTTCGTTATGAATCGAACATACACTCGATTCTTTAGCTTTTAATGCCAGCCACCCTGTGGCGGCTTCGCGAAGGCGCTCCTATCGAATCCGATCTGAAGGTAGTGAATCCAAATCGTGAATCGCAAGCTGGAGCGGGAGCCTTCGCTTCGCGCTACTGATCTCGCAGTGGGCCAGGCGGGATCCGGCCGCTCGTTAATCGAGAATCATTAAGGTCTGCTTTAATCGGCAATCGCCAATTGGCAATCGTCAATAAACGATGAGTGACATCAACGTACAACTGAAGGGCGGCGCGGCAACGCAGATTCCGGCACCGGTAACGGTCGCTGAAGCGTTAAAGCGTCTCGACCGCGATGCAGCCAAACAGGCGCTGGCTGCGCGCGTGAATGGCCGCGAAGTTGACCTTGCTTTCACCCTTGAGGCGCAAAACGGAGAAGCGCTTCAGATTGAGCCGGTGCTGCCGCATACCCTTGACGGTCTCGACGTGCTGCGTCACTCGACTGCGCATTTGCTCGCAGCCGCCGTTTTGGATCTGTTTCCGGGTACGCAATTGGGAATCGGTCCAGCGCTCCTCGACGACCCGCGCTATGGGTTCTTCTACGATGTGATCGCCCCACGCGTGCTGACGGAATCTGATCTGCCAATAATTGAAAAGAAGATGCGCGAGATCGCCAAGCGCAACCTGTCTTATCGTCGTGACGAGATTCCGAAAGCGGCAGCCTTGCAGTTGTTCTCAGAGCGCGCTGAACCGTTGAAGTGCCAATTGATCGCGGACAAGGGCGGTGATGTCGTCAGTGTCTACTACATAGACGGCTCGCCCTTCATTGATTTCTGTCTTGGCCCGCACGTCCCGAACACGAACAAGCTGCGCGCATTCAAATTACTGTCGCTGGCCGGGGCATATTGGATGGGCGATGCGACGCAACCGCAGATGCAACGAATCTACGGCACCGCGTTCTTCACGCCTGAGGAACTTGAGGCGTGGCTGAAGCAGCGTCAGGAAGCGGAGAAACGCGACCACCGGCGCTTAGGCCGCGAACTCGATCTCTTTTCGATTCAGGAAGACTACGGACAGGGCTTGATCTTTTGGCATCCGAAGGGCGGCGCCATTCGCAAGGAGATGGAGGATTACCTGCGCAGCGAATTAAGCCGGCGTGGTTACGGCCTGGTGTTTACTCCGCACATTGCGAAGCGCGAGCTCTGGCAAACGAGTGGTCATGAAGAGAACTATGCCGATGCAATGTTTGCGCCGACCGAGCTAGAGGAGACAGAGTTTCGTCTGAAGCCGATGAATTGTCCGTTTCATATCGGCATCTACAAGTCGGCCCAGCATTCTTATCGTGATTTGCCCTTGCGCTATGCCGAGTTAGGTACGTGTTATCGCGCTGAGCTCTCTGGCACTTTGCATGGATTAATGCGCGTGCGCGGTTTCACACAGGATGATGCCCACATCTTCTGTACGCCCGAGACGGTGCGTGATGAGATCGTCGCTTGCATCCGTTTTGCGTTTGACCTCCTGAATGCGTTTGGCTTTGAAAAGTTCAAAGTTGAGCTTTCAGTCAAAGGGGAGGACGCCAGCAAGAAATTCATGGGCAGCGATGCAGAGTGGAAACACGCCGAAGCGGCCCTGGTCGCGGCCCTGGAACAGCAACAGCTCAGTTACGAACGCATTGAAGGGGAAGGAGCGTTTTACGGACCCAAGATCGATATCAAAGTCGAAGATGCAATTGGACGGCTCTGGCAGCTGACCACAGTGCAGTTCGACTTCAATCTGCCGCAGCGCTTTCAGCTGGAATACATTGGTGAAGACAACAAGCCGCACCAGCCGATCATGATCCACCGGGCGCTGTTTGGTTCGATGGAACGTTTCTTCGGAGTGCTGATTGAGCATTACGCCGGCGCATTTCCCCTCTGGCTGGCGCCGGTCCAGGTGGCTGTCTTGCCGATCACGGATCGCATAAATGAGTATGCAGAGCAGGTTGTGAGCGAGCTGCGAGCGAGTGGATTTCGCGTCGAAGCAAATTTGCGCAGCGAGAAGATTGGCGCGAAGATTCGCGACGCCCAAATGCAGAAAGTTCCTTTCATGCTGGTGCTGGGCGATCGCGAGCAGGAACAAAACCAGGTGGCAGTTCGTGAAAGAGTAAGCGGCGACATCGGTGTGATGTCGCTCCCCCACTTCATAGAGATGGCACGTAAGCTTGTTGAGGCGCGTGCTCTAACAAATACATAGTTTCGAGTTTCGAGTTTCCAGTTTCGAGCATGTTCTCGGAACTCGAAACTTGAAACGCGAAACTTCTAAAGCAAGGAGGTGCTGCAATAGCTACAGGCTTTCGCGGTCGTGGCCCGCGTCCTGACAATCGCAGGATGCCGGTTGCGCGCATTAACGAAAGAATTCGCGTTCCCCAGGTGCGCGTAATTGGTGATGAAGGTGAGCAGCTCGGCGTGATGGACATTCGTGACGCCATCCGAACCGCGCGTGAGAAGGGTTTGGATCTGGTGGAGGTTGCCGCTACTGCCGATCCGCCTGTTTGCCGGATTATTGACTTCGGAAAGTTTCAATACGAAGCCAAGAAGAAAGCGAACGAGGCCAAGAAGAAGCAGTCCGTAATCGTCGTCAAGGAAGTAAAGTTTCGCCCCGGAACGGACGATCATGATTACGACTACCGCATGAAACATGCGCGCGAATGGCTGGCGGAAGGCGACAAGGTAAAGGCCACCATCTGGTTTCGTGGCCGCGAGATGACGCACCGCGAACTGGGCGCGCGCATCCTGGCGAAGCTCGAAGGGGATTTGCAGGACATCGGCGAGGTCGAGGCGCGGCCGCGCATGGAAGGTAATCAGATGTTCATTATCTTCGGGCCCAAGCGCCACAAAGGTGCGCCCAAGCCTGAGCGGCCGGCCCCGGCGCCTGCGAGTGAGGCTAGTGGGCCTGTGGCGGAATGAAAAGATTGAATCATTGAAACACCGGGCCATCGGGCCATTGCGTCGTTGAGTCATTGACGTTCGGATCCGAGGCTCAATGACCCAATGACCCAATGACTCAATGATTCAATGACTCAATAATCTATAACGGAGCAAATTATGCCTAAATTAAAAACACACAAGGGTGCTGCGAAGCGTTTTCGCATAACCGCTACTGGAAAGATCAAACGCGGTCATTCGCATGCGCGGCATATCCTGACGAAGAAAACCCACAAGCGGAAACGCTTACTTGATATTGACGCACTCGTGGCTACGGCTGATCAGAAACGCGTCGAGGCGATGTTGCCTTACGGCAGAGACTAGCTAGCGATAGGCGACGTTGAGGGCGCACGTGCGTTCTTAATACTTCAGTCGCAATCTAATTGTGAGGAATTGAAAGATGCCAAGAGCAAAACGTGGAAACAAGCGTCTCGAAAGGCGCAAGAAAATATTGAAGCTCGCGAAAGGTTATCGCGGCACTAAGTCAAAGCTTTATCGTTCAGCGAAAGAGTCAGTGGAGCGTGGACTTAACTTCGCATACACCGGACGCAAACTGAAGAAGCGCGATTTTCGCAGCCTCTGGATTGTGCGCATTGGCGCGGCCGCGCGGGTGAACGGGTTGAACTACTCGCAGTTTATGCATGGCCTGAAGTTGGCAGGTATCGAACTGGACCGCAAGGTGCTGGCCGACCTCGCCGCAAATCAGCCTGATGCCTTCAAGGAAGTCGCGGCACAAGCAAAGAGCGCTTTGGATAGTGAGCAACGAGAAAGGGCGGCTGCTGCGTAATGTAGCGGCTCAATTGATCTGATGCCGGAGACCCAAACGCCAGAAGATCCTCAGAACCAGGTTGAATCCGCGAGCAAAGCGTTCGAGCAAGAGTTCGAGCGCTTTGCACGCTTTACTGGTTCTGTAGAGTCGCTTGAGAAGCTTTCGCTTGTCGAAGCGGAAGCTGAGCAGCGCGCGCTCGCGGAGTTGCGCACGCGTCATCTCGGCAAGAAGAGTGCGCTGGCCAGTTCGAAAAAGAGCATCGGCAGGATTGCTCCTGAGAACCGCGCCGCTTTTGGTCAACTCGTTCAAGCGAGTGAGGCTCGCATGGTCGGCGCCCTCGAAAGTACGGAACTGGCACTGAAGCAATATATTGAAGCGAGACGTGTCGACCAGGAGAGTATCGACGTCACGTTACCGGGCAGGCGGCCGCGACACGGGCATCTCCACCCCATCACTCTGCTGCGCGAAAAGATTGAGGACATCTTTGTCGCCCTCGGTTATGCGGTCGAGGACGATCGGGAAATTGAAACCGACTTCTACAACTTCGACGCGCTGAATATTCCGCATACACATCCGGCGCGCGCGCCGCAGGACACCTTTTATACAACCGACGGCTTTGCCCTCCGCTCGCAGACTTCGACGGTACAGATTCATGCGATGCAACGCCGCGGAGCCCCAGTGCGCATGATCGCGCCGGGGCGGGTCTTCCGCCGCGACACTCCGGATCCCACCCACAATCCAATGTTCTTTCAAGTGGAAGGTCTCTGTGTGGACCGCGGCATCACGATGGCGCACTTAAAAGGAACGGTTGCGGAGTTTCTGCGCCGCATGTTCGGTCCGAAGACTGTAACGCGCTTTCGGCCGTCTTACTTTCCGTTTACGGAACCCAGCGCGGAGTTTGATTTCAGTTGCTTCAAGTGTGGCGGCGCCGGCTGTCGCATCTGTAAAAATTCCGGATGGATCGAATTAGGCGGTTCGGGAATGGTCCACCCGCACGTGTTGCGAGCTGTGGGAGTAGATCCCGAGGAGTTCTCAGGATTTGCCTTTGGCTTGGGCATCGATCGCATGTGCGCTTTGATGTACGGCCTCGATGATATTCGTTTGCTGTTCGAAAATGATATTAGGTTTCTGGAGCAGTTTGATTGACTAAAATGGTCTTTGGTTTTGGACTTTGACCTTTGATAACCAAAGACCAAAGACCAAAAACCAAAGACCCAAAACCAAAGACCCAAAACCGAAGGCGAAACTTCTGGATGCTAATTAGTTATAACTGGCTGCGTGAACTCACCGGAACGACCCTCAGTACCGAAGAACTGAGGGAGCGTTTGACCATGGTGGGTCTCGCAATTGACGCGGTGGAAGAGAAGGATGGCGACTCAGTTCTCGATGTCGAAGTTCCTTCAAACCGCCCCGATTGCCTTTCTCATATAGGAATCGCCCGTGAAGTGGCGGTGATTGAATCTGGAGCGGTGCGTCACCCCGAAGGTAAGCCGGCAAATGTGAACGGCCGAGCCGCCGATTTTACTGCAGTTGAGATTCTTGATTCAGATTTGTGTCCTCGTTACGCAGCCCGCCTGGTTCGCGGCGTTAAGATCGGGCCATCGCCGGAGTGGCTGGCGCGCCGCCTGGAAGAAATCGGCCAGAGACCGATTAATAACGTCGCCGACATTACTAACTATGTGCTCCACGAAACAGGCCAGCCCTTGCACGCGTTTGATTTCGCGAAACTGGCGGGCCGCCGCATTGTGGTACGACGCGCTGCCAAGAATGAACAAATCAAAACTCTGGACGGTGTGGAACGCAAGCTTGACGAAACGATGCTCGTAATCGCCGATGCCGAGCGACCGGTAGCTTTGGCAGGCATCATGGGTGGTGAAGACTCGGAGATTTCCCCGCAAACCACGGAGGTGCTCATCGAGAGTGCCTATTTCAATCCAGACTCCGTGAGACAAACGGCCCGGAAGTTGGGAATGGATACCGAAGCATCAAGACGCTTCGAACGTGGTGCCGATTGCGAGAACGTCATACGCGCGCAAGCGAGGTGTGTCGAGTTGATCTGCGAAGTCGCGGGCGGCGTGGCAACTGAGGATGTAATCGACGTCTATCCCATCAGAGAGCCCGAGCTCAGCATCAAGTTTCATCCGGCGCGCGTCGAAGCGCTGACTTCACTGCGCGTTCCGGAACCCGAGATGGAACGTATTCTGAAAGGTTTGGGGTTTGCGGCCACAAACGCCACTGCCGCCGCGAGACAATTCAGGCGACCGAGTTGGCGCGTTGATGTTGAGCTCGAGGAAGATCTGGTGGAGGAAATAGCCCGTCATTGGGGTTATGACAAGATGGGAGAGGAGCTGCCCCCGACGATTCTTTCGGGTGAATATCAGCACCACGAGTTGAAGTTGCGAGCCCTCCGCCGGGCGCTGAAAGGAATGGGTTTTGACGAAGCAATCAACTTCAGTTTCATCGACGCCGCACACGATGACGCCTTCGCCTTGATCCCAGCTTTCGCGAATACGGAAGCCGGCTTTGTAACACTCAAAAACCCGATTATTGACGAAGCAGTGCGTATGCGGCCAACTTTACTTCCGGGTCTGCTCACAGCACTACGTCACAACCTCAATCACGGCGTGAGAGACGTTCGCCTATGGGAAATTGGCCGTGTTTTTGCGAAATCCATGGAGGGTGTGTTGCCGGGCGAACGCGAGTCGCTGGCGCTAATCGCCACCGGCGGCGTAGTGCAAACAGGACGTGCGCAGGCTCTTAACGAAACTGATTTTTTTGATTTGAAGGGGGCTTTGGAAGCTGGCGTCAGTGCCATGAACGTTGGTCCAATGCGGTTTGCCCCAGGGAAAGTTAAACATCTAAGGTCTGGCCAAGCGGCAATGATTAGCCTAGATGAGATCGGCGTTATAGGTTGGATTGGCAGACTAACCGAGTCACTGGCCAGCGCTTTTAAGTTTCGTCAGCCTGTCTACGTTGCCGAACTCGATTTATCGCAGTTGCTGGCATCTACTGAATTGGCCGTCCATTACCAGCCGCTGCCACGTTATCCTTCGGTGGTGCGCGACGTGACTTTGCTACTCGATCGCAAGGTTTCCGTGGCGGAGCTCCTGAGCACGATTGCCTCCGAGAATGTGGCGGGGTGTCGCGGCGCCGCATTCGTTGGCACTTATGAAGGGAATAACATTCCGGCGGGAAAGCGAACCGTGACGTTGCGCGTAGAATACCGAGCCGATGATCGTACGTTGCGTGACGAGGAAGTTGAGGAGCGCCAACGCCACTTGATTGATTCGCTGTTGCAAAAGTATAGTGCGCAACTACATTGAGAAATAAATCGTCTGTGAGTACGAATTGAGTCTTGCGCTTGTGACCCCGAAGCCGCATAATCGGACGCGCTCGGGTTTTGGATCGATGGGAGAGATTGATGGTCGGCTTATCCGGATTAGAAAAGTTCTCGCATCTCGAAGATAAGATCTATCGCACCATCGAGTTGACGAAGACGCTTCGTCAGGAGAAGGAGAGTCTTGAGAAAGAACTCTCGCTCATGCGGCGCGGGAAGGGCACTCCGGTAAACGGCGAGACCGAACGCCTCGAGCGACAAGTAGAACAACTCCTGGCCGAGCGAGACATGATCCGCATGAAGGTGGAAGCCATGCTCGACGCCGTCGCAGCTCTCGATCCGGAAATGGCGGAGGAGTTTAGATGAGCGCTGGAATCGGTCAATCCCTCGGACAAAGCAGTATGGATAGCAGCTCCCACACCCCTACCATCCGCGTCGAGATTTATAATCAAACCTACAATATTCGTTCTGACGGCGACACTGAATACATCATTCAGTTAGCAGAATTTGTTGACAGCCGGATGCGCGAAATTTCTTCCGGCACTCTCACGGTGGATTCACTCAAGGTTGCCATCCTGGCCGCCTTGCATGTTGCCGATGAGCTTCATCGCTTGAAGAATTTGCACGAACAGGCCGATGCGCAACTGGCGACGCGTAGTGCGGAATGTGCCGAGATGCTCGACCGTTTGCTGAAAGCGCGCACCAGCGTTGAGCAAACGCAGGGCGGACCGGGCAAGATGTCTTTGGGTTAATATTTTTTTACGCCTTCCGGCCTTTCCAATAGCCAAGGTTCCCACTTGGCGAAATTTCCCGTCACAGATCAACGCGGATAGACACGATAAAGAGCACACTTCTTAGTGTGTAATCTGTGTAAATCTGTGGCCCGGATTTGTCTCCTATGCTAGTATCGCTGCGGCGGAGGGAAGTAATTCTGCGGGGCTCGTCACCGAGTTACGATGATTGAGCCAACGCCGGTTGAGAAGGGAGACCGACGCCTCTTGCCAGTGCAGGTCTTCATCGTTAAGAACTGCCAGAGGCTGAGGCAGACATAGGTCACCCACCTGTACATGCAGGTTCAATTACGGCTTCGGAACGGCTCAAGCGGATTTCCCTCCCGCCAATCATAGCCGTACATCGCCGGTCGTAAATCGTAAATCGTAAATCGTGAATGGGTGCCTCCTTTTCCGATAATCGGTTTAGATTTGCGGCATTTTTAGTTTTTAGGGACGGGCGCTGCAGTAGCAGGACGCAGAGCAGGTTTCCCGATTCACGATTTCCGATTCACGATTTCTGATTCATGCCCATGAACGTTCTGATGATTGGCGACGTCGTCGCAAAGCCGGGCCGCCTGGCTGTTTTGGAACGCCTGCAAGATCTGCGTGACCAGCACCAGATCGACTTCGCTTTAATGAATGCAGAAAATGTAGCGGGCGGATTTTCGATTACGCCATCCCTGGCCGATCAGTTGTTCGATGCCGGCATCGATGTGATGACTTCCGGCAATCATATTTTTGACAAACGCGAAGCGATTGAATATATCGCGAGGCAGCCGCGCCTCTTGCGGCCGGCAAACTATCCCCCTGGTACACCTGGGAGTGGGCTTTGGATTGGAGAGATCAAAGGCGTGAAGGTTGCAGTGCTGAACTTGATGGGGAGGGTCTTCATGCCACCCTCAGATGATCCGTTTCGTGTTGCCGGATCTTTGCTGGAGACATTGTCCTCCGCTATTAAAGTGCGGATCGTGGATATGCATGCCGAGGCTACTTCTGAAAAAGTGGCGATGGGGTGGTTTCTGGATGGGAGGGTTTCCGCTGTCCTCGGGACACACACCCATGTGCAGACGGCGGATGAAAGAATTCTGCCAAAAGGTACGGCTTATCTGACGGATCTAGGTATGACGGGTAGTTACGCCGGAGTCATCGGGATGGAAAAAGCCGATGTCATTACTCGTTTCACATCTGTGATCGGCAAACGAGCGGAGCATGCCAAAGGCGAGGCGCGAATCTGCGGAGCAGTAATTGAGATTGATGACACGACTGGCAAGGCAATCTCGATCGCAAGGCTCAACCTCTCCCACGAGGCGTAGGCGGGGGAATGGGAGAATGGGAGATGGGGAGAAAGGGAGATGGGGCGATGGGGAGATGGGGAGAGTGGGATGTTCTGTATCCAACACCACACCAAGTCATAAATTATTTTTTAGAAGGTGGAATGACCCACATCGCTGCACTGTCCACCATTCGAACTAGTTGTCCGATAATTCGATCGTAATCTCGGTCCAAATCCAAAGCCTGCTCTCGGGATATGTAACCACACCGCCAAGACAATTCCAGCCAGACGCGAGTTTCTTCAGCTTCACTTTCACATTCATTGAGCTTACTGATGAAGTGCCGCTTATACCGGCGACGGCGCCAAGCTTCGCCGAGGTTTGCGCAAACTGAGCGCGAAGCGCGCCGAATCTGATCGGTCATTGAGTAACGTTCTTCATGAGGAAAACACTTTGTAAGTTCGAAGATCCGCACCGCGGCATCCAAAGCCGCTTGGTAGACGCGCACTTCTTTGTAGTTTGAGATGTGAGCATCGGAGTGAGGCTCCTAGTCAGGAGTGTGATTATTATTTTCAGGCTTGATTACTATCCATCATCGCCGCAAGGCGCCCTTTCTCCCCGTCTCCCAATCGCCCCTTCTCCCCTTCACCCCGTCTCCCTATCCCCATCTCCGCCATTACTCCGGGCCTGTCCCAGTTGGCACTACTTCTCCCGCTGGTTGAGACACCTTTACAATCGGAGGCGACTGGAGGCGTTGCGCGAAGCCTTCGGGGAAGGAGCGTACGCGACCTTTCGAATCGGTAACCACATGGCCGGTTTCGCCTTCAGCAATGATTTGGCCGTCAGCTAGTCTTACTACCTCATACCCAAAGCGCAGCGATCTTTTCCGCAGTTCAGTTATGTTTGTGCGAATTAGCAGCTCGTCATCGTAGTAGGCGGGCGCTTTGTAACGACAATAGGCTTCCGCGACGACCAGGAAAGCGTCGTCGTTTTCCTCCATCTCGCTGTAAGAAAATCCACGAGAACGGCAAAATTCGGCACGGCCGATTTCGAACCAGATGAGGTAGTTGGCATAATAAACGATGCCCATCTTGTCAGTTTCGGCGTATCGCACGCGCACGAGGGTTTCCTGGCGCTCGCCGAGAATATTTTCAGGGGCTGGGCTGGTCATATGAGAGAATGCCTCCAGTCTCTTTAAAAAAGAGATTCCTTTAAACTGAAACTTAGCTTTCGTTGGGCGTTTGACGGACTATATGAGCGAAACCATAAAGATGTCAAAACAAATTGTCCGCGGCGTCCAGGCGCTCTGCTGCTGTCTGATTGTGGCGAGTCTCCTGGTCGGAACCTCGGTCGGGTTTGCTCCCCAGGGGGGCGCCATTGCGGCGCGTACTTCACGAAACGCAGCGATTGTGGCCGCGACCACCACAATTCTGGAACAGACCAGTGAAATTAGAGAGCTCCCCATCCTCCGTCCCGTGAAAAGCGGCGCTCAGTCCCGGGCTGAGATTGAGCGAATGATCATAAAGAATCAGCGCGAACAAACCACGCCCGCGGAGATGCATGCTACCGAACTGGTTTTGAAGAAACTCGGTTTGGTTCCCGTCGATTTTCAGTACGCACCGTTCATCGTCAAACTCCTGACGGAACAAGTCGCGGGCTATTACGATCCGCGCGTGCAGCGCTTTTATCTGGCCGATTGGATTGAACTGGAAGGTCAAAAGCCGGTGATGGCTCACGAGCTAGCGCACGCTTTGCAGGATCAGCATTTCAATCTGCGGCGTTTTGAGAAATGGCCGAAGGGTGATTCGGATGCGGAGCTTGCCGTCCATTCACTGATCGAGGGCGACGCTACCCTCGCGATGACTCTCTACATGGCGAAGAACCCCTTGGTGGCGCTCGCCTTCGTGCGCTCCATCTCTGCCACGAACACCACATCCGAACAGTTCAAGCAGGCGCCCCGCGCCCTGCGTGAGACACTCTTATTTCCCTACGAGCAAGGTTCCGAGTGGGCTTCGCGGATGTACAAACGCGGCGGCTGGACGCTGGTCTCGTCGAGTTTCACCAAACTACCTTTATCGACGGAGCAAATTCTGCATCCAGAGAAATATCTCAGTTACGAGGCTCCGGTTAAGATCGACTTGCCGGATCTGCACGGAGTTTTGGGACCGGGTTGGAAGAAGATTGATGCGGACGTCAACGGTGAGTGGAGTTTCTATTTGATTCTTGATCAGTTTTTGAACTCCCCGGCTGAATCGAAGCGCGCGGCCGCCGGCTGGGCTGGCGATCGTTATGCCTTATACCTGGGCCCCAAAGCGGATGAAGCGTTGCTGGTGCAGCGGACAACTTGGGATACAGAAGCGGACGCGCGTGAGTTTTTCGACGCCTATTCAAAACGGACGGCCCGCCGTTATCCCAAAGCTGGCGACGCTAACAAAGCTGCGGTTGATCCGCAGCATGAATCTGCTTCCTGGAAGACAAGCGAAGGGGAAGTCGTTGTCGAGCTACGCGGAAATGATGTTCTGATAATCGAAGGCCTGCCCACGAAAGCCGATAAGGATGCCGTGCGGAACAGTCTCTGGGCGCAAAATTCAACGAAGGCTAATTGACGCAACTAAGCAAGGAGGAGTTTCAAATGCTTCGTTTACGCCGCAGGCCAAGGGGCGAATAGGCTAGGCGGAGTTTTAGATGGGTCCTAAGGACGCACTACTTCTTAGCTACCTTCCACCTCGCGCACCTGCTGACCTCTACTAAACGCCAGTTGATTATTTCCTGCCACAAATGGCCCCTCAGCTGTGTTTATCTGCTGTAGAACAACTCAAAGCTTAGTCCCCAGTCTTTGATTTTTCTTTCGTGTTGTTTCGTGTGAGTTCGTGGATCGTCATTGAGCAATCCCGACAATACGATCCACTAATCGACACGAAACCAGCACAAACTAAGTTAACCGACGACCTGAAAAACTAACGGGCGATTATGCAGCGAACGAAAGTGCCGGTGCATTGAACGTAGGCATTTCGCAGATATGCGACAAGCAGCTTCCGTTAGATAGACAGTATGAAGCTTCGCAAGCTAACTCTTGTAGTTTTCCTGTGCCTTTCAACCTTTGTCTCTAACAACGCGACTTCATCGCCTCACCAAACACCAACGCAAAACAGCGATCGGGTGCCCCGTTTCGAAGACTCGAAATGCGCAGTCGAGGTTCCTGAACTTGAGAAAGACCGGACTCGTTGCGGTTACTTCGTAGTTCGGGAGAATCGTGCGCGGAAAGACTCTCGCACGATCCGTCTTCCCATCGTCGTTCTAAAAAGCAACAGCGCGAATCCGGCTCCCGATCCGGTGCTGCGCACACTTGGAGGACCCGGTGCGAGTTCACTGAGAATGATTAGAGGTCGAAGATCATCACCCTGGCTTAATGATCGGGACATGGTGATCTTTGAACAACGCGGCACTCGCTATGCCGAACCGAATCTTGATTGCTACGAAGTCGGCTCGGCTCGCGTTGAGAATGTGAGGACCAACGTAATTGGGCCTGCGGCGATTCGTCGTCAAGTAGAGGCGGCCCGGAAATGTCACGAACGCTTAACTGCCGCTGGAGCAGATCTGACGGGCTATGACAGCGTTCAAAGTGCGGCCGACATTGGTGAACTGCGCCAGGTTTTAGGCTACGCAGAATGGAATCTGTACGGCGTTTCCTACAGTGCACGTCTGATGCTCAATGTGATGCGCGATCATCCCCAGGGTATTCGCAGTGTGATTTTGGAATCAGTCCTTCCCCCTTCGGTGAACTACGACGAGGTCGGTGTTGATGGAGCAAAGAGATCTTTGGATCTCTTCTTTGCGCATTGTGCCGCCGAAGCCGGCTGCGCCAGGACTTATCCCAATCTCGAAAAAACGTTTTACGAGTTTGTGAAAAGCACCAACCAATCTCCACTTGAGTTACGAGTGGAACCATCGAGCTCGAGCGACGAAGTCACGATCAAAGTAAACGGCGACGACATCACGACCTGGCTGCTTGATTACGTATTATCGGCCGATACGGAGGCGATTCTCGCTGGCCCTTCCCTGATCACTCGCATCGTCAATGGCGACCTCAGCCCGCTGCAATTCTATGCGGCTGACAAATTGAGTCCCGGTGGTTACATGCTGGGCATGCGGTTTTCATTTTGGTGTCGTGAAGAAATGCCTTTCGAGAGTCCGCAAAAAATTGCCGCCCAAGCTCAACGTTATCCGCAGATCGCTGGTTACGAAATACAGCCGGAGTTGTTGGCGGTTTGCGATGTTTGGAAAGTTGGCCGTGCCAAACCGAGGGAGAACGAGCCTGTGAGGAGCGCAATTCCTACGCTCGTACTCGCTGCTGAGTATGACGCCTATACGCCGCCAGCGTGGGGACGGTTGGCGGCGAGCAGCCTGCGGCACAGTTACTTCTATGAAGTCCCTCAGGTAGGGCATGGACCGGCCTTCAGCAGTGCCTGCGCGCGAAATATTATCGCCGAGTTTCTTAAGAACCCTCACGCAGCCCCGGACGCCGGTTGTCTTAAGGCACCACGCCAAAAGTTTCTGTTGCCAGACGGAAGCAATAGAAAACGGAGTTGGGTGGTGTCCTATGATTGAAAATCTGTAGGGGGACGCCCTTCCGTGGCGGCCCATTCAGAGCGCGGGCGGCCAAACGTCAAATGACATCACGATGGCGGGGACTTCGAGCGATGCAGCCCTGATGTTAAAGTGGGCAGGGGTTCGCTGATGAAACTAACTGCACTACTTACTGGTCTGGTAATTCTAACGGGGACCATCGCCTGCGCCGAATCCGGCTCACCTGCAAATAATCAAACTCAAACGGCTGCTCCAGCGACCACAATCATTCCGAAAACTGTGACGGCGGCCGATCTTCAGAAATTGAAGTGGATCGAAGGAACGTGGCGCGGAACTGGCGAGGTCCAGCCCCCTTTCTTTGAACGTTACCATTTTGAGAACGGCTCAACTCTGGTGATGGAGGAGCTGGCTGATGAGAGCCTCAACCGGGTAACCAGGACGACGCGTTATGAATTGAAAGATGGACAGTTTGGCAACGGTCGGGCAGTGGCTACGGCCCTCGACGATACGTCCGTAACCTTCTCGCCACTAATCAAGGATCGCAATTCGTTTCGCTGGCAAAGCGAGTCAAAAGATCTCTGGAAGGCAATCCTGACTTTGCCCGCGACCGCCACCGCACCGGCAAAAGAGACCGTTTACAGAATGGAACGGCTTAACTGATAGCCGATTTGCCATTGCCAATTGCCGCTTAAACCGTTTCGAGTTTCAGGTTTTGAGTTCCGAGCGTTAATCTTAGACGAATAGAAACCGTTTTAGCTGTATGCATCGTAAAACCTCTGGAGAGATGCTTGCCTTGAACCCGGGCGGTATAGAAAGCGGGCCTTTTTATTAGTCGTCTCGACTTTCAGCGATCCCGGAACTCGAAACAAGGAACTCGAAACTGCGATTTGCCCATGCACGGACTCGAGCATTACGTAGGCCACGTCCTCGATGACAAATACCGCCTGGAGCGGCTGCTCGGGCGCGGCGGCATGGGCGCAGTCTATCTGGCTACGCACCTGGGAACCGCTCGCTATGTCGCGCTCAAACTCATCACGCCTCAGTTCATGCGCAACGAAGAATTTGTCGAGCGCTTTAAGCGCGAAGCTCGCGCCGCCGGTCGCTTACGTCATCCGAACGTTGTTGACGTAACTGATTTTGGTTTCGCTGAAGTTGGTGGGGAACCGGTGGCTTACCTCGTAATGGAGTATCTCGACGGTTGCACACTCGGTGACGTGTTGGCGGAAGAGCAAAGGCTGCCACTCGAGTGGGTGGTCGATATTTTGGAACAGGTTTGCTCCGCGGTTCATGAGGCCCATGAGCAGGGCATCATTCACCGTGATTTGAAACCCGACAACATCTGGCTTGAGCCAAACCGCCTCGGCGGTTATCGCGTCAAGGTGCTTGATTTCGGTATCGCCAAACTTGCGGAGCTCGACCCCTCGCAAACTGACGGCCCGATGCAAAATCAACCGCAACCGCTCGCGGGCGGCATTGCGTCCAGCGGCTCAGGTGCGCGCCTTACCCAAGTGCCTGTTAATTCGAGTCTGGAGAGCGACACGCTCCTCTATTCCGATGACGAACAAGCAGCCCTAATCGCCGATGCCAATGGATCCAGCGCCTCGCAGAACCTGCATGATCGAGACGCTCAAGTGAACGCCGCTCGCGATACGCAGCTTTACTCGCGCCCCGGTGTAAGTACTCAGGCATTTTCTCCGGCGTCCACAGTTGTACCCCCCGCTCCTGGCTCGGGATCAACAGCTGCTCAACCTGCTGCTGCAGCCAAATCGGATTCAGAGCCCGAATTGGAAGAGCGAACCTTGATGTTCAACCAGGCGACTCGCCGCGTGAGCGCTGGCCCGCAGACGACCTTGCCGGTTGGTACCAGTCACGGCGCCGAGTTAACCCGTGTGGGAGCAATTATGGGCACGCCGCTCTATATGTCGCCGGAGCAGTGTTCGTCTAAGAGTTTGGATGCGCGTTCTGATGTGTATAGCCTCGGCGTTATCGCCTACCAGATGCTGACCGGGCAGACGCCCTTCTCGGGCGACATGCCAAGCGTGATGCGCGAACATATAGAAAATTCCCCACCCTACCTGCGTAGTCAGAATAAAAAGATTAAGGAGCGGGTTGCTAATGTGGTGATGTCGGCGCTGGCCAAAGACCCAGCGGATCGACCGCAGACAGCGGCGGCATTTGCAAGCTTGCTGCGCGCCCAAGCTGAAGGTATAGGCTCGCTCTATCGGCGAGCGTTGGCACTTTACAGCGAACACTTTCCGAAGTTTTTCAGACTCTCCGTAATTGCTCACATTCCGGTGATCATTCTCACCTTCGCTTTAATCGGTTTGGAAGTCGCAGAAAATGCGCAGCCGCGCGGGTGGGGCTTGGCTCGAATTTTGATAATTTGCGTTACAGTCCTCGTTGGCCTCGCGCAAGTTGTCGCGTATTTCCTCGCGGCGGCTGCAATCTCCGGCATGACGGCGATCATCGTCACGCAATTATCCGTAGCACCATTGCGTCCCGTAGAATTGCACTCAGCGTTCAAAGTCTTGAGGCGACGCTGGAAACCGTTCCTCAAAACTGCTATCGGCGTAACCATCCGCGTAGTAATCGGATTTATTTTGCTCGTCATCCCCGGTCTGGTGATGCAGGTGCGGTATGCGCTTTATGCGCCGGTGGTGTTAATCGAGGGCCTGGAAAAGAAAGCGGCTCGATTTCGCGCGCGTGAATTGGCCTCACGGTCCTGGAGGACCGTAATCATCGTTTCGATCCTGCAGTTTGTGATTCCAATGCTATTCAGCCTGGCGGTGGGCCGGATTAGCATCGCCAGTGGCACGAAGCAGGGGGGCGTGAACATCTCGGGGCCGTCGTCGATATCAGATCAGATTTACAAACAGCTGCTCGGCCTGGTGAATATCGTGATCATTCCCTTAATGTCCATCGTGCCGGCGTTGTTGTATTTGAAGATGCGACAGTTAGGCGGCGAACGATTAGTCGATGCTATGGCGCAGATCGAAGAAGTCGACGAGGACCGCAAGGAGTGGCAGCAACGGATGCGCTCGAAGTTAAGTTTGCCGACCCCGCGAGGCAACAGTCGACCTTGAATCAGCCGATCGGTAGGGATGCGTTCTTCAGGACGCTGGCCTTTCGGGTAACGCCGTAAACGGCGCATTAGACATGCCGACGGTAATAAAAACGGAAGGTTATTGACGGCAGTCAAATCGTAATGCGATTTCGCTTTATAGTTCTGGCATTCGTCATCGCGGGCGCGGGCTATGTCTTACTTCACTTGCGCGCCGCCCCACACACCGCCGCCAAAGCACGCGAAGAAATATCCGCCTCAGCTCCGGCATCTGAAAAAATTGATTTCACTACGCAAGTCAGACCGATTCTCGCGCGCTGTCAACCTTGTCACTTCAGCGGCGGAACTATGTACGATCGCTTGCCTTTTGATCGGCCGGAGACAGTGACCAAACTTCGAGAGAAACTCTTCACTCGCATTCGGGCGGAGAACGAACGAAAAATCATTCGCGAGTTCCTGGCGCAAAACGAGAGCAACAAGAAGTAACCTCATTTCGATTGCCGATTGCCGGTTGCCGATTGAAAACGGCCAATCTGGATGACTCATCGATCGCTAAACGGGGTATGATGCTGCTTCCCAGAACCGACAGTCCCGACCTCCTGGCGATTCTGGATTTGAACTCTTAATCACTGACTAATTCCCCTTGAAGCACAACCTAAACTTTCTTCGCTCACTCCTGGATGTCAGTCTTGACGGCATCCTCGCGTTTGATCGTGAGTGCCGCTACACGGTTTGGAATCGCGAAATGGAATGCATGTCCGGCGTGAAGAGCGAAGACGTCGTGGGCAAGCCTGCTTTTGAACTCTTTCCCTTTCTCATTGAAACGGGGGAAGACAAATATTTTCATGAGACCCTCGCCGGTCACCGTAGCGTTTCCAGGAACCGCCCCTTCTCCGTGCCGCAGACCGGCTATGAAGGCTTTTTTGAAGGACACTACTATCCGCTTTACAACGACGAAGGCGCCATCATCGGCGGCCTTTGCGTAGTTCGCGACATCACCGATCAACGTCACGCTTACGAGCTAGCGCACGAAGCTCATCAAAGATTAACTTTTCACGTGGAGAATTCTCCCCTGGCAGTGGTCGAGTGGGACAGCGACTTTTGTGTCTCCCGCTGGTCGGAATCCGCGGAACGACTCTTTGGTTGGAAAGCAGAAGAAGTTCTGGGCAAGCACGTCACGGATTGGCAGTTTGTTTTTGCTGACGACGTGAACGACGTGGTCCGGTTGACCAGCAAACAGCGTGAAGGATCAGAAACGCGCGGTGTCTTGCGTAACCGTAATTATACGAAGGATGGATCGATTGTTCACTGCGAGTGGTACAACTCGGTACTCAATGACGATCAAGGCAAGCTCGTCTCGGTGCTTTCCCTCGTGCTTGACGTGACTGCGCGCGAGCTGGCTGCTCAGGAACGCGCAAAGGCGCTGTTGCGAGAACGCGAGGCGCGCGAAGAGGCAGAAAAAGCCGACCGCCTCAAAGATGAATTTCTCGCCACCTTATCTCATGAACTGCGCACGCCACTGACTTCCGTCCTCGGCTGGGCCACGCTAATTCGTTCAGGTGATATTGACGAAGCCAACTATGCCATCGCTCTTGAAACCATCGAACGCAATGCGCGACTGCAGGCGAGGTTAATAGACGACCTGCTGGACGTGTCGCGCATCATCACAGGCAATCTGCATCTGGAACTGCGGCCGATCGACCTGGCGCCGGTAGTTGAAGCGGCGCGCGACGCGGTGCGGCCCACCGCGGAAGCCAAGGGGATTCAACTCCGAACATCGTTGGCCGCGGGTGAATGTTCGATCAAAGGAGACTCCAATCGCCTGCGGCAGGTGGTTTGGAATCTGCTCTTGAACGCAATCAAGTTCACACCCCGTGGCGGTAGTGTCGCCGCAAGGCTGCGCTGTCGCAATTCATCAGTGATACTGACCGTGGCTGACACCGGGGAGGGAATTGACCCGGACTTTCTACCGCATGTCTTCGATCGTTTTCGCCAGGCGGAAGGTTCAATTTCACGACGACAAGGGGGATTGGGTCTAGGCCTCGCGGTGGTGCGGCATCTCGTGGAATTACACGGCGGCAGCGTCAGCGCTGCCAGCGAGGGAAAAGGTAGAGGTGCAACTTTTACTGTCGAGTTGCCACTGGTAAGGCAGGAGGTAGCGACGGCGCCGAGCGCTGCCGGGGTTCGCGCTCGGGAAAGTGATTCCTCAATGGCAACCCCTGCCGGCAGTGATGACGGAGTTAAGAAGGAAAAGCCCAGACTCAAAACAGAGAAAACAAAACACGAGGTGTCGTTGAGTGGGATCAGAGTTTTGCTAGTCGAAGACGATCTAGACACGCGTAACTTGATTCACAGTTTGCTTGAACTGCGTGGTGCGAAAGTGACGTCGACCGGATCTGCCGCGGAGGCATTAAAAGCATTCAAGGCCGGGATTCCGGATGTCTTGGTCAGTGACATTGCCATGCCGGATGAAGACGGCTACTCACTGCTGCGCAAGGTGAGGAGCCTGCCACAGGAACATGGGGGTCAGACTCCAGCGATTGCCATCACCGGGTATGCGAGTGCCAGAGACAAGGCCGACACATTTGCCGCCGGTTACCAGGCGCATCTCGCTAAACCACTCGAACCCGCCGACTTGATTGCCGCCATCGAAAGTGTGCTGGGCAAATAGTTTCGGGTTTAGAGTTTCAAGTTTCCAGTTTCCAGTTCCCATATCACGTCGTGTCGGTTCTGATTTGAAGCTTGGAGTTCGAAACTCAGAATTCGGATCGCACTCCGAAATTCCAGTACTCGAAACTCGAAACTCGAAACTCGAAACTCGGACCTTCTGTTACAATCGCCGCACTTCCCGATCATCGCTCAGGAGTCACTAAATGAAACGAAGAATCTTTTACGTTCCTACAGTAATTCTTCTACTGGCGTTCGCTATTTTCGCGCAGCAAACGCAAACCGCTGCCGATCTGTTAACGCTTGATTCGATTTTTACCTTCCGCACTCGTTCGCTCGGTCCCGTGCAATGGCAAAAGGACGGTAGCGGCTATCTCGCGCTCGAACCGTCCGCAGCGAAAACAGAGTTCGTCGAGATTATTCGCTACGACACGGTAAGCGGTGATCGCACAATCAAAGTTGGCATCGACAGGCTTACACCGCAGGGCGGGGCACCCATTGCCATTGAGAATTTCGTCCTCAGTCCCGATGAAAAGAAACTCTTACTGTTCACCAAATCCGAACGCGTCTGGCGTAGCAACACACGTGGCGATTACTGGGTACTCGATCTCGATAGCTGGGCTTTGCACAAGCTCGGCGGCACGGCCAAGCCGTCCTCCCTAATGTTCGCGAAGTTCTCTCCCGATGGTAAGAAGGTTGGTTACGTCCGCGAAAACAATATCTACGTTGAAAATCTCGAGACCAGCCCCGCGCGCATCACCCCCCTCACAAACGATGGCTCGCGCCAACTCGTTAACGGCACCTTCGATTGGGTTTACGAAGAGGAATTCTTCTGCCGCGACGGCTTCCGTTGGAGTCCCGATAGCCAACATATCGCTTACTGGCAACTTAACAGCGAAGGTGTGAAGGAGTTTCAGCTCGTCAACAATACCGGCGGTCTCTATCCCGTCATTACTTCGTTTCCTTATCCCAAGGCCGGCGAAACGAATTCCGCAGCTCGCGTTGGGGTCGTGAGTGCAACTGGCGGCGCGACGCGCTGGTTTGAGATTGCCGGTGACCCACGCAACAACTATCTGCCGCGCATGGAATGGGCCGCGAGTTCGGATGAAGTTGTGATTCAACAACTAAACCGGTTGCAAAACACAAACGTCGTGATGCTCGGCGACATCCGTAGCGGTAAGGTGCGGCCCATGCTGACCGAGAAGGACGAAGCCTGGGTCGACATCTCCTGGGGCGACCTTGACTGGAACAAAACAGGCTTAGCGCGCGG
This sequence comes from Pyrinomonadaceae bacterium, assembly GCA_035697425.1. Classification (GTDB taxonomy): domain Bacteria; phylum Acidobacteriota; class Blastocatellia; order Pyrinomonadales; family Pyrinomonadaceae; genus PSRF01. Next base: position 36,191 of record DASSCX010000079.1, on the reverse strand, counting down.
CGATGTGGAATGGATCGACGGTGGCAAACGGTTCTTGTGGGCCAGCGAACGCGATGGTTGGCGGCACATTTATTCTATCGCTCGAGACGGCAGCGACGTGAAGAACATTACCCCCGGCGAATTCGATGTGATCAATGTCGAACGCGTGGACGACGTTAACGACTTTATCTATTTCGAAGCCTCACCGGAGAATGCGACACAGCGATATTTATATCGCGAACCGCTGGACGGCAGTGGCAAACTCGAGCGGCTCACACCCGCCGCTGCGGCCGGCAGTCATGCCTACAATGTTTCGCCGCGTGCCGATCTGGCGCTGCACTTTTCCTCGTCTTTCATGAAGCCCGTGGTTACTGACATCGTGCGCCTCCCGCAACACACGCTGGTGCGCACCCTCTTTGATAACAAGGAGGTGCAGGATCGGATCGCAAAGTTGAAAGCCACGCCTTACGAATTCTTCAAAGTCGACATCGGTGAAGGCGTGCAATTGGACGGCTGGGTAATCAAGCCGCCCGACTTCGATCCGCAGAAGCGTTATCCGGTGCTATTCCATGTCTACACCGAACCCTGGGGACAAACAGTGCTCGATTCATGGGGTGGATTGAACCTGCGTTGGCACATGATGCTGGCGCAGCAAGGCTACGTCGTCATGAGCGTGGACAATCGTGGCACCCCGGCGCCGCGCGGTCGCGCCTGGAGAAAAATCTTTTATCGCAAGGTGGGAATCGTGAACTCCCAGGACCAGGCAAACGCGGTGAAAGCGATCAGCAAGTGGCCTTATGTCGATGCCACTCGCATTGGGGTCTGGGGTTGGAGCGGTGGCGGGTCGGCAACGTTGAATGCGATGTTCCGTTATCCGGATCTCTATCAGGTGGGAATGTCGGTAGCACCCGTTCCCGACTTGCACTACTACGACACAATTTACCAGGAGCGTTACGGTGGCCTGCCTAAGGATCATCCCGAGGAGTGGAAGCAAAGTTCACCGATCACGTTTGCCGGAAATCTCAAAGGGAAGTTGTTGATCGTGCACGGCACAGGGGACGACAACGTTCACTATCAGGGAACTGAGGCCTTGATTAACGCCCTGGTGGCCGCGAACAAGCCTTTCACAATCATGCCTTATCCAAATCGTTCGCACGGCATCTTCGAAGGTCCGGGGACAACGAAGCATTTGTACACGTTGCTCACTCGCTACTTGACCGAGAACCTTCCCGCCGGCGGACGGTAAGACTGGGACCGCCGGCAGGAGCAGAAGGCAGGCGGCAGGAGCAGAAGGTAGACGGCAGGAGCAGAAGGTAGACGGCAGGAGGGAAGAGCTTTATTAGTCTTTCGCTTCAGCCGCCGCGCTTCACCTCACATTTCCCCAAGCGTTCCTGTCGACAATCACCAATCACCAATCGGCAATCGTAAATGCCAGAATTCTTGCTCTGATCTGTTTCTTGTAATTTCCCGCCGCCCATTGCCTTCCAAAACTGTCTTTTCATACTCTGCGGCGTCCTCACTCTTAATTAAAGGAGAATCTCACCATGAGTGAAGTAAAGCTCAACCTCATCAGCTCCCAGACTATTCTCAGTGGCACCATTCATGGGTCAATCGTTGACTCTTGTATTGCCGCTCTTTCCGCCGAGCCAGAAACGATTGCCGAACTCGTTGCTGCGCTTGAGCGCTACAGCAAACCAAAGGACGATCTAAATCCTTTCGCTTGGTTCCACCCGAGATCCTCTATCGACGAACAGCCATACGACGCGGGTATTGTGATCATCGATCTCGCTGCTCGTATCATCGCCGCCGAGTCGACCTATTCGCACCCGCAACCCGAAGGTGAAGTCAATTATCACAACGGTAATCACGCTACCGACGTCAGGATTCCCTATCGGGTTTCACCTGATTGGCTGTTTGTGAATTCCCTCGACGCTCACCGTTGGGCACGCGAACGCCGACTGCAAAGCCGCGCGCCGTGTTTTGACGCGCGCGCGGTTTTAGATGGAACTCCACTGCTTGAGTTCATCGTGAGGTCGCTGACTCCTGAGCTTCGTTCGTCTCTGCGAGCCAGAATTTCTGATCCTCAGAGCGTTTTGGGCGCTGCCAGCCAATCTGAAGAAACCGCAAACCACGACTGTCCCGAGGAACACCCGTTAACCAGACTTCACGCAACCTGGCTAACCACGCCTCGAGCAGATTTGCTGAAGCGTTCTCCACGCGATGTAATGCTTGAGAAACAGGACTTCATTGATTTCGATCTGCACACTCGTTCCCTGCAGTGGTCTTTTCTCAACGAGGGGCCACCCTGCCTCGCACGAGACTCATTCGCCTATCGTTTCGCTGGATTCGGCACACACGAGTGGGTGATTTACTACGACCTTGTTCGGGACTTGCTTCAGCGGGCAGTGGAATTCGATTGCCAGCAAGCAGACACCGCGATTAGACAACTCGAGCACCTCAAGACTGATTGGCTCGAAAACCCACTTCCCGATTACGACGGTCGCACACCCGCCAATATCATCGAGAACGAGCGCAGGCGCCTGCCCGAGGCCATGAGCCCCGAGCAACTAATCATCGATGAAGATTGCGAGTGCTGCCGCATGCTGGCCCAGGATGCGGCTTTGGGATTAGGTCCGGGCTTCTGGCACCTCGATGGCTCGCACATGGAGGAGGAGTTCGCGTTTTCCTCCTGCAAGACATTTCCGGAATGGGAACTTGAGAATCAGCGTAGGGAAGAGAGCTATCGCGAATTCGAGCGCCAGTGGGCCGAGCGCGAGGCTCGCCGCAGTCGCCAGCGCGAATGGGATGAAGAGCAGATGCATATCTCTTGCAGCGAGTCTGTTGATTAGCAGATCAAGCAAATTTGCAGTAAGGAAGGGTGGCTTGCCCCGCTGCTTAATTGGCTTCAATCGTGGCTGGGGGGCAAGCCGCCCTTCCGGACTGCGCATTTTTTGCGGATTGAGCCTCTGTCACCAAGCCCGCAGGTTCACTACTTGGGCTTTTGGAATACCGCGTCATCAATAGGGACATTATGTTTCAAATCAGCAACTCGCAGTGTTATGTCGAATGATTCAAACGCAAAGCGAACCTTGAAAGGAACTTTCAAACCATCCACTTCGCGGTAGTCGTCCAGATGAACTTTGACAAAGACATTCCCGCGCTGGGGATTCCTGCGCACCATGTCCCAGCGCAGTAGCAGCCCATTCTCTTTGTCGAAAAACAACTTCTCCGTCGGACCCTTTTCCGGTTTGCCTTCGACGATATAGACGTCGCGTCCATTCAGTCTTGCCTGTCCCTCTAATCCCATACTTTGATAGAGGCTCCGAATTTTTCCCGCCCGGTAAACTTCGGCATCTCGTTCAACTTCGGCCATTTGCTTGGGGCTCTCATCGCTAAAAGTCCCGGCAGGCGTTTGCACCCATCTGTTTTCGCCATCGAAGCCTTTTCTCAGCGTGCCGATCCGCGGAAACTCGATCACACTCAAGGTCTTGTGCGGTTCCTTTCCCCAGGAACTGAATGTTCCTTGTTCACGCAAAACCGAGCTCTCGAAAGTCCCTTCAGCTTTATAGCTGGTGACGCTATCGATCGCGGCCTGCCCGCCAATTGCTTCTCTGTAACGCTCAAGAATTTGATCTACGAGCTGAGCCTGATCGGTTACCGCACGTGGCGTCGAGTTTGCGGCCGGCGGAGTGAGACGACCGCAAGCAAGCTGCGCCACGAAGAGAGCTCCCAGGATGATGGCTAGGATTGCAAATTTGTTTCGCATTGGCAGGTTCATCTACAGGTTAGGAAGCGGACGAGTCTTCGCTCTTACTTTCAGAGTGGCAGAGTTCAGAAATTCAGCAATCAGCAATCGCCAACTTACGTTACTGTTCCACCCGCACGTCATATCCTTGTTTCAAGCCCATTACATACTTTTCCCAGCTGATTTTAAACTTATCCATGTCCGGTTCTGCCAGAACTTTTTGCAAACTCTGAAACCCGGTCGGATCTGTCTTCTGTCGTGCCAGAAACTCTCGGTAGAACTTCACCAGCAGCCCCTTCTCCTGGAGGTAGTAACAAAGATAGCGAGCCTGCGCATAGTTTGTTCCCCGGTCATCATTGTAGAAAGCGCCGGTATCCATCGCCGTCAGAGTTTTGAATGCCGGCACCCGTTGCGACTTGATCGCTTGTTGCAGCCCTGGCAGCCGCCAGTTGGTATATCCGTGAATATGACCATCTTCTTCGCCACACTGTTCGTAAAGCGATCCCAAACCTTCGTTTAGCCAGGGAGGGCAAGTAGGGAAGTTGGCTTCCATAAACGGGTGCACGATCTCATGTACCAGGGTGCCGCCGCCGGTGGAGATATTCATGATCAGTGCCTTGTGCGTCGGTGAGTAGTAACCGAAGGGTGTCGAGGGCGAATCTCCGAAGAGCAGCCGCATATGCTTCTTGTAAGACGCTTCATCCTTGAAAAGCCAGATGTCGAGAATCTCGTTAGGGTCTTTGGTGAAAAAGTCCTGCTTCAAACGGTCTACGGCCCACTTGATGGTGGTTTCCGCGCGTTGCTCCACCACCTTCTTAGGTTCATCTCCGATTACTACAAATGGTTTTTGAATAACTATTGCGAACTCGCCCGAAGATAGTCTCTGCCTCATGCGTGCATTGAGTCGGCTGATGTGACGATTAAAATCCGCGTCGGAAAATCCAGTAGCACTTGTTTCCGCGGCGGACGCTTTCCCGCCGGCATCGGGAGGAGTGTAGTGAGTGGTAAGTGGCGCTTCCGCCTTCAGAGCAGCTGCGGATTTAGGATCTCTCTCAGCACGGGCTGACTCGTTCTGTCCGCAAGACAAACTCCCGAGGAGCGCGACGGGAATCAGCAGGGCGAAGAGTTTCAGTTTCGTCATATCTTCTACAAAGAGGGCACTGCACGATTGTTTGACACGCTGCCAAGTCTGATGTTCCCAGCAGTCACCTTGGTAGCCCGTATACTGCAGTCTCCGCTTGTAATTTACCATCCATCCAGAGCGGCGCAAGACTTTGCGTGGACGCTACGCTTTAGATTGCACTGAACTCACGACTTACTCTCCAACCAACAGGCGAGAGCGCCTAGGGGTCGACGCACTACAAAAGTTGAGGAACTTTCTCCGACGTTCCGGGGTCTACATACAAAACCACAACCCAAGGAGCAACGTCATGCAAAAACTCTTCCTGATCATCGCGCTATCGATAGCCTCGGCCATTCCACTCGCCGCCCAAATGAAACCAGCAACTCAAACCAGCGAACAGGCCGTTCTACAACTAACGCGCGACTGGCTTGCCGCTGAAGAACGGCACGATCGGCCAACATTGCAACGCATCATCGCTGATGATTTTGAGGGCACGGCCCCGATGGGAAACACGGTATTCAAGGATGACGTGTTGCCGATAGAAGGAAGCCAGCGCGGATTGGCAATTACCACCTCGGAGATCAAGGCGCGGGTGTTTGGCGAGACAGCAGTGGTGACCGCTCGCGGCGTGCAGAAAGCTGACGAGAAACGCGAAGTGAGGTTCACTGTAGTGTTTGTGAAGCGCCAGGGCGAATGGAAGATGGTCGCCGGACACCTTTCCGCGGTGCCCAGTTAATGGGTTCTGCTCGATTTGCGGAAGTGATCTGGTGCCACCGCCATCCTCTGATTTGAATCACGTCAGTCGAACATGATTTCGGACACACTTGGCTCGCCTTTCTTTTAAGAGGGTCGTCAGCGGCGGCGCTCTTTTCTTGTTGCGGCACCTGCTCGCATCCGGGTTTGTTTTTCACCTCAGTTCGTGCTACTTCGTGGATCGTTCTTCCAATCCTGAACCGCAATTGCCACTTCACCTATGCAGCACATCAAAGCCCGTCTCCTCGGCTTCGTCCTAATTCTATTGGGTCTCTTACTGGTTTATATAAACTGGCGGCAGTTGTGGACTGAGGGCACTTACTCGATGAAACTAGCGGCCTTTGGTCCGGTCGTCGGCATCGGCGGACTCTTCCTGCTGCTATTTCCGTCCCGCGCGGGCAAGCCGAACACTACAGCGGAAAAGGTTACCGTCCTGATTGTGCTCGCCATCGGACTGGCCGCAGGGCTGGTCAACTGGTACTTGATGGATCCCGGCTTCTTCGGTAGGTAGGGGTCCTTCACAATTTTTCTGGCCAAGGCTGAGCGTTGCCGTGTCCCGAGGAACGCATCTTTAACCGTTGTTTATCATTCTCTGACAGGTGCAGGCATACTCCTTTTCACAATGCAGCATCTTTGCATTCAATCGATATTTAATCGCGATTGCCCACAGTTGACTTCGCGGCGTGTAGCATAGGTCCTTAATCCGAGACACACCCTTACCCGGCATTAAGTAAGCCCCTGATTTTTGTTCCAGTGCAGATTGGATATTTGTCCATCAAGGGCAAGTCACGCCGATCGAGGAGGGTAAACCGTTGAACAAGAAGATTAGTTTCTTTGCACTTTTAATTTCACTGACGGCGATCGCCAGCCCGTTTCTGTTTTCACCGGCCAGCGGCGGCCAGGAAAAGGAGCGAAGTGAATGCGAGAAAGCATGCAGGAAGGCCCACAATGAATGCAGACAGGTTCAAGGTGCCAACCTGGTCGAATGCAAGAAGGCATATGATGAGTGTTTGGCGTCGTGCAAAGCGGCTCCTTCGCCGGAACCAACCGTGAGTCCGTCACCAGAGATAGCACCGTCACCGGCACCGACGATGAGTCCATCACCGGAACCGAGTCCGATGGTGAGTCCATCACCGGAACCGAGTCCGACGGTTAGTCCGTCACCGGAAATGACACCGAGTCCTTCGCCGGGTGTTTATTGACAGGTTGATGAGCAGGCTTTTTAAACAAGCAATGGATTCCCCCCATTGATATGCGATGCGATCCACGCGAGGTCATTGGAAAAGCGCTCGCTGAATGGAGTTGGTTTAGAGCGGTCTGCTCATAACACTTCTTCTCTAAGCATAGGCGAGCGTCTGGCCGCTACGCCGTATGCGAGGGAGGCGAAGCCGAGGACTGCGATGACTGTGCGAATGGTGTGACTTCCTTCCCAGGGCGCCCAGAGCTGCATCACATTTTCTGGCGGTGACGAAACCTGCCACGTCATCAGAGTTTCATTGATCGGTACGTTGATGAGGCGAGTCAGGATGATCACACCGATGGTGCAGAGCGTGGCAATGGCTGTGAAGATGAATTCCTTACTGCGATAGTCCCGCCGTTGTAAGATCAAGAAAACCAGTCCCGCTATTAAACTGCCGCCCAGCAGCACCGGCATCAGCCTGCCGAACCTCAGATGCAACTCCTGTTGGTAGAGGACAAAGGAGGCAGCCGGCAACTTCGGCCGAATCGGCGACACGCCGATGCGATCAGCGAACAATAGACCGGTGTAGAGACCGGTTAAGAAGAGTTGCAGAAAACGTAACAGATTACTCATCAGATCAGATTCATGGCTGTGGGAAAGCTGGTGGTACGAAGCCTGGGCTGAACCCGAGTGCGGCTGGGAAGGTCGCTGCGGTCGGCTTAACGCCGTTGCGGACCCAGTTGTCGATTGCAGCGACGGCCGTCAGTATCTGCGGCCCGGTAAAAGCGCAGTGACCATTTCCAGTCGTGAATGTTTGAAATAACCGATCACTTCTTCCGGCCAGCGCCACAGTTTCCTGGTAAGCCGACTCGTTGGCCACTACCACCAACGGATCGACGATAGTATGCATTGTTAAGACAGGCGATTTGATCTTGCCGTTGAAGGTGGCGTAGTGCTCCACATAGTTTCTGGGCGCCGGTGCCGAAAAAATATTGGTGCGCGCGTTCATCTGCACTAACCAGCCATCGATCACTGGGCTGGGAACTCCGAGTCCATTCAGGTAGGCGCGCTCGGCAGCCGAAAGGTCGTAGACGTGGTTCAGGTTCTGCACAAAAGATCCACCGGCGCGGCGTTGCAACTCGGCGCGAGCCTCAGTCACGAAGAACATGTCGGTGAGAATCCAGCCGGGGAAAAAAGCAGGCGGCGGTGGCGGAGTAATGCCGCGGCCCGGCGTACCTGACACCAGTCGCAAGAATTCAAACTTAGGAAAGTTGGCAGGGTTGCTAAGTTCTGGGACGAGCTTCGCCAGCACCTCAGAATCAAAATCGAGGTCATTGCGAACTTCAGCCACCGTCCCCCAAGCTGGAGGCGCGCCAAACACGACATCGTAGGCGAGGTAGAGATCCAGCCCGGTGTCCCAAACGCGCGTAGAGCCTGCCGCGGCACCGCACATCGCAAGTGCGCCATCGTAGACGCCGCCGAAGCGCTCCATGATCTCCAGTCCAATGATCGAACCCAGCGACACACTGTAAAGGATCGTGCGATCCGGTTGTCCAACTAAGGATCGAAATAGCACGGTCAAGTCTTTCGTGTCCTGAATTGCACCTTCAACTTCCCAGCCGTTGTCGCGGTAAGCCGAACCGGCAAGTGCGTAACCCTGAGCCAGCAACGGAGCTTCAAGCGCAGCGCTCGGCGCTATATCAGCGTTGCGATTGTCAACTTCCCCCACGTGGTCTGCTTTATCACGATAGCCGTGCGCAAACACCAATAGGGTTCCGTTCCAAACTGCTGGAACACGGATGCGATAAGGCGCTCCATGCAATTCACCCGAAAGGTCTAGCGGGCCGACCTGGTCAAGCGGTTGGGCGTGACTTTCGAGGATAGGTACGGGGAGCGCTATTGCCAACCCGAGAAGTGAGGCGATACAAGCGAAAGCAATCAATCGTATCTTTTTCATGTGATCTCCTTTGGCCGATTAGGGGGAGACGGGGGCTGAAACCTACTCGGGATACTGGAAGCGGGCGGAGCCTATCACGGCTCGTTACTGATTGCCAATTCCCAATTTACGAGCACGTAGGAACCGCCCAGCCGCCAGGAATCGTCCCGGACGCGAAGGATTTTTTGTCTTCGAATTAAGCTGTCGTGTCAGGCACAAGCGTACATGGTTCTCGAGTTTCTCAAGGTTAATTTTTGACGCCCTTCACGAGCGTTGGCAGCATGGCGGTTAATTATTTGCTACCGAGGGTGGTTTGAAGTTGAGTAGCTGCGCGGGATTGAGTAGCATCAGCCCCAACGGAAACCTAAATCCAAGATTCGAAACTCGAAGCTGGGGTCCCTATGTCCACAACAACTGAAGCGATGGCAGATCGAAACATGACGGGCGACGAGATCGTCGAGCTATGCCGGCGACACACACTTTTTGAATGGTCGGCGCAGGCCGCAGTCGATCCCATTCCGGTGGCGCGTTCCAAAGGCATCTACTTCTGGACACCGGAAGGAAAGCGGTTCATCGACTTCAACAGCCAGTTGATGTGCGTCAACATCGGCCACGGCGATGAACGTGTGATTCGTGCCATTCAGGACCAGGCGGCAACGCTTGCCTACGCCAATCCGTTCATGGCAACCGAGGTGCGCGCGCGTTTAAGCGTGAAACTCGCGGAGCTAACACCGGGCGACATCGATGCTTTCTTCTTCACAAACGGCGGCGCCGAAGCCAACGAAAACGCGATTCGCATCGCCCGCATGTTCAGCGGGCGTCACAAGATTGGTGCGCGCTATCGCTCCTACCACGGCGGGACGGCCGGCGCGTTGACGCTTACTGGTGATCCGCGGCGCTGGGCGGCCGAGCCTGGTATCCCCGGCGTCTTCCGCATCCCCGATTTCTATCACGGCATTCAAAGAGGTTCAGAAACCACCGAGGAAGTGCTAGCGCGCACGGAAGAGGTCTTGGAACTTGAGGGACCGAAGACGGTCGCGGCGCTCATTGTGGAGCCGGTGACGGGAACGAATGGAATCCTAATACCGCCCGATGGTTACATGCAGGGTTTGAGAGCGCTCTGCGATAAGTACGGAATTCTGCTCATCGCCGACGAGGTTATGGCCGGATTTGGCCGCACCGGAGAATGGTTTTCGGTTGATCATTGGAATGTTGTGCCCGATTTGATATCGATGGCCAAAGGACTGACGAGTGCTTATGTGCAACTCGGCGCGGTTGGGATGCGCCGGCACATCGCCGACCACTTTGAGAAGAATGTTTTTTACGGTGGGCTGACCTACAACAGTCATCCGCTTGCTTGCGCGGCTGCGCTCGCCACGATCGCCGTCTATGAAGAAGATGGTTTGATAGACAACGCGCGGCAGATGGGAGAGGTGATGAAGGGAATGCTTGCTGAGTTGCAGAGTCGTCACCCGTCAGTTGGAGCGACGCGCAATATCGGACTCTTCGGGATTGTTGAAGTGGTGCGTAACCGCGAGACGCGGGAACCAATGGCTCCCTTCAACGGGGCTTCGCCGGAGATGCAGGCCCTCGGGAAACACTTTCGACAAGAAGGTCTATATACGTTTGTGCGCTGGAACACTTTTTTCACAAATCCGCCGCTGTGTATTACTGAAGCAGAGTTGCGTGAAGCATTTGCAATTATTGATAAGGGTTTGGAAATTACCGATCGGGCCGTGAAGTAAATCGCCGATTGGCGATTGCCAAGTGATAGAACATTGCAGTCTGGAAGGCTGGCTTGCCGCCGCCTTCTGTTTACTCACTGCGCTACAACGATCCAACAGTCTGCCTCACAACGTCCGGCTCTCGTACAGCGCTCCTCTTTCGGCTGTCTCATTCCAAACAAATAATTGTGTACGACCAGGGACAGAACCCTCGCTGTGCCTGCGAATGTCAATGAAATTCCAACGCCGGCAACATTAGTGCTCGCGGTATGGTCATTGCTACTAAGCTCGCGCACGTCGTTGTAATTAAATCTGCACACGTAAGTCTAAGTGAGGCCAATGAGTCTTAAGTTGCTTCGTGTGCACATACAGAAACGTCTTCGATAACAAGGCATAAAGAACAAAGGAGTGAACAATGGCAGACTTTGACAAAGACACTACGAGTGAAGGAATTACGGGTGAAGCAACAGCGCGGCAACGCGAGAATCGTATGATGACGGGTCTATTCAGAGACCGTGAAAGCGCTGAAGGTGCGTATCGTTCGCTGAGCAGCCGTGGTTACGGCAAGGACGATGTGAACCTGATGATGTCAGACGACACACGCAAGAAATATTTTACTGATGACGATTCCGAATTGGGTACCAAAGCCTGGGAAGATGCGGGCAAGGGTGCCGCTATCGGCGGCGGCGTGGGCGCGACCTTAGCGGCAATCGCGGCGATCGGAACAACCCTCGCGCTTCCTGGGCTCGGCTTATTGATTGCCGGTCCAATTGCCGCAGCGTTAGCCGGTGGGGGCGCGGGCGCGTTGACAGGTGGTTTGATCGGTGCACTGGTGGGCTATGGAATTCCTGAAGAGACCGCGAAGCACTATGACAAGGGCATCCGCGAAGGTGGCATTGTAATGGGCGTCAATCCACGCACTAAGGAAGATGCCGACTACTTCGAAAACGAATGGCGCAGCAACCGTGCTGAGTCGCTCTATCGGTAACGGACGAACAAGGGAGGTAGCGATATTATGCGACGCAGCTTCGGACTCGCCTTAGTATTGATCGCAACCGTAGCCTTAGCGGGCTGCGGCACTGCCGACAATACTAATAGCGCGGCCACTACCAACAATGCCAACCACAGCAATGCGAATTCGAATCAGCGTGAGGGCCTGGTTGAAACCAACGCGAACATTCCGCAGAACGCCAATAGCAGTTCCGTACCTTCTAACACCGGTGTCGTAACCAATAACAATGGCAATGCGAACACGGCGGGTGTTAAGAGTACGAATGGGAATGGAAACGGGAACAGGAACGCTAATCGGAACGACAACCACTAAGAGGATTGCCGATTGGCGATTGCCAATTGGTTATCGGTGACTTAGTAATCGCGGTAGAAATCGGGCTTACTCTCATTAGAGTAGGCCCGCTTCATTTTGGGCTTAAATCAATCCGTTGACACAGCCTTCGCGCTCGTGTAAGTTCTGTCCGCCTCGGAAAGTAATCCTGTCTCAGTTACTCTCAAATAGACCGTCTCCCCCAAGACGTCTCACCAGCGAGACAACAAAGGTAAGCTAAAAGGGCGAATTGCTCAGCATTTAGCGCGCGCTGAACCAAGAGTCTGCAAAGAGTCGACAAGATCAACATCCAACTGCTCCTCAATGATGCCTAGCTGCATTCAGAGCAGTGCCCCTTTAACGTACCTCCCGACGAATCCGGTTGCCCTAGCAACCTCACTCCATTTTTGAAAGATACCTGGTTGAGATTCTTCGCCATCTGTTTCTCGGCGAGACGATCGCCGGCCGTTTACAAGTCGAGAGTTAGTTTCTTTACCAAGAAAAAGGAGTTCTGCAATGAGTACTCGAAAGCTCTTCATCCGGGGTTTGTTCCCCATGCTCACCTGCGTCACTAGCCTTTTGATTTTCACAGTCGTCAGCTACGGCCAGCTTCCCGATAAGACAAACACCCCAAACACTGCAGGCGAGGGCATCAACAAGTCTTACTCACAGCAAATTGGCACCGGGCGTGGGAGCGTGATGACCGAAAATTCATCGGCTTTCATTATCATGCGCGATCCATTTCGCTCAATTCGGCGGGGTCGACAGGTCTTTCAACGCAAGTTCACACGTTTACAGGGAGCTGGTCCCCTGTTCGGCGATGGGCTCGGTAATATTGAGGTCGACGTCGCGATCGGCGCAGGACTCTCAGACAGTTGTGCCTCTTGCCACGGTCGCCCGCGCGGCGCGGCGGGGTTCGGTGGAGATGTGGTTACGCGGCCTGACAGTCGGGACGCTCCACATCTTTTTGGACTAGGTCTCAAAGAGATGCTCGCAGATGAAATGACTGCTGACCTGCGAGCGATCAGGCAGCAGGTACTCGCCTTAGCTGCCGTAGCCCCTTCCAACCAACGAATCGTGCGGAGCCTCACTACCAAAGGAGTTAACTTCGGGACAATCTCGGCAATGCGCAAGGGTAACGAGGTCGATTTGGACACATCAGAGGTGCAAGGCGTGAATCCGGATCTGCGCGTGCGGCCGTTTTTTGCGCAGGGTGGAACGATTTCGATCCGTGAGTTTGCGGTGGGGGCCTTTAAGGCGGAAATGGGACTTCAGGCAGTAGACCCGGAACTCAACGCAGCAGCAAACGGTGCTCGGTTCGTAACCCCGGCTGGAATGGTTTTGGACGGGTCCACCGACGCGATCGAAGCGCCCGTTACGGACAGCCCGATGGCTGATCCCGATAACGACGGCGTCAGCAATGAAGTGCCAACCAGCATCGTGGATCACATGGAGTTCTACCTGCTCAATTACTTTAAGCCCGCATTAGGCGAGCAGACCGCGGAGACGATCGCGGGCCAGCAAAAGTTCGTGGCGATCGGGTGCGCGCAGTGTCACGTGCCTGATCTTCAGATCAACCAGGATCGGCGGGTTGCGGACGTAGAAACCGTTTACGATCCGATAAAGGGAATCTTTAACAACCTGTTTGCGACTGCTGCCGGCCTATTCACAGTTTTTGACGATGGCAGCGGTTTGCCGACCCTTAAACGAGCGAACCGGCAGCCATTTCTGGTCAGAAATTTTTTCTCCGACCTCAAGCGGCACGACCTTGGCCCAAATTTTTGGGAACGGAATTACAACGGACAAATACAGAAGGAATTCCTTACAACGCCACTGTGGGGTGTTGGCTCGACTTCGCCGTATGGACACGATGGACGCAGCGTCAACTTGAAACAGGTCATCCTGCGGCACGGAGGCGAGGCGCTAGCGGCGCGGGATGCTTTTGCGGCCCTCTCCTCAAGCGACGAGCTCAAGCTGATTGGATTTCTGAATACGCTCATCGTGTTTCCACCTGACGATACCGCCTCGAACCTGAATCCTGGGAATCGCAGTGCGGCAAACTTTCCTCAGGAGGGCCACGGAAGTATTAGGCTCCCGGCGCTATTTAACGACCCTTCCGATATTGAATGAGAGGTCGCTGCAGGTTAAGCAGCCTTGAGAATCTTAAGTTCGTGGCGCTGCAAGTTTGAGCCCCCGGAAACGGCATAGAGCTTTCAGTGAAGGCAATTTGTCGCGCGCTTCCCGGGCTCTTAACTATTTCTCGCGAAGCTCTGGGGGACCACAGCTAACTATCTATTAGCAAGGCGAGGCGGGCGGCTTCCTGACTGAAGCGCGGCGATTGGCAGTCAGCAACCAGCTCCTTGTACGTCGCCAGTTTCTCTACCGCTTCAGCCCGTTTGTTTTGTGCGAGCAAGACCCGGATGTAAAGTGGGCCGAGCCAAAGCCGGCTCACGCGAGATTCAGTAGGTTCGACTAATTCCTCGGCTGCGCGGCACAAACGTTCAGCCTCGTCTAACTCTCGTTTATCGAGGCTCGAATTAATGACAGGCATAAGCTCTGTTTCCGAAGCCTCGGAGGGTTCAACCCGCGAACCACTGGCAACGGCCGCGCGCGCTGCAGCCCGCCGAAAACGGACGACAGCCAGGCAACGCAGGGCTTCAAAGTGCGTATAAAGCAAACCATTAGGCGCCGCCTCGGCATAATTCTCTTCAGCTGTTTTTAGAGCATCGTCATTGCGGCCTAGTTTAGACTGCGCGACTGCAAGATTGCTCTTGAGCAACACCTTCACTCGCTTTTCGCCAATCGCATCCGCGAGAGCGATCCCCTCGACGTATTCGCGTTCCGCTTCCTCAACGCGGCCAAGAAAGAGCGAGCACTGCGCCACCACGACGTGAGTCCAGGCACGGCGTTCGCGCGAATGAAGCCTGGCAGCAATCTCACGCTCGTGGGCGGCGTATTCAAGACCCGCTTCAAAGTTACCGGCATGGACCGCATCCTCTCCCAGAAATTCATAGCCGATGGCTTGGGCGAAAGGAATGTTATGCCTCCTGCCGAACTCGAGAGCGCGGCGTGCCCAGACGTCTGCGTCAGCATAGCGGCCATAGTGTTGGTTGGCGCCGGCGTTGTACGCGTAGATTTGCGAGATTATGGGTGCCGCGAACGAGCTCACCTGATCGCCCTCGGCTGTCGCTGCCACCAGGTCTGCGGCGCGTAAGAGCAGTTCGATCGCCTTCTTGTGCCGACCGGCGAGATGATGAAAGCGTCCTTCGATGGACAACGCGTTCGCCGTCTCAAGGGGATTCGTCTCCGGATCGAGTTGCCGCAGCGCTTCCCGTACATACTCGATGCCCCTTTGATCCCCCGTGGCGACTAAGGAACTGGCTGCCTCACACTGCAAACGGGCTCGAGTCGCAGGATCTGTTGTGAGGGCGAGTGCACGTTCGAAGTGTTCGCCCGCCGGAATCATTTCGCCGTGTAGCAGGTAGGCCTTGCCGATCGCCTCTTCCTGCGCAAGTTGCTCCTCGACCAGCCCAAGGGCCTCGGCGCAATCCCGCGCGCGTCCGTAAGCGGCGATAGCTTCGTCGAAGGCAAAAACACGTTCGGCCTCAGCGGCTGCCTGCTTCGCATAGTCGAGTCCCCGCTCGTGATCGCCCGCCTGAATGTAGTGATGGGCAAGCTTTTCAACTGCGACTGGGGATTTCGCTCGGTGGCGCTCCAGTCCCTCCGCTGCATTGCGATGCAAGCGCCGGCGACGGATCGGGTTCAGCTCTTCGTAGAGCACTTCGCGAATCTTGTCGTGAGTAAAGGTGAACGAGTCGCCTTGCGCCGGAGCGATCAGTTGCGCTCCAACGCCCTCATCCAAAGCGTCAAGCAACGCCTCCTCACTCTGTTGTGCAGCTGCTGTCAGTTCTTCAAAAGTGAACACTTTTCCCAGCACCGCGGCAGTTCGCAGTACGTCATTACATTCCGGGCTGACCCTGTCGAGTCGATTACCGATTGCCTCTTTGACGCTTTGCGGAATCACCAGCTCATTTACATCACAGCGCTGCCAGCGCCCGCTTTCGCGCCGTACAGATCCCTTCTCGATCAAGGCCTTCAGCACTTCTTCGATAAAAAAGGGATTGCCCTCAGTTTCGCTGTGAACCGCGTCGCCAAAGTCGGCGCTGACGTCTTCACCTAAGAGCGCGCCTAACTGAGCTGTCGTTTCAGTCTTGTTGAAGCGTTTCAGCGCGATGCGGGTAACGAGTCGTTCGCGATTCCAGTCCACGAGGGCTTTCGCCAGGGGATGGGCGCGATCGAGTTCAGTTTCGCGGTAAGCGCCGACGATCAGCACCCGCGCATCGCGCAGTTGTCGCAAGAGGTGCCCGAGCAGCCAAAGGGTTCCGCGATCTGCCCAGTGAAGGTCGTCCGCGTAGAACAGCAGGCCCTGGCGCCGCGCGATATTTCCGAACACTTGCGCCACCGCGTCAAAGAAGAGCAGTCGTTCTTCGTGCGGTGACAATTCATGGCGCTGCGGTAACGGTCCCAGGCGTGTTTCAATTTCTGGAGCCAGCTTGGCGATCTGCGCGCACGCGTCGCCCAGAGTTTCACGCAACGAGTCGTCATCATGTTCGCGCACCCAGCGGCGGAACGCTTCGACAAAGGGCAGGTAGGGGGTCGTCGCTTCATATTCATAACAACCGCCGCTGAGTACTACCGCACCTTCGACAGCCGCCTGAATTGTTATCTCGCGCGCCAGTCGCGTCTTGCCGGCGCCGGGTTCGCCACTCAGCAACACCGCGTGACCGTGCCCGTCGCGCGCGCGTCGCCAGAGCTCGCGAGCTTCGGCAAGCTCATTAGCGCGACCTACCATTCGCCCGCGAGATAAGGCATCGAGAATTGCAACAGCAGGCGCGGCTTCAGTTTCGGTTGTTCCGTCCGGCTGAGTGAGCGAAAGGCGCAACGCTTCGTGGACTTCCGAAGCAGATTGAAACCGTGCCGCCGGATCTTTAGCGAGCAAGCGCAGTATCAACGTCTCAATTGAGCGCGGCAGATCTGAACGAATTACTCGCGGCGGAACGACGGGAGCGTGCACATGTTGCGAAACCACTTCCAGCGCATCATGTCCGGTGAAGGGAAGGCGCCCCGTTGTTAATTCATAGAGGACGACGCCGAGCGCATAAAGATCGGCGCGTCCATCCACTGTCTGGCCAAGCGCCTGTTCGGGAGCCATGTAAGAAGCTGTGCCGAGAATGATCCCGGCGCGCGAAACACGCTCAGCGGACGTCAAAAGCGCCAGCCCCAAATCAGCAAGCTTCACACTGCTTGTTTCGTCGTGGCTGGATAAGAGCACGTTGTCGGGCTTCAGATCGCGGTGAATGATGCTGTGCGCGTGTGCATGTTCGAGTGCGGCGCAAACTTGAGAAGCGATTTCCACGATGCGCGGCAGGGAAAGAGGCCGCGCCGCCGAAAGACTTGGGCCGTTCACCAGCTCCATCACGAAAAACGGCATGCCGTCAGCATCGCCGATGTCATGTACGGCCACGATATGCGGATGATTCAACGCCGCCGCGGCGCGAGCTTCACGCAGCAAGCGCTCGCGCGCATCGGACCACGAAGGACTGGCGGGAAGTACTTTGACGGCAACTTCGCGCATCAATTGCAGGTCGGTGGCGCGAAAAACGATCCCCATTCCCCCGCGGCCTAGTTCGCTGTCGAGCCGGTACCGATCGCGCAGAACTGCGCCCGCTGCGAGCGAGTGGCCCCGCAGGTCATCGAGGGCAAGAATGCGCGTTTCCTGAGAATCCATTTAAGAAAGGATAACAGATGCCACGACGCAGGAGGCAGGAGCAGAGGTAAGGCAGAAGGCAGAAGCAGGCAGGAGGGCTTCGCTCCCGGCGGTGCGCGGTAAGTCTCTGATTTACCGAAAGCAACAGTTCGACTAACAAAGGCGCGGGGCTCAGCCCCGCGAAGAAAAAAATTGATCCGGCCCCGGTAAGTCAGAGACTTACCGCGCACCTGCGGCGGGCAGAGCCGCCCTGCCTTCTGCTCCGGCCTCCTGCCTTCCGCCGCTGCTCAAGGAGTGAAGTTGTAGGTGATAGTTCCGAGGACGTCGCCACTTCCTGGAAGTTTATCGGGAGAGAAAGTGGCATTTCTCGCTGCCTTGATTGCCGCGGCCCGAAGTTGCGAGTCTCCGGGCGAAGAGCGCCACGAAGTTACTTTGCCGTTGCGATTCACTCGAATTGTGACGGTGATTGTGCCTCCAATTCCCGCGCGCCTGGCCCGGGACGGATAGTCGGCAGCCGGCACATTTTTAGCAGCACTCACGAGTTCATTGCCAACTACCGGGGCATCGGGATCCGAACTGGGCGCAGTCGCAGCGGAGGGAACAGGGCTGCTTTCAGCTGTCGCGGTTGTTGCAGGACTCGCGCCGTTTGCTTGCGGAACAGCAAATTCATACGTGATGCTGCCCGTTACCGCTCGGCGTCGGGGTCTAATCTCCGCGAGCTTATCTGGAGCAAAGGTTGCTTGTTTCGCAGCTTTCACTGCGGCCGCTCGCAGCCGCTGGTCGCCGCCCTTGGACACAGCAGAAATTACCCGTCCATTTTTATTCACGCGGATGTTGACCGTAATCGGACCAGCGACTCCGGCATCTTGAATTTCTGCAGGGTATTCCGGCTTGGGAACGTTCAGCTCCATTCCCGCTAACGAACCTGCAACAGTAAAGAAAGGTTTCTCTTCCACTGGGGGTGCTTCCGACTTGGCGACGATAGGGCTCGGCGGTTCAGTGCGGAAAATATATTGAGTCACACGGTAGGCGGCGAAAGCACTGGCAACCAGCACGAAAGCGATGAGTAGCCAAACAACAATCGGCGTGGTGGAAGTCGCGTGGGCAGCAATCGGATCAGGTACAGCAGTTAACTCGGGCGCCGTAATGGAAGGAAAACTATCGTTGTCAATTAAGGCTGTGTAATCGCGAGTGCAGTACAACAAAGGCGTCTTCTCATAGACCGTGTCACATTTGGGGCAGCGCTTGTTAGAGACATGGGCTTCGTCGTCACCAGGCGCTGAGGCTGAGAGTCCGAGCAATGATCCTGAGAACGCGGCGGTTCGCTGCAGTGTAGGCGTTTGCGCGGACGGTGCTGACCTCGGTTCAGGGTCTGGCGGTGCTGCGATCGGGGCTGCCTTGGGTTGAGTGATATCGATGGTTGAGATTGGAACGCCAGGCTGAGGGAGCGTTTCGTCTTCTTCGTTAATGGGAAGCGGCTCGGCAACTGATACGGTTGCGACGGCAGGATCCGAGTCAGGGGGTTGCAACTCTTCAGGCGGCGCTGCGGCGACAACAACGGGATCACTAAGTTGTACAGTTGGTTCGGTTGCCGGCCCCGGCGCAGTCTGGGTCTTAGTGGATGTTACCAGGGCTTCAGCTTCGTTTGTTGGAGGCGCCGGTGCCAAAGGGGCAGCAATCGCTGGCGACACGCCAGAGTCGGATGCAAGGCTAGCTGGCTGAGCGACTTCAGCCGTTGAGGTGTCGCCAAATTCGACATGCGCTTGAGGTTCTTCAGCTGAAGTCTCTGACGTCGTAGCGACGGCTGTAGTGACCGGATCCGGCTTCTCCGGCTCTGCTTCCTCTGTGATAGATCCAGAAGCTTTCTTATCGGTATCAGTCTTAGCTGACGCCGTCGTTCTTTCAGACGTTGCCGGAGCAAGTGGCGGCGAGATCTTCATTAATAATTTTGTTACATCCGAGAAGCCTCTTCTGGTGGACCATTCCAGCGCTGTCAGGTTGAGGTGATCGCGCAGCCGCGGATCGGCACCCGCTGCGATCAGATGCGCCACGATCTCCGCGTGGCCCATCACGGCGGCGAGAATCAGCGCTGTCTGGCCCCCCTCATTTAGGCAATTCACATCCGCCCCGGCGTCTAGCAGCGCTTTAACCGTAGGCAGATCGCCACCTGACGCTGCGCGCACCAATGCAGGCGAGACAGATGCTTCTTTGTGCTTGATGGGGCTGGTCACGGTTACTCAAAAAGACGGCCACCGTGAAGACTAGTGATTCCTGACGGCTATTTCAAGCTCTCTACGGCCCGCAAGTGGCGTTGATGATGGTGTTGGCTTTGCGAATGAATTCTGCCGACCAAGCCTCCGGTGCGGCATCACGTTCCGAATTGCGCGAAGCGCGAAAGACTCGCGTGATTAAGCCGTTGCTCTGCTCAGCTGCAAACAAAGGCTGTAGACCGTCGGCGAGGAGTTTCCGACCCGCTTCGCTAACCTCCGCATTGCCCACACCCTTCGCCGTGGTGGTGCAAGTGCCGCCGCTTATCTTAATGGGATCCTTACCGCGCCAGGCTTCTAAACGGGCTTTCTTCTCGCTCGCACTCGAATGACCAAACGTCGAGCCCATATCGCTGACGTAATAGACGGCTTGGCCCGCCTTGCACCTGCGCGAGCCGTCGCTGTTCTTCTCCGAATCGAGACAGGCAAACCTCTGGTTGTCAGTTTTAGTATCACCGTGATCGATAAACGCGAGCCAAAGTTTAAAGGCATCAATCTCGGCGCGCGGCGCGCCATTCTTTAACAAATTATCAAGAGTCTCCTGAAGACTCGCCGCATCTTTCCCATTGCAATCGACATCGATGCCCTTACCGAGCGAAAGCTCAATGCCGGCAGCTGGTTGAAAAGGTGTGAAACTGACCCCCTGGAAATCTTTGGTCAGGCTCTTCTTGCAATCCTGACAAGTCACATCTGCAACCCACTCATTATCTGCGAAGAAGCCGAGCGCTTGCGAAAAACGTGACGAGAGAAATTCGCCGTAGATCTCTCCGTTTCGTTTGTCGCGGCCTTGTCCTTTGAAGTGAGGCTTCACTTTGTAGCGCACCAGGTCGCCATTTTCGTCTACCACCCCAGCGACGGAGCAATGAAATTTGGGCGTGGTACCGGACCCCTTTGTTTCATCCTTATTCGCTACACAAACGATCGGGGACGCCAGGCCTTCGGCGCTCACGGGTGGTGCACCAGCGCGTGGACCTTTAGTCGGGTTGTGCCCCAGCACCGGATCGTATCCGGGATCAGGTTCGTGCCAAACCTTTGCCGTACGCTCCGCATTCGCGCGCGCTTCCGCAGTGAAACAAGCTTCTGCAGATTTTTTCTGAGCCGTCGTGGGCCAGGCGAGTAAGGCAAGTAAACAAGTGAATAAAACGGCGAACGAGAACAGACGATGCATTGATTGACCCTCTCTCATTGTTAGGACTGTGGACCAGTTTGCTATGCTGTTGGCAATCGGAGGGCCACGAGAAAGAGAGACGCGCGAGGGAAAATCTCCGCTACTCGCAGGAAGGGAGCTCGAAGCAGGCGGGCTGGGGCTGTATTGATTTCGTATGCTGGTTTGCCATGAGGTGTCTTACATCGGATTTCCCTTGGTAACGCTCATTTCGGGTGAGTTCTACGATGAAAGACTCGTAGTCTGCAAAGGAAACTCTTGCGCCCGGAGCGACGCTGTGGGTAGTATGAAACTGCCCCGGCCCTAAGAAGCCAAACCAACCTTACAGACTCCATCCCGACAGCCCCATTTCCTCTGAGCGAATATCAAGAACCTTTCTTAGTCTCGTTGTCAGGAGGTTTCGACATGAAGGCGAGCGAAACGCATAGCGGAAACAGGCGCCCGATGCGAATAGCAGTTTGTTTCGTTTTAGCTTTGGGTTGGTGCCAAGTCGTGACGGGTGTAGCCAGTGCTCAAGAGTGTCCCGATCCTGCGCCGGAAACTTCGGGCTCTCATAGTTTTCGCCGTGTGGGCGAAACATTCGACATCCCGATCAGTCTTGGAGAATGCCAGGCAATTTCGCTGACGGTGCGTTGGTCCAATGGACGCAACAACGGTAGCCTTTTCAACCTGACCTTCTTCGACAGTGACGATCGGCCGCTTTACACGAGACAGATCTCAGCCTTCATCACGGGCATGTTTGAGTTTCCCCTTGTGCCGATTGAACAGCAGGGCTACGGTTTGGTGTCCCTTAAGGATGTACCGGCACTGGTTACCGTGCAGGCTGTATATCCCTTTGGTCCGCCGGCTGTTTTGCACTATACAATCGAGCGCGCAAACTTTCGGCCTCGCGGCAAACTGCGGGGCGTCGATTCCAGGCTGACAACTACTCTTCAGACTGCGCCTGGCAGATTGTTAGCCACGACAAACGCCTACACCTTGACTGAAGTGTCGTTGCCGGAACCAAGAGAATTGCAGTTGCCCGGCAAGAGGAAAACGGTGCGCACGGCCTTCCGCATCCAGCTGGCGCCGGAGAGACTCACCACGTTTGGAAACGAGATTGACATGATTTGGATTGATGACCTCGCTGTGCCTGTCTTTCGCAGTAATGCCGATTCAAAGTCGACCGTTGGGGCACTGATTTTCGACGAAGCCGTATTGCGAAGCGGCGCCGAGATTTCAGTATCTAATCTTGAGGCGAGTCGCTTCCAGGCATTTCCAGATCGGCTGGTTTATCAATCGAGACTCTCCAGCGCACAGCCGGATCTGGCAGTGGGTGAAGAAGGCAATGTCGTAGTAGGGGTTAAAAAAGCGGCGCGCGTCATTGGTGGCCACCGGCAGGCGTTGGTGCTGATTCAACTGCGAACGAATCGGCCTTTCCCAGCGCGCGACAGTGCTTTGCGTCTGCAGGTAGGCAAGCGTTTATTTCTCGATGAGTTGTCCGGCGATCATACGGGGCGGACGCTGACTCTAACATTAACGCCGGAGATGTTCGCGGAGCTGAGTGACGGGGCAGCGATCATGGCGTTCTATGGCAAGCCAGACGCGAGCGGTTCAGCCGGGAATGACGTTTGGTATTTTGGACGATTAAATAAGAGCCTGATCGAATAACGGAGTCTCGAGTGACCGTGCCGCATATAGGCCAGCCGTTTTGCGGCCTGGTTTAGAGGCGCTATCCTGATTATTGGAGGCCGCTTTCTGCCACCTGCCACCTGCCACCCGTCACCTGCCACCCGTCACCTGCCACCTTCGCCTATTACTGCTTCAGTTGCCTTAGCGCCTCGAGCGATGATGCGAACTGTGGATTCACTTCCAAAGCCTTCGAGTAGTACTTGATCGCTTCTTCCTTGTTCCCTTTTCTCAAATAAGCTTCCGCCAGGCTGTCGTAAGTATTTGCCGACCGCGGATGGGCCTCGACATTCAATTTGAAAATCTCGATCGCATCATCAGTCTTACCGTCCCGCAAGAACTCGTAGCCGAGCCGGTTCACATCGGCCTCCGTTTCCAGATAGACATGCGCCGGATCCTCACGAAACGATCGGTAGGCTTTGCTTGCGGCAGCGAATCCGCCTGACTTTAACGCCCCCGTTAGCTGCTGCGCCAAACCATTCCCCGGAACAAACTTTAGAATCGCCGCCATCGCCGGATCGACGTTGGCCTTGTAGTCAGCCGACGTTAACTCGGCCGCGATTTGCGGTGCGGTCCACTTGCGCGTGTCGCGCGGATCCATGTCCTGCCACCAAAGGGTTGAGGCCTGAATACCTAGCTTGCTGTTAGGCAGTTCCACGGTTCTGGCATCGCCGAAGTGGTTCGGAGTCGCTGCCGTAGGCTCGCCAACGAAAATGGCGTTCGTGTATTTCTCCAACTCGTTGACGGTGTTCTGGGCCGCGGAAAACGTTTCGCGGCCGATGATGACAAACAGATTGCCTCGTTTGTTGACTCGAGACTTAATCATCCCGAGCGTTAGCGGCAGATTTAGATAGTTATTGCCGCCACCGTTGAGGCGCATGTCGAGCACGAACTTATCGATCTGGTTCACCTCGACATACTCAAAGACTTTTTTGAAAAAAGCTTCAACAGTTTCCCCAGGCTTCTCTCCAGCTTGCGGTCGATCCTGAACAGCGTTGAACTGAACGTAGGCGATTCCTTTCTCGCAGCCTTGCGCACAGCCGGCCTCTGCTTCCGTTAGGTGTTGAAACCAGAAATTGTTGCGGGGGTCCCGGAGCCAGAGAGGAGCCTGCACCACCGAGTTCCGCGCATCGATCCAGTTGGTGGGACGCTGCTCAAGTAAGTGCTGCAACTGACCAGTCGGTTTCAGCTCAAGAGTGACTTGACGCCCGTCTTTCTCCACCACCAACTGGACCTTTTTCAGGTCGTCGGCGATGCGCAAAGCGTGGAGCACTTCCGGAATAACCAGCAATCGGGGTGCGTGGGCCTTAATGCCCATCTCATTGTCGCGCCAGGCAATTTCACTTACCGCACGCAACGCCTGATCGACATTGCTATTTCCAATTTTCAACACTCGCCCGCCCACTGCCTCGCGGTATTCAGGCGCCGCCGCTTGAACGAAGAGGCCATCCTTAAAGACATAAAGATGTACCGGGTAGACTGAAGTAAACGCCCGGTGCACCCTCAAGCGGGTATGACCGTCACCAATCATCGCTACGATGCGCATCAACTCGACAATGATTTCGTGATCAGCCATCGTCGGAATTCGTTCGTCAAGTCGTTTCACTGCCCCCTCAAATTGCTCCCGACTGATAGTGTGAAACAGATTGCGATGGGTCTTCGGCATGTTTGCAGCGAAGTAGCGCAAGTCTTCCCGCCATTGCTCAGCCGTTAATTTCGACTGGGCAATCCCGCCCGACGTTAAAGCCAGCAGGAATGTCAGGCAGACCAGGAATCGTTGGATCGAGAACATTGCGAGCCTCCCGTTCAGGTTATGTGTAGTTCGGGGCCGTGTTTCACTTCCGCGAAGTGGCAGACAGACTGATCCCAGGTGTTTCTAAGATCAAAACACCGCGGCTGAGACGTTTGTGTCAGGAAAGGAACTACAACCTAAAAGGCTTTCTTAAAAAAGCGTCCGGTCTTCTTAACGATAGAAACGACTTTCGAATCTTTTTTGGCGGAGGGGGGCGGAGCCGACGGCCGGATCATGGCGGGTTGGGACTGTGCTGGGTCGACACGATTCTGTCGCGGCACGCTTCCAACAATCACGCCTCGCGTTCCGGGAGCGGTGTCTGGCATCGGTTCCGTGCCGTCTTTCGACGTCAAATTGCGCGAGGGTTCGCGGGTAGCTAAGCGAGTAGTATTTGCAGTATTGCTGACCGCCGTCACCGTGGGATCTTCAGCATCCGGCTCAAGCTCAACTTTATTCGGACGGCCAGCTATTTCCTCTTGAGTCGCGGGCTGGGCAGCAACCACCGGTGGCAGTGACGCTGGCTCTGAGTTCACTGTGATGGCTCGCTCAAGTGAGGCATAGCCGATGGCGAAGACCACTACCCCGAACACGACTGCGAGTACTGAGAGTAGTGACCGTCGCGAGCTATTTCGCTTGCCTTGAGTTACTGGTTTTTGTGAAGTTGTGGAAGGCGTAGGGTGATCAAAAACAAGGTCGATTCCATCCATGTCGCAACGGCTCTGGTCGTCCTCATAGATAAATTCACACTGCGGGCAACGTTTCATTTTCGGCCTCCCGGATAGATTGTCTTTGGGGCGCGGTAACTTGAATCGGGGTCGGGGGTGTGAGAAATACCGCGGTTTTGAGGATATACCGTTTAGCGGGGGCGAGACAACAAAAAAGATTTTGGGCGCTAAGTCGAACCGTTGCTACTCTTTCCCGCCCAGCGCTTCCAGGAGAATTCTGCCGGTAACACTGCTTGGCGCCTGTATCCTAAGAATTGCGGCAAGAGTGGGAGCAATATCGGCAGGAGTTGCGGGCTGAAAGTACCTGCCGCCGGCGATCCCGCTGCCTCGAATAATTAAGGGGACATGCGTGTCATAAGAATAAGGACTGCCGTGGGTGGCGTTTACTGCGTTACTGGAATAAGTATATGGCTCCATCACAAGAATCACGTTCCCGCTGCGTCGCGCGAAGAAACCGTGTTGCACTCGCCGGGCGACTGAATCGACTGAAGATCCAGTCGCGCTGGCAAGAGCGCCCCCTCGCAGGAGCTGCCCGCGCGTGAAATAACGAGCAACCCCGGCAACTGTCAGCGCAGCTTCACCCGCAACACGTTCAATATCTTCCACCTCAACTCGGTCTCGCTTCAACGCCTCCAGATTGAAATAGATGTTGTTGTTGATGATGGCGTCCGTTGTTGTGCCCGCGTCGTCGTAGCGAAAAAAATAATCGGCGGTCGGATCCGGCGACTTCGCCTGGGGGTTGTACCGAGCACTGATGGCGGCGCGCACGCGACGCTGGATCTCAGCATAGTCGGCGCGACCACCGGCGAGTCCTGACGCCAGGACTTGTTTCGGTATGGGCGCAACGCCATGATCCGCAGTAAACACAACGATCGTGTTACCAAGTCCGATGCGTGAATCTACAAAGTCCAGCAACTCGGCGATCTGCTGATCAAATCGCAGCGTGATGTCCATCACCTCCTGGCTGTACGGGCCATAACGGTGACCCACGTAATCGTTTGCGTCGAAGCTGATGCTTAACACATCTGGATCTTCATCTCTTCCGAGGCCCTCTGCTTCAATAGTCTGCTTGGCAAAGGAAAGCTCGATCTCGTTGCCAAATGGCGAGAACTGGACCTCGTTATAAAACGCCGGCCCGGGTTCCGCAGCTCCCCCTGTTATGGTGTGAGGGAACGAGTTGGTGTCGCCCGCAACCTTGCCGATGTCTTCCCACGGCGGAGAATCTGCACCAGCCCGTTTCTGATACTCCTCCTGCGGCAGCAACCGTTCCCACTTCGCCTTGAAAAACTTATCGGCCGGGCGTTGCGCGTTGAACTTCGCCACCCAGGCGGGCAGTTCTTTGAAGTAATAATCAGAAGAAACCATCGAACCCGCATGCGGGCTATACCAGTAGGCGGCGTTTGCGTGTCGCCCGGCAGGCAAGATCGCCGCTCGGTCCTTTAGTGAAATCCCGATTACCTTGGAACGATCGTTGGTGCTGAGCCGCAATTCGTCGCCAAGGGTCGAAGCTAAAAGGCGCCGGGGACTGGCACCGGTGTCTGCTTGAGAACCGCCGAGGACTAGAGAGGTTTCGTCAGAGACACTGCTGACCTTTTTCCCAGTGTCGCGATCGGGCCAGTCGTTACCAACAATGCCGTTGGCAGCAGGATAGGCTCCCGTCAACAGGGTCGCGTGGCCGGGCGCCGTGTAAGTCGGAAAATGATCGTAATTCGTCTCGATCCATGATGCGCCTTCGCGCATCAATCGTTTCAGACCTTTTTCTCCGAAGAGGTCGCCGAAGCGCTCCAGGTAGTCGTAACGAAATTGATCGGCAACGATCAATAACACGAGACGAGGACGGGTGGACGAGGAAACTGCTCGTGAGGGTTGCTGTGCCGCGGCTAGGTAATGCGGTGCTAACAGGCTGACTAATAGGAGTGCTAAAACAGAAATTCTGGTCCGAGGGCTTATGAGTAGCATGCGTTACTTATAGGTACCGTTCTTTCAAAATCGCCAGGTGGTGAGCCGAGTGGCCGGCGATTATGTAGGCGAGCGCGCGCACTGTAAAAGGATTGCCACTCGCGATGCCCGAGCGATTCCAGACTTCCTGTGAGTCTTCGAGATTTTCGGCCGGCAAATTGTGGAAGAAGGCCAGCGTGGCCAGGCGAATCGCGCGGAACTCTGCAATGTGATTCGCCCAGGCAAAATCATTTGCTCGCGATCCGGCCACACCGACTTCTTGATCGTAACTCGGCAAAGCCTCGGCAAAGCCACGGGCGAACCAGAGCGCGCGAAAGAGAAAGACGCGTTCCGTATCGTTCACGTGATTGAGTAGTTCGCGCATCGACCACTTGTCAGGCGCGTAACGGTGCAACGATTGCTCTTCAGAAATGTCGTTTAAGAAGCTGACAGTTTCATCAAGCTGACGTTCAAGTACGGCGACGACATCGTCCTCAGTGACACGGTTGATATAGCCATAATAGTAGGAGGCGGCTTCGTTTGGTTGGGGGCGCATAATGATGGAATCGTAAAACAGGGTCCTTAAAACGGCAAACCGGGGAAGCTTTGGTTAGAGGTCGGAAGAAATTTTCCTTATCATTTTCCAGTTCCCGGTCTTCATCTGCTATCAAAACCTTAAGCAGAGAGAGGCAAAGGTGCAGAGCCGCAAAGTATACAAGACAGCCAAAAAGCCGCTCTTAATGAGGATGACACAACCAGGGTCGTGTTGTTTCCTGTCGTTCAGTGGATCGTATCTCCTGCTGCTACAGCGAACGATCCGCGAAGTCACACGAACCAGCGCGAAACATGTGATAAGTTTCTTACGGCTCTGCGCCTTTGCGTCGTCGTGCTTTAAGTTTTTAGAGATTGAAAAAGTGGAAGTCTTCTGGTCCTTTACTCGGTTCAGCTGCGTGCGTTTTGGGTCCCTCAAATTGTCAGCATCGCTCCCCCATGTTACTTTGATTCCGCCAGCTAACTCTTTTGAATCATGAAGCGCTCCGCTCCGACATCCACTCCCAAACAATCTAATCAGCGTCTGCGAGAGTTAACCGGAGAATTGCGAGAACTCGAGGAACGACTGCGGCTGGGTGGCGGTCCCGAGAAGATCGAAAAACAACATCAGCAAGGCAAACTCACCGCGCGAGAACGCCTTGCGCTCCTCCTCGACAAGGGATCATTCGCACAGGAAATCGGATTGCTCGTCGCTTACGATCAATATGACGGAACTGCTCCGGGGGCCGGAGTTGTAACCACTGTGGGGCGAGTCGAGGGCAGGGAAGTTGTGGTAGTCGCGAATGATGCCACGGTCAAGGCGGGTTCCTGGTGGCCTGAAACGATCAAGAAGATTCTGCGCGCGCAGGAGATCGCCATGCGTTCTCATGTGCCGATCATTTACCTTGTTGACTCAGCGGGCGTAAACCTGCCCTACCAGGGCGGCGTGTTTCCCGGTCAGTATGGCGCATCGCGCATCTTCTACTACAACTCCTTGATGCGTCGCTATCTCAAGATTCCGCAAATCTCGGCGGTGATGGGTCCGTGTATCGCCGGTGGGGCTTATCTGCCCGCCTTGTCTGACGTGATTGTGATGGTTGAAGGCACGTCATTCATGGGCCTGGGCGGCGCTAATCTGGTCAAGGGCGCGACCGGTCAAACGATTGACAATGAAACCTTAGGGGGCGCTCGTGCTCATAATGAAATTTCAGGGGTCGCCCACTATCGCGTGAAGAACGATGAAGACTGCATTGCCAAAATTCGCGAGTTCGTTTCTGAGCTACCATTGAATCCGGTAAGCCCGGTTGTGATTATGCCCGCCCTAGATGCTGCACGTTCGGCTGACGAGTTGTACGGAATAATTCCAGAAGATCACAAGCAGCCTTACAACGTGCGCCATTTGCTGGATTGCCTGCTCGACGGCGGCCATCTGGATGAGTTTCAAGCGGACTACGCAAAGGAAATGATCACTGGTCACGCGCGCATCCGTGGCATTCAAGTCGGGATCATAACGAACAATCGCGGCATGATTCGCGCGCCAGGCGGCGGTCCGCCACGTTTTGGTGGCATTATTTATACGGAATCCGCCGAGAAGGTGGCTTTCTTCATCGAGACTTGTAATCGACGGCAGACGCCCCTCTTATTTATTCAGGACGTTTCCGGATTCATGGTGGGACCGGAAGCTGAGCACTCGGGAATCATTCGCGCGGGTGCCCAATTCGTCGAAGCCATGGCCACGGCTTTAGTGCCGAAGATTGTGCTGACGGTGAATCACGCTTCCGGGGCGGGTTACTACGCTATGGCCGGCCAGGGTTTTGATCCGGACTTTATTTTCAGTTGGCCGACGGGACGGATGGGCGTGATGGAAGGCGACTCCGCAGTACAGGCGGTCTTTGGCAGTCAACTTGAGAAACTGAAGCGCAACGATCTGGGACCGAGCGAGCAACTCATCGCGGAGATGGATGCCGTACGCGACACATATGAAACCGAGCTTGATGCGAAGTATGCGGCAGCGCGTGGCTTTGTTGATGCGGTGATCACGCCGGAGTCCACTCGCGATGCACTGGAACTGGCTCTACGCGTTGGGTTGAATTATAGCGGACCGCATATTGGACAGTTTGTTTTGACAACGTAGGTTGTCACTTTTCTATGCGAGAACCGGGTTTTGTACTTAGTCCTTAGGTCTTTGTGCTTTGCTTTGGCGCTGAGATCCAGAGCTTCAAGATCTAAGAGCGAACAAAGCACAAAGTTCAAAGCACTAAGTACTAAGTTCATATATCAAGCAATCATAACTTCAAATCATGAAGTCAAAAATTCGTATCGCTGCGGGCCAGGGTTTTTGGGGCGACTTGCTCGACGCACCCGTGCGTCAGGTCGAAGGCGGCCCAATTGATTACATGATGCTGGATTACCTCGCCGAGGTAACCATGTCGATCATGCAGAAGCAGCGTTCGCGCGATCCGCTCGCCGGTTACGCAAAAGATTTCGTGCCCTTGATGAAGCAAATACTGCCAGCCTGTGTCGAGCGCAACATTCGCGTTACTGCGAACGCTGGCGGGGTGAATGTTGAAGGCTGCGCGAATGCTGTGCGGGACGTTGCTAAGGAACTTGGCTTGGCTGGACAGGTGAAGATCGGCATCGTCACCGGCGACAACATCATGCCTCGTATTGATGAACTGCTCGACAAACGAATCGAGTTGCGCAACATGGACACAAATGAACCGCTGTCTCAGGTGCGTGATCGGATCCAAAGCGCCAACGCTTACCTGGGGGCCTGGCCCATGGTCGAAGCGCTGAATCGCGACGCGCGTGTCGTTATCACCGGGAGAGCGACGGACACAGGCCTGACTCTTGCGCCACTGATTCATGAGTTTGGTTGGAAAGCAGACGACTGGAACAAGATGGCCGCAGGCACAATCGCCGGCCACATCATTGAGTGTGGCGCTCAGTGTTCCGGCGGGAATTGCCAATATGAATGGCGCAGCATTCCCAACCTCGCCGACGTTGGGTTCCCGATTGTTGAAGCTGCACGGGATGGCACATTCGTGATCACCAAACATGAAAACACCGGTGGATGTGTGGGAATACCGTCCGTCAAGGAACAACTGGTCTATGAGATGGGCGATCCACACGAATACATCACTCCCGACTGCGTGGCCGATTTCACTTCGATCAAACTGGAAGATGCGGGCCCCAATCGCGTGCGCGTTTATGGAATAGAAGGGCGACCGGCGACGGAATTCCTAAAGGTATCGATAAGTTATTCCGCCGGTTTCAAAGCGGTGGGGACGCTGGTGTACTCCTGGCCGGACGCGTACGAGAAGGCGCAACTTGCGGACAAGATTTTGCGCGCCCGCCTGGAACGTCTGGGGTTACGATTCGATCAAGTGCTGACAGAGTTCGTGGGTGCGAATGCGACTCACGGCGCTTTGGCAGGTGAACCTCGGAGTGATTTGCCTGAGGTGCAGTTACGTGTGGGAGTGCGGGGCGAAGATCGGAAGGCGGTAGAAAGATTCACGAAAGAGATTGCACCCTTGATTCTTACTGGCCCG
Organism: Pyrinomonadaceae bacterium; assembly: GCA_035697425.1. Classification (GTDB taxonomy): domain Bacteria; phylum Acidobacteriota; class Blastocatellia; order Pyrinomonadales; family Pyrinomonadaceae; genus PSRF01. The sequence goes on along the minus strand of DASSCX010000079.1, from coordinate 5,026 downwards.
CCTGGTGTGACAGGTTTTGCGGGTGGGCGCCCGAAAGTTGAAGAGATCGTTGCCTTTTGGCCGGCACTGATGCCGAAGAGTGAGATTACTCCTCAGGTGGAGATCATCGACGTTTAGTAGTAGCCACAGAGAAACGCTGCAAGTTCAAAGTTCAAAGACCAAAGTCCCTCTTAATGCAGATTCAACTAACAAAACTCGCGCATGCGCGCTCTGGCGACAAAGGCGACACTGCGAATGTCGGTTTGATCGCCTTGCGCGATGAGTTTTATCCGATCCTTGTTCGCGAAGTGACAGCAGAGCGAGTGAAAGAACACTTTGGAGAGATCGTCAAAGGGAATGTCGAGAGGTTTGAGTTACCCAATCTCGGCGCACTCAATTTTCTCCTACATGAGAGTCTCGGTGGCGGTGGGACGCTTTCGTTGATGACCGACGCCCAGGGAAAGACCTTTTCGACAGGCTTGTTACGCATGTCGATTGAAGTCCCTGATAATGAGGCGCGCAGCCTCGGGTTAATTCAGGGTTGAGCCCTGCCTGCAAGACAAGACGAAGACCTTTTCCATATATCTTTTTTCATTTCTCATTTGTCATGCTGTTAGCGCAGAGATGCCGAGGCGCAAAGACGCAAAGAGGCAAAGGTGAGCAAACAGCTACGCTAGCGGTTTTAATAAGGAAGGAACGGGAGCCATTTCGTGTGATTTCGTGGATCGTATTCCCTAATACCGCAGTGACGATCCACGAATTAACACTAAACAACACGAAAGCATTGGAAGCTTTTCTTTGCGGCTCTGCGTCTCCGCGTCTCTGTGCTTAAGTGCGCGCGAGTTAACGCAACTAATGGAAAATGACTCCGACCTAACCCACGGCTTTGCGACTGTCAACGGCGTCAAGCTTCACTATGCTGAGTCCGGCAGCGGCGATCTCGTCATTTTCCTACACGGCTTTCCCGAGTTTTGGTACTCCTGGCGTCATCAGCTAAAAGCCCTCGCTCCTCATTTCCATGTGGTCGCGCCCGATCTACGCGGCTACAACCTAAGCGATAAGCCCGCCAACGTAGCCGATTACCGGATCGAAGTCCTCGTCGAAGATGTCATCGGTTTGATCGACCACTTCGGTGCGCGTAGCGCCGCGATCGTCGGACACGACTGGGGCGCAGGGATCGCCTGGGCAGTTGCCCAAAAATATCCAGACCGCATTTCCAAGTTAGCGGTGCTGCAAGTGCCAGTGGCCGCAGCATGGCGCGCAAACATGGGCGCGCGTCAACTATTGCGCAGTTGGTACATGTTCTTTTTCCAACTTCCGCGGTTACCAGAGTGGGTGATAGCTCGCAATCAGTTTGCCGGATTAGATGGGATGTTTAAGGAGAGGGTAGCGCGGCCCAATAGTTTTTCCGATGCCGATGTTGCAGCGTACAAGGAAGCCCTGCGAAAACCTGGCGCGCTAACAGCTGCCCTTAATTACTACCGCGCAAATGTCGTCAGACTGATGCGCCGGTCTTCACCCGTTGAAGGAGCCAGGGCGGTCCATGACAATCGCATCCGCGTCCCGACGCTTTTTATTTTTGGCGAACAGGATTTCGCAATCTTGCCGCAAACCGTGAAAGGCATTGCCAGATTTATTAAGGCCCCTTACCGCGAGCTGAGAATTCAGGACAGCAACCACTGGGTGCAGAACGAAGCACCGGAGGAAGTGAATGCGGCGCTGATCGAGTTTCTAAGGGCGACGTAAGACAGACGGCAAGTGGCAGGAGGTCCAAAAACCATTTTCCATTTGGCTCTCACGTTCAATTCTTCAATAGATCAAGAGCTCTAATGCTGAGGATTTATTCGTGGTTATTGGTGTGAGTTAGTGGTTCGTTCTTTGAACGAGTAGAAAAGACGAACCACGAAATGACAAGAACTCCCACGAACCAATACCACCGCTCGCTCAGGAATCAAACAAGTCGTTCACACCAAATGAAAAACGAGAAATGACAAATGGAAAATGATTTGTTCCTGCCACGTGCTCCTGCCACTGCCACAACTACGGTCGCAACCGCAGCCGATACAGTCGGTAGTCACCCACTAACTCGCCATCATCCCGTTCATACCACCGATCCAGATTCGACAGATCCGGTCCGTTAGTCGCGGGAACGACTAAGTAAGAAATAACGTGTTGCAACGCCAGTTCCCGCGTGAAGGTGGCACGGTAGGTTTCGTACTCAGCAACCTTCTGCGCAATCTCGGCGGCGGAAATCGGAGTGACCTGCACAGCCAGATCCGGGATCACCCGTTCGTGTCCAAACGTTGCGGCGGCAAAGGTGCTGCTCGGCTTGCTCAGCTCCTGCCTAAACTTTTCGCCATCCACCCCCGTGTAATAAAGATATTGATAAAAGCGCGCGCGACTTTCACCGGGAGCGAGATGCAGGAAATCGAAGTGCGGGGCCCAGAACACCGCATGCGAAGTGAACGTCGGCAAGATCACTGCAACTTTGTTTTCGCTTGCGAGGACGAGAGGACGTGGATCGAGGGCCGACGTCGTCCCTGCTTCGGTCGCGGATAGCTCTTTCAGTCTTTGGCCCACCGCCGCTGCCCGATCCGTAAACTGACTGTCACGGATGATTACCTTAAACGGCGCCAGCACCTCGATGGCAGCCCACCAGATTGCAACGAAGACTATTCGGCCCGCGATGCGATAACGAATGGGTTTCGTCTGATCCTGTCCCCGCCAGAGCAGGACGCTCGTTATCACCAGTGCCGCCAGGGCCAGATAATTGGCGATGAACCACTCGTAATGAAAAGGTTGCAGCGAACGTCCGGTAATTATTTGTTGGTTGAAAATAAGAAATGGAGCAAGTGCGAAAGACGCAGCAAAGACAGTCGCCGGAGCTCGCAAGGCGGCCCGTTTTGTTTTTACGCCGAAGACAAGCAGCGCAAATACTGCGAGCCCGAGCAACTCCGGAACGCGAAACAAGTCGGGCGCATGAGAGGGAATCAACTTCTGGCCTGCATCCATAGTCTGGGAACGATGAGAAATGAGAAGGGCATAAGGAACAAGTGCGGCTGCGGTGACGGCCAGAATGATGGCAAACGCCTTAAGCCCCACTCGCAAGTCGGCACGATTGCTGATAAACCAAAGAAGCGCCAGACAGGCCAGCCACGCTAGTGCGGAAGTCCAGAGGAAGAAGTAGGAAAAGATCAGCAGCGCCATACTAAGACCAGCCAGTAGGGCCCAAGTCAAAGACTTGTTGCGCTCGTTGAGGGATTTCCAGGTTAAGGTGCAGAAAACGAAGAACAGCGGAAAGGGAGCCAGCGGTTCATACCTTCGCAAAAAGGGAAGGAACGAATAGTTCGATCTCGAAACAAAGAGATGAACGAGGCCTTCTCCGGCTGCGAGCGCGCCGAAAGAGAGCACGATGAGTGCCCCGGCACTCGCGAGCTTTTCGTCGTGTGTTACGGTGGCTAGCAACCAGAAAATAGCGAGGCAGGAAAGAAAGGGCGCCAGAATTCCCAAGATGATAAATGCTGTAGAGGAGGATATTCCCAAGGCGCGCGCTGGTACGGCGATCAGATAGGAAGGCACGAACTGAATAGAGAAGAGCGATTCTGGTTCCGCTTGGCCGGGTCGTTCGTCACGCCCGGTGTAGGCGTCACTCCGGCGCGGACGACCATCGATCAGTGCCTGAATGTAGGCTGAGTAAACCCATTCGTCGCCGTGGAGCTCTGCGTAACTGCCGTTCCATTGCGAACCGCGAGTACCCCACATGAAAACCTGAGGAATGAGGCCCAGCAGCGTGACCACCAGAGCGGCGAGAATTCCCCACTTCCAATTTATCGTGTGCGCCTGAGGCATCAGTTTTACGGCGCCAAAGAGACTGACCGTCTTTTTGAGCTTAGTTGTGGTATTGCGATCCAGAAACTAGAGGTGGTCCAGCTCTAGAACTAGTAGAGCTTGGGAATCACGCGTGCAGTTGTCGCTTTGTAAGTGTGATACTCGGGAAAAGCTTTTTCCAAAACCTTCTCTTCATTCTTCATCCGCTGCACCTGAATCAGAATATGGATGACGAAAATCACTGCGGTAGTGACCGAGAGGAATTGCAGCAGGATCCCGAATGAAGCTACTTCTTCAAAGAGGTACAGGGGATGACGGACGATGCGGTATGGTCCCGTGGTAACAAGTCGTCGTGCTTCGGCCATTAGGCTAAACGATCGACCAAGGTGTGCGAGTGCAATGCTTGAAAGCAATGTGCCGACGATGCTAATGGAGGTGGCGGCCAGACTTTGGCCGAGCGAAAGATCTGCACGTGGGAACAACGTCACTAAGGCAACGAAGAAGGTGCCCGCGATCGCCATAACTCGCGGTTGCAGGCTTCTGGCTTTTTCAACCGGCTCGAGTCTGATTAGAAATAGTAATGTCATCATTCCCATGAATGCGACTGTCGATGCTCGCGAGCAAACTTCCACCATGAATTTCAAGGAAGCCGGTTCGTTAGTGGCTTGATGTATGAGGATTAACGCGTAGAGATCCGCGAATTTCAGCATTACGACATAGAGAAAGAATGTCGACGGAACTATGCGACTAATAAGCTCGATCAATTTGGCTCGAGTAAAACGCTTTGAGTTCACGGTCATGGTCCCGATAGTTAGGTTCTTGGTTGACTGGGAGTTCGGAATCTTGCGGGCGAGACGGTTACTTTGAGGTGCGCTGATTCATGAGTGCGCGGCCTAAATAACTGCATCAGCGGATAACGTCGAAAGACCGAGAAGGGATGCCGCCCGAGCGGCGGTGATCATTATGTCATCGTTCATCGACGCCGCGTGGGAAAAGATCGGGGGCAAAGGTGACAAAATTTGACAGCCGCTTGCACCTAAGGTCTGATGTTGCTCTGCAGCAAAACTCTACCAAACAATCGGAGGCAATGAATGCCTGAGGAAAACCAGACAAGCGCCACGCTCTATTCTGTACACAGATCGATAGCCCGCATCACGCTGAACCGCCCTGAAAAGCGCAACGCACTCAACGACGAAGTGATTGCGGGCATCAAGAGCGG
>DASSCX010000078.1:0-30185 GCA_035697425.1 Pyrinomonadaceae bacterium | reverse complement strand
TGACAAACAAATTACGGACTTCTCGATTGATTCGCGCTCGGTGAAAACGGGCGAGCTGTTCTTTGCTTTATCGCAACACGATTATGCGCGCGCTGGGTTCAATGGCACCTTTGCAGACGCTCATGAATTCATTGCTGACGCATTTGTCCGCGGAGCGATTGCGGCAGTCGCTCGTACCGAGCGCGTTAATCACGATGAAAAGTTAGCGCAATATAAAGATCGTTTGCTGCTCGTAGACGACGCGATAGCGGCCCTGCAAACCCTCGCGCGGCGAGTCTACGAAGCATGGGGGCGGCCGGTGGTCGGAATCACAGGAAGCGCGGGAAAGACAACAGCCAAGGAGCTTACCGCACAAGTGCTTTCCGGCGCCGGCCGGCGGGTGTTGAAGAGCGAGCGCAACTACAACAACGGACTCGGTCTGCCGTTATCAGTCCTCAAATTGGTGAGTACCGGTCAGTCGCCCGACCAGTTTGATATTGCGGTCTTGGAGATGGGCATGTCGTCGCCTACGCACGAAATCCGCCGCCTCGTGGAAATCACGCCGCCGGACATCGGTGTGGAGTTGATGGTTGCGCCGGTTCATCTCGAATACCTGGGCTCGATCGAAAACATCGCCGCAGCAAAAGCTGAGCTGATTGACGGTCTGAAGCCTGAAGGCGTCGCAGTTCTAAATGCCGATGACGACCTGGTGATCAAGATGCGGGCTCGGCACCCGGGACGCACACTCACATTTGGTATTGAGCGGCAAGCCGACGTGACGGCTACCGAGATCGATACAACCCGTCTCGGTTTGATCAGTTTTCAGCTGCAAACGCCGCTGGGGAAAGCGCCGGCGGTTTTGCATATGAGCGGCCGGCATAACCTAATGAATGCCCTTGCTGCGGCTGCGGTAGGAACGTGTTTGGAGATTACTCCGCAGCAGATCGCTGCTGCGCTCAAAGACGCGCAGCCGCCCGCGATGCGGGGCACCACGCTCGACTTTGCCGCCGGCTTTAGAGTTGTCGATGATTCCTACAACTCGAATCCGCGTTCATTGCTAAGCATGGTCCGGACAATTGTTGATGCAAGCGAGAAGAGCAAGCGACGCATCGTGATCGCCGGCGAAATGTTGGAGTTGGGACCAGACGCGGCAAAACTGCATCGCGAAGCCGGTCGGGAAATGGCGCGAATGGGAGTGGATGTCGTGTGGGGTGTACGCGGATTGGCGGAACAGTTAGTTGCTGGGGCGAAAGAGGCGGGCCTGAATCAAGTCCGGTTCTTCAACGATGCTGATGAGGCTGCCGCAGCCATTGCTGAGGAAATAGTTGCAGGCGATCTCGTGTTGATTAAAGGTTCGAGAGGTGTCGCAACGGATAAGGTCGTCAGCGCAATCCGGAAGTCATTCGTGGAAATGGGGAGCTAACAGCTAGCCGTGGGCTAACTACTGGCTACTGCCTAATGACTACTGCTTAGATGATCTACTACTTCTTATACGAGCTGCTTTACGGCCACTTCAAAGAGAAGGACTGGTTTCTGATCAAGGGGCTCAACGTCTTTCAGTACGTCACTTTTCGCACCGCCTACGCTTCGATTACCGCATTGCTACTTTCGCTGCTGTTTGGAGGCGCGCTGATTCGAGCGCTCAAGGGTTGGAACATCGGTCAACAAATTCGCGAAGAAGGTCCGCAAGGTCACATGGCCAAGCGCGGGACGCCCACGATGGGTGGCGTGTTGATTATTGGCTCAGTTCTGATTTCAACAGTGCTTTGGGCGCGCTTGTCGAGTCTGTACATCTGGACGGCAATCATCGCCACGCTTCTCTTCGCCGCGATTGGCTTTATGGACGACTACGCGAAGATGGCCAAGCAGCGAAGTCTGGGGTTAACCGGCCGGCAGAAGTTGCTGTTTCAATTTTTGATCGCGCTTGGCGTTTGGACAGTTCTTCTCATTTCGAGCAAATGGCTCGCCAGTGATTACTCGTGGAACGTCAGCATTCCGTTCCTGAAAGCAACGGCGGAGCCATACGGCGTCAGCTACATCGGCCCGTACCTTTACCTGCTTTTGATCGTCATCGTGTTGATGGGCTGGTCTAACGCGGTGAATCTGACAGATGGACTCGATGGTCTTGCGATTAGCGTGACGTTCATCGCGATGACAGCGCTGACTGGCTTTACTTATCTCAGCAGCGACGCGCGGTGGGCACGTTATCTGGAATTGACGCATCGGCCGGAAGCTGCGGAGTTGACGGTCTTTTGTGGTGCGATGGCGGGCGCCAGTCTTGGTTTTCTCTGGTATAACGCGCCACCCGCGGAAGTTTTCATGGGTGATGTTGGTAGTTTGGCGATCGGAGGCGCGATTGGGACAGTCAGCATTTTGACGAAACAGGAATTTATGTTGGTGATGGTGGGTGGAGTCTTCGTGATGGAGGCCATGTCGGTGATGTTGCAAGTGGGCGTTTTCAAGATGACGAAGCGAACAACCGGAACCGGCCGGCGGCTCTTCAAGATGACGCCTTTGCATCATCACTTTGAAATGCAGGATTGGAAGGAGCCGAAGATCGTCTTTCGCTTTTTGATCCTGGCAATTCTTTTTGCGTTGTTGAGTCTTTCGACTTTGAAACTACGCTAGCGCGGTTTCGAGTTTCGAGTTTCGGGAGCGAAATCCACAGCGAACTCGAAACGGGAAACTCGAAACACGGAACTTGATGTGGATGTCTCCGGCAGGAAAGTTCTGATCATTGGGGCAGCGCGCAGCGGGATTGCCTGTGCGAAGTTCCTGGCCGCACGCGGCGCGATCGTCGCGCTAAACGATCAGAAGCCCTTTGAAAAATGGAGTCCGGAAGCGCAGGCGCTTAAAGACGAAGGCATCGGCTGCGTCTCCGCTGATCTTCCGGGTTGGTTGCTGGACAACATTGAGCTAGTCATCGTTAGTCCGGGAGTTCCCAGCAAGAGCATCCCGATCAGATACGCCGAGCGAGCAGGGGCGGAGGTTATCGGTGAAGTCGAATTGGCCTCACGGTATTTGAAAGGCCGCATCGTTGGCATAACCGGATCAAACGGCAAGACAACGACCACGGCACTTATTGGCGAGTTACTGAAGGATGCGGGGTTAAAGGTGCAGGTGGGCGGCAACATAGGGACACCGCTGATCTCACTCGTGGAGAGCTCGGTAGCCGAAGGATGGACGGTAGTGGAACTGTCGAGTTTTCAACTTGAGACAATCAAGGAGTTTCGTCCGACTGTGGCGGTCGTTTTAAACGTTACGCCCAATCATATGGATCGTTACGAGTCTTTGACCGACTACGCGGCGGCGAAGCACCGGATCTTTATTAATCAGACTCCGTCTGACGTCGCGGTGTTGAATGCCGACGACGAGATTGTTTCCTCCTGGGCGAAAGGGTTGCGCGCACACGTGGTGGAATTCAGCGTCGCTCGTGAACTTGCTGAGGGACTCTTCCTACGGGGTGAGGAACTGGTTTCGCGCACGGCCGCTGGAGAGAAGGTCCTTTTGCGACGCGACGAGATGCAGTTGCGAGGCCAACACAATGTTGAGAACGCGCTAGCGGCGCTGGCGGCGGGACTGGCTTGCGGTGCTGATCCTGATTCTATGAGAGCGACTATCAGCCGCTTTCAACCGGTCGAGCATCGCCTGGAGTTTGTTCGTGAGCTGGGCGACGTGAAGTTTTACAACGACTCCAAAGCAACAAGTGTTGACGCGACGGTGAAAGCCCTGGAGGCGTTTGCCTCCGAACCGGGGAAAATAGTTTTGATCCTCGGCGGGAAGGGAAAGCACGCGCCTTATGCGCCATTGGCAGCACTCGTAAAGGCGCAGGCGCGCGAACTGATACTTATCGGCGAGGACGCCGAGACGATCGCGCGGGAGTTGGGCGAATATGCAGCGCACCAGCGAGCGAGCGACATGAAGGACGCAGTCGATCGTGCGTTCGCAACTGCGCAACCCGGCGACATTGTGTTGTTGGCCCCAGCGTGCGCCAGCTTCGACATGTTTGAGAGTTTCGAGCATCGGGGAAAGGTGTTCAAAGAGCACGTTTCGAGTTTGGAGTTTGGAGTTTGAAGTTTGCAAGTAGCGAGAGGTGATTCTCGAAACGCTGAACGCGGAACTCGAAACTGCGATAGCAGATGGCCAAAAAAGCAGCACCAGATAAGTGGTTATTCGCGGCGACAGTGGGGTTGGCCCTGTTCGGCGTGGTGATGGTGTATAGCGCTTCAGCAGTTCTGGCAGAGAACGAAGGTCACAGCCAGTTTTTCTATGTCATCAAGCAGGGTATCTGGACCGCGATCGGGCTCGTTGTGATGTTTGCGGCAATGCAGTTTGATTACAAGCGACTCAAAGACCGCCGCGTCGTTTACGCTCTGTTGGTAATCACGACGTTGATGCTGCTCGCGGTTTTTGCTTTTCCCAAGGTGAACGGCGCCCATCGTTGGATCAAGTTGGATCGATTTTCGATTCAACCTTCGGAGTTGTCGAAACTAACGCTCGCGGTATTTCTGGCTTACTTTCTTGAGCGACGCGCGGGTGAAGAAACGCGGTTCTGGCAAACGTTTGTTCCCTGCGGAGTAATCACCGCGGCTCTTGCATTCCTAATCGTTCTGGAACCGGATCTGGGAACTGCGCTGATGCTGGCAGTGCTCTTTGTAGTGGTCACTTTTACCGCCGGTGCTCGTTTAATACATCTGGGAATTGCGGCGGCGCCTGCTTTGGTTGGCTTGGTTGGGCTGCTGATCCTGGTGCCCTGGCGACTCAAGCGCATGGTGACGTTTCTCGATCCCTGGGCCGATCCGCAAAACAGTGGCTTTCAAGTGGTGCAGTCGCTGCTGGCGATTGGTTCCGGCGGGCTGAATGGTCTTGGGTTCGCGCAGGGTAAACAGAAGATGTTGTTTCTGCCGTTTGCACACTCGGATTTCATTTTTGCTGTGATCGCCGAAGAGTTAGGACTCGTAGGTGCGCTCGCGGTGATTGCCGTGTTCTGTTTGATCCTCTGGCGCGGCCTGCGCGCAGCATTGTTAGCACCCGATCGCTTTGGGATGTTGCTTTCTCTTGGACTGGTCACTGTGATCGTGACCCAAGCACTTTTCAACATCAGCGTCGTTTTATCCCTACTGCCGACCAAAGGAATTCCTTTGCCGTTTGTTTCCTATGGTGGTTCGTCGCTCGTGCCGACACTGGCAGCCATGGGAATTCTTTTGAACGTCTCGCAACAGGCGGTCGGAACACTGGATTTTGGAGCTTTGAGATCGGCGACCGCGAGAAACGAGGCCGCACCGTCCCGGGTGCGAATGGCGACGGCGAGGCGTTTAGCATCGTCGCGATCTGGATAAACATGCGCGCATTGATTGCCGCTGCCGGGACTGGCGGCCACATCTACCCCGGAATCGCGGTTGCGAAAGAAATCATGCGCCGGGACGAGAAGTCGCAGATCAGGTTCGTGGGTACGGCGCGCGGCCTGGAAAACAGATTGGTACCGCAAGCGGGTTTTGAACTTTCGATCATTGACAGTGCGGGACTGAAAAGTGTGGGAGCGGCGGCACGCGTACGCGGGTTGGCGAAACTTCCGCGCAGTTTTTATGGCGCCCGCCGAATCATTCGCGAGTTCCGGCCGGATGTAGTGATTGGTGCCGGAGGTTATGTTTCGGGACCGGTGGTGTTGATGGCGTCGCTAATGAACTTGCCGACCATGGTTTTGGAGTCGAATGCTTTACCTGGTTGGACGAACCGGAAGTTAGCGCGATTTGTCGACAAGGCCGCAGTAACGTTTGAAGCGTCGCTCCCGTTTTTTCGAGGTAAGGGCGTGGTGACTGGAAATCCAGTGCGACGCGAGTTCTTTGAAATACCAGCCAGGCAACGGACCGCCGGTCAGTTTTCGCTTTTGATTTTTGGTGGCTCGCAAGGCGCGCACGCAATCAACGAAGCGATGGTAGCCGCCTTGCCTGAACTGGAGGAACAAAGAAGGTTGTTGCGCATCATGCACCAGACTGGTGAAGCCGATTTTGCGCGAGTGCGCGATGCATATCTCGACGCAGGTTGGGGCGAGCAAGCGGAGGTAAGGCGTTACATCGATGACATGGTCAAATCATTCGCAGGAGCGGATCTCGTAGTGTGTCGCGCGGGCGCTACCACGACGGCGGAACTAATCGCGGCTGGGAAGGCTGCAATCATGATTCCTTTTCCCTTGGCTGCGGACGACCATCAGCGGAAAAACGCCGAAGCTCTTGAGGCGCAAGGTGCGGCAAAAATGATTTTGCAGAAGGATCTGAGTGGGGCCAGGCTGGCAGAGGAAATTAAACAACTCGTTCAGTTGCCCGACGAGTTAGTGAAAATGGAAGCAGCTAGTCGGAAGTTAGCACGCGGTGATGCAGCAGCAGCAGCGGTTGATCTGATTCAGGAATTGTTGGAGAGCCGGAGGGAATAGGCAGACGGCGGGAGCAGAAAATTCTGATGACAATCGGGAGTGAAAGAAATCCGAGGCTGGAACCCCCTGGGGAGTGCCGACTGCTCCTGCCTACTGCTTCTGACTCCTGACTCCCGACTCCTGACTACTGATTATGTTTCGAAGAATTCAACACGTCCATTTTGTTGGCATAGGTGGTATCGGCATGTCCGGAATCGCCGAGGTGCTGATCAACTTGGGCTTCCGTGTTTCCGGGTCGGATCAAAAGAAGTCGCCGGCAACCGATCGTTTGGAACGGCTGGGTGTTGAAATCACTGAAGGTCACGCTGGGGAGAATGTGGGGGACGCTCACGTTGTGGTTCGCTCAACCGCGGTGCGCGAAGACAACCCTGAAATCGTGGCAGCTCACACGCGCTCGATTCCCGTGATCCCGCGCGCCGAGATGCTGGCTGAGCTGATGCGACTTAAACCGCATACCGTCGCTGTTGCCGGTTCTCACGGCAAGACGACCACGACATCGATGGTGGCGACCGTATTGGGTCACGCAGGACTTGATCCGACGATCGTCGTCGGCGGAGTTGTTGGCGCCTTCGGATCAAACGCCCACTTGGGCAAGAGTGATCTGATGGTGGTGGAAGCCGACGAGAGTGACCGTTCGTTTCTGATGTTAACGCCGACGATCGCAGTTGTTACCAACATCGATCGCGAGCACATGGACTACTACCACGATATGGAAGACGTGCGCACCTGCTTCACAAATTTCGTGAATAAAGTGCCGTTCTACGGCGCGTCAGTCCTCTGTCTCGACGATCCGAACGTGCAGGCAATCATCCCACACATCGAGAGACGGCGCATGACTTATGGGCTCAGTGCTCAAGCCGACATCTCAGCTCATAACATCCGCTTCAATGAAACCTTCGGATCGAATTTCGCCGTGTGGCGCGGCTCTGATCCGGTTGGGGAGATCAACCTGTGCGTGCCCGGTTTGCATAACGTCTACAACTCCCTCGCCGCGATTGCCGTGGGACTGGAACTAGATGTTCCCTTTGCACAAATTGCCGCGGCGTTGGGGAGTTTTGGCGGCGCCGGGCGCCGTTTTCAAAGCAAGGGAGAGGTTGGCGGCGTGCTTGTGATCGACGACTACGGTCATCATCCGACCGAAATCAAAGCAACGCTTGCTGCGGCGAAAATTGGCTCGGGAGGCAGACGCATCGTCGTGCTCTTCCAACCGCATCGTTACAGTCGCACTCACGACCTGATGGAGGAATTCGCGCGCTCCTTTAATAACGCCGACTCACTCTTCATCACGGACATCTATCCAGCCAGCGAAGAGCCGATCGAGGGCGTCACCGCTGAAGCATTAACGGAAGCGATCAAACGATTCGGTCACAAGGATGTGCGCCATATTGGTGCGCTCGAAGGTGCCGCAGCCTTCTTGCAATCACAAGTGCAACCCGGAGACTTGGTCTTGACGCTGGGTGCCGGCACAGTCAGTCGAGTCAGCGATCAATTGTTGACGCTGCTGAAGGAAAACGCCGGCAGCAACGAAGGTTAGAGTTACTTGAACGACACGGAATTACAAAAACGAGACGAGGCAATAGCCGAGATTAGCGCGCGGCTCGGTGTGCGCGCGGAACGCGGACGACGGTTTGCCGAATTGACGAGTCTGCGCGTCGGGGGATCGATTGACTGGGTGATCTCTCCACAGACGGAAGCCGAGGCCGCTGCCGTGGTCCATGAGCTGGAGCAGGCTGGCGTGGGTTGGCGCGCGCTCGGTTCGGGAAGCAACGTCCTCGCTGACGATGGTGAACACCATTACGTGGTACTCGCGTTGAAAGACTTGAAAGGTGAAGTTCGGTGCGAAGGTGATCTCGTCCACGTTAGTGCCGGTTATTCCTTACCGCGTTTGTGCGTAGACGTCGCCCGCGAGGGTCTCTCTGGAATCGAAGGTCTGGGCGGCATTCCGGGGACGGTTGGGGGCGCGTTGTGGATGAATGCAGGCGCCTATGGCCAGGAGATTGGGACCGTGACAGAAACTGTTCGCGTCGCTCGGGAAGGACGCGTTGTCGAGGTCCCGGGCAGTACCGTGCAGTGGAATTATCGTCACACTTCTTTCAGGGATGGCGAGCTGCTCTTGGGAGCAACCTTGCGACTAACTCCGGATGATGCTGGAGCAATCATGGCCCGGATGGAAGACGCAAAGAGCCGCCGGCTTGCGACTCAACCGCACGGCGGTCGTTCGGCAGGTTGTTTCTTCAAAAATCCGCCGGCCAGCTCAATCGGCACGGGAAAGATGATTGACGAGATGGGAATGAAAGGAGTGCGACGCGGGACGGCGCTTGTTTCTCCCGTGCACGCGAATTTCATCGTGACGGAAGGTGAGAACGCCCGGGCAGAAGACGCTTTGGCACTTGCGGAGGAGATACGCGAGCGCGTGAAGCGCGAACAGGGAATTGAACTCGAGTATGAAGTTGAACTCTGGCGCGCGAATGAACCGCGGAAGGATGAGTCGAGTGACAGCGCACCAGCCGTTTCCCCTGATGCGGTTGAGAAGGAGTCGACGTGAGAGAACAAATTATCCCCCAAAAAGTTGGAAATCGCAGCGGTCTTAATGCGAAGCGTCGAAGTGGCGCAGTCGGACAACGTCCGTCTCGTCGTGATGCCGACGGCCAGTCGCTTGCCGTGCGAGTGCGTGCCTTGATTGGCTACGTCCCCGTTTTGCTAAAAGTGATCATCGCTATTGCGTTGGGTGTCGGAGTTTTCGCCGCATACCAGGCAGCGTCAGCGGCAAGTTTCTTTCAGTTACGCAATGTTGAGGTCCAGGGCGAGTCGCGCGCCTCGCTCCAGGATGTGCAGAGTTTGGTCAGGCGTGAAGTTACGAAGTCGGGCGTTTGGCAGGCCGACTTGAATGAGCTAAGCGGCAAACTTGAACGGCTTCCCTGGATCAGGCGCGCGGTTGTTTCACGGGTATTGCCCGACGGCATCCGCGTGCGGATTGTGGAACGCGAGCCGCGCGCTGTGGTGCGCACCGCGGCCGGTCGTTTCATCTGGGTAGACGAAGACGCAGTGATGCTTGGCGAAATGTTGCCGGCCGATCAACTGCCTCCTTTCTTTTTGCGCGGCTGGAATGAAGACGAAGGGGAAGCAGCGCGGAAAGAAAATAGCGAGCGCGTACAGAAGTTTATGGAGCTGCGACGGGATTGGGAGGCGCTGGGTTTGGCGGAGCGCGTTAGCGAAGTGAATTTAATTGATCTACGCGACGTACGCGCGCAACTGGCCGAAGACGATTCGCAAATTGAAGTGCGCCTGGGCTCGCAAGAACTCGGCAAGCGATTGCGGCAGGCGCTCGAGGTTTTGGATGGACAACGAAATACGCCGCGTGGATCAGCGATCAGCTATATCGATCTAAATCAAGGCAAAGGGGCGATCGTTGGCTTTGTGTCAGGCGCACACGCGGTTAGCGCAAACCCAAGCAACAACCCAGGTAATGCGGCTAATACTGCGGCGCCGGAAAGACGACGCACCCAACCCGATCGAGAGGAACAAAAACCGGCGAGCAAGTCGGCTGGCAGGGAGAGAAAGAAAGATACGGAGACTAAGACTACGAGGAAAGAAACTAACGCCGACGCGAGACCACGACGAGTTCGGTCTACTTAGATCGAACCGGAGACCCGAATGGTTTTGTTAAGGAGCAAAAGTTAATGGCCAAGCGCACCCCACACACGATCGGCCTGGATATTGGAACCAGCAGGGTGACGTGTATCGCTTGCGAGCCCGGTGACGGCGGATTGCTGAACATCGTCGGCATCGGCGAGGCGGAAGCCCGCGGCCTGCGCAAGGGTGTGATTGTAAATCCGGATGCTGCCGTTGATGCCATCAAGAAGGCGGTTGAAGAAGTCGAACGGATGAGCGATGTGCAGGCAGAGGAAGTGACGATTAACCTTGCCGGTTCCCACATTCTGGGGCTGAACGGACAAGCAATCGTGGCTGTTTCCGGACGCGATCGAGAAATAACACCGGAAGACGTACGTCGGGCCATCGATTCGGCCTGTGCGATTCAATTGCCCGCGGGGCGCGAGATCGTGGATCGCTTGCCTCAAGAATTTATCGTCGACGATCAGGACGGAATCAACGATCCCGTGGGAATGATAGGCGCGCGCCTCGCTGTAAAAGTGCACATAGTTACTAGTCCGGTCACAGCGCGCCAGAACGCTATTAATGCCGTTAACCGCGCCGGTCTGATTGTTGCCGACATGGTTCTGGAGCAGCTTGCTGCCGCAGAAGCGTCGCTATCGGAAGATGATAAGGAATTTGGCTCGGCTTTGGTTGATATTGGCGCAGAAACGACCGGACTGGTGATCTTTCAGCGGGGAGCGGTGCAACACACGGCCGTGTTTCCGCTGGGTGGATCCCATTTCACCAACGACATCGCCTTTGGCTTGCGAACGCCGATTCCGGAAGCGGAAAAGATCAAACGCACGGTTGGGAGTGCTTGTAGTACTTCACTCAGTGAGATGGAACGGAGTGAGTTGGTAGAAGTTCCCTCAGTTGGTGGCCGCGCTCCCCGGCAACTCTCGCGGCAAATTCTTTGCGACATTCTGCAGCCTCGTGCGGAAGAAGTGTTAATGCACGTCGCCGATGAAATTAAGGACTCTGGGTGGGAGCGTCAGCTTTCAAGTGGGGTCGTGCTCACGGGAGGAGGCGCTCTCCTAAACGGCATGACGGAGATCGCCGAACAAGTGTTTGACGCGCCGGTGCGCATTGGTTTCCCTGAGCGTGATCGGTTTGGTGGTTTGGTTGAAGACATTCAGAGTCCTGCCTGGGCCGCGGCGGCAGGATTGTCCTTACTCGCTTCGCGCGCGCAGGCGAGCGAAATGCGCGCCGGCATGAGCCGGCGTGGTTCTACCGGAAAGTTGACACACTTCGTGTCAAAGTTTCGAAATCGTTTTGGTAGTATTTTTTGACAAGTTGTTGTATGCTCTCGCCCCGGTTGCACAAGATATTGTCCGCAAGATGTAGACGCCGATGGCACGAGCTACCCAATATAGAAGAAAAGGGCCTTGGAAGCCTTCCCGCTTTGGGAGAGAGGAAATGACTATGGCACCGGACGCTCGTAAACCCGGAACTGGCATTAATATTTTCATCGATGATGATCCGCCCATCACCGGGGCGCGCATAAAAGTAATCGGAATCGGTGGCGGCGGCGGTAATGCGGTAAATCGCATGATCGAAGCCGGCATTGAAGGAATTGAGTTTCTGGTCGCCAATACTGATTTGCAGGCGCTGAAACGTTCTCGTGCGCCCATCAAGATTCAGCTTGGCAGCCGTCTCACAAAAGGCCTCGGCGCCGGAGCCGATCCGGGTGTGGGGCGCGAAGCGGCATTGGAAGATACCGACAAGATTATTGAAGTGCTGGAAGGCGCTGATATGGTCTTTGTGACGACTGGTATGGGTGGCGGTACCGGCACGGGCGCGGCTCCAATTATTGCCTCGCTGGCCACAGAGTTGAACTGTCTGACGGTGGCCGTAGTAACAAAACCGTTTCAGTTTGAAGGTCGACGACGCATGCAGCAGGCGGATCACGGCCTACGGGAGCTGCGCGAATGTGTTGACACGGTAATCACGATTCCGAATGAGCGGCTGCTGCACACTGTGGAAAAGGCTGCTTCGTTGTCCGATTCGTTTCGCATTGCCGATGATGTGCTGCGGCAGGCGGTGCAGGGCATTAGCGATCTCATCACGGTTCCCGGGTTGATCAATCTGGATTTTGCTGACGTGAAAGCGATCATGTCCGGAATGGGAATGGCCCTGATGGGTGCCGGTCATGCTTTTGGTGAGAACCGCGCCATTGAGGCCACGCAACAGGCGATTTCATCACCACTACTCGAGGAGGCGTCGATTCAAGGCGCCAGGGGTGTACTGATCAATATTACGGGCGGGACCGACCTGACGCTTTATGAAGTGAATGCTGCGGCGACTATCATTCGGGAAGCCGCCGATGAAGATGCCAACATTATTTTCGGTGCTGTAATCGATGAAGCCATGCGCGACCAGATGAGGATTACGGTGATCGCGACTGGGTTCGATCGAGAGTCTGTAGCGGTGGCTGCGGCTGGTTCGACATCAGCGTTGCCCGCAAACTCACCGCGCACCATTCCCCGGCCCTTAGACGACTTGCCGCGTCCCATGATGAGCGCTCGCGCTGATGACCTTGACGTGCCCACTTTCATTCGAAAAAAGGCAGACTGAGAATTCGACGCGAAGTTGTAGATTGAAGCAGGGAAGGCTGAAAGCCTTCCCTGCTTTTTTGCAGCACCACGCCCGCAGCGCTTTTGTTTTCGCTTTGCTTTTTTTTTTTCTGGTTGTGTAGCATGTGCCCATTCCCTGGCAGGTTTTTCCATTACGAGCAAAATTTCCAATCTCCTCGAGTGGCCGCAGCCTGCGAGAGTTTTGTTTATCGATCCCGTCAGCTCTTCCTTCACATGATGTGCCTGGCACGATCGATCGAAACCCGTCCTATTTTTTGGAGGTAATCATCAAGTGAATCGTAAACTTATAAGAACTACGCTCGCAGAGGTCAAAGGTAAGGCGCGCGAAACTCCGCCGGCGCGAGAAAGATCCAACGGTGGTTTTCAGCGCAGCTCAGGCGGCGAGGGTGGAAGGGAACCGCAACAGCGTCCGGCACAGCAATCATCCGTGCAAGTTCGCAAACGTGTTCCACCACCAATGGAAACTAATGCGGAGATTTTTTATTACAAGAAACAAATTGATGCTCACACACCAATGGTGATCGTGCTCACCGACGGTGAAGAAATTGAAGGAACAATGGAGTGGTATGATCGCGGTGCGATCAAGGTCAATCGCCAGGCAGCGCCCAACCTTCTGGTTCTCAAAAGAAACATCAAATACATGTACAAAGCCGACGAACGTGTAGAGCAGTCAGCCGACTAACGCAGCCGTTTGTCAGATGGACCTCCCCCACCTTCGCCAGACGCGAATGACGCGTCGTCTCAACTAATGAGACAGTTCGCCAATAGCTCAAACGCCTTTGGTCAGCGCCGGCGATCGTTACCGAGGATCGCCATTACCATGGGCGATCCTGCGGGTATCGGTCCCGAAGTCGTCCTCAAGGCAGTGGCCGAGGATGAAATCAGGGCGGCATGTGTTCCCTTTATTATTGGCGATGCCCAGTTGTTGGCCCACACCGCCCGTACCCTCGACCTACAATGCGGCTACGACATCATCCGCCAGGGTGAAGAGATCCCGGATGAAATCTCCGGCCCGGTAATCTTTCACCTGGACAACATCGGTGGTTACATCGAACCCGGCATTGAATCAGGCGCCGCTGGCAAGGCGGCGGCGGGATACATCGAAGCAGCCGTCGAGCTTTGTGCGGCGGGCAGCGTTGATGCCATCGCCACCGCCCCGATCAACAAACGCGCCCTATTCCTTGGCGGGTATAGTTTCCCCGGTCATACGGAATTTCTGGCACACCTAACGAACACTGAAGAGTTTGCAATGGCATTTGTTGCGGCAAACCTCCGCATTGTTTTGCTTTCCACGCATGTCCCCCTGGCAGAGGCCATACGCATGGTCACGCGCGATCGCATCATTCGTACGATTCACCTTGCCGATCGGGAAATGAAGCGCTGGGGTATTGAAAGACCGCGCATCGCCGTCGCTGCGCTCAACCCGCATGGTGCCGAAGGGGGCCTGTTTGGGATTGAAGAAGCGCTTGAGATCGCTCCCGCGATCGAAGCGTGTCATGGAACCGACGAGGTAAATGTTCACGGACCGTTTTCCGCGGATACTGTGTTCCTGCGGGCGTCGCGCGGGGAATTCGATGCGGTAATCGCCTGTTATCACGACCAGGCCATGATTCCCGTTAAATGCCTCTCGTTTGGAGAGGCAGTTAATGTTACGCTGGGATTACCGTTCATTCGTACATCGGTCGATCATGGGACGGCGTTTGATATCGCTGGCAAGGGCCTCGCGGAACATTCGAGCATGCTGGCTGCCATCAAACTTGCAGCAGACCTCTCAAATCGGGCTGGTGAAAGTAGCCGGGCCGTGGAAGTGTAACGAATCAGATGGCAGAGAACACCTCAACTTTAGGAAACCAGTCCAGTCGGCGCGTTCTTGTTGCCGACGATGATCCGGCGATTCTCCGGCTGGTGAAGACGATCCTCGAAAAAGAAAATTATGACGTCGTCACAGCTCGCGATGGACGTGAGGCTTACAAAATCCTGCAAACAGATCACAACTTTACGGCGGGGATTTTAGATGTGGTGATGCCTCACATTTCTGGACCGGAGTTGGTACGCTTCATGAAAACGGAAAAGCGGTTGATGCGTATTCCGGTCATGATGATGACGGCGGAACAAGACCCTAAACTTTCTTCCGATAGCTTTTCGGCCGGGGCAGTTGTGTTTTTGCCGAAACCGTTTACCACGGCGCAACTGCACATCATGCTGCAAATGCTCATCGGCAAAGCCAGCCCCCAGTAGAATCGTCTTATGCACGCCCGCGCAGAACGGCCAGCTTATCTCTTCCGCATAATTATCTTTTGCCTACTCACGTTTTCCGTTGCAACTGTTCGTGCCGAGCTGAGCACAAAACAAGCGCGCAAAGCGATCACGCGGATGGCAGGTTTTGAACTGACGAATGGAGCGGTCAAGGTCAAGAAGGTTTCACTTACGGGACCGACCACCGCCGAGGCCACCGCACTGGTCCGAAATGTATTCCGCTTCGAGAAAGATACTCAAGCCCGCTGGCGCGTAGCTGAAATTAGAACCGCTCCAGGTAGGTGGGAAGATGTCGAACTGATCGCGCGCGTCCTGGGTGCCACTGGATCTGGCCAGGAGTGTAATGCTCCCGACCCACCGATGCGTGGCAACGCTATCGAACCCAGTGTGAAACGCGCGCGCTGCCTCCTGGGAAGTCTCCTCGGAATTCAGATTCCCTCCGATGCGGTGCGCATTCAAGAGGTGGCTCCCTTTGCGATTCCCCTGGCTTCGCAACCATCGACCACCGTTATCGCCTGGGTTCAGATCGATACGCGACTGACAAATCAAGGAAAGAGTGGCTGGCAGGTTTCGGAGGTGCGCACAGGAAACCAAGGCTGGGTCAACGTGGAATCAGTGCTGGCACGCCTGAATCAGGTGAAGCGGGAAACTGCGCGTGCTGAACTGGCGACGATTGCACAAGCATTGGAAAAGTTTCGCAGTGAACGGGGTTCCTATCTGGTTGCGGACAAACACTCAGTGGCGATTGATCACCTCAGCCCGCGCTACCTTTCCCGAGTGATTCGCGTCGATCCCTGGCAACAGCCGTATACCTATCAGGGTCTGCGGGATCGTTTCACGTTGAGTTCCAGCGGGCCGGACCGCAAAGATGCGACGGGGGACGATATCATTGTCAGCGGCCCTGCCCATTAGCCTTCATAGAGGCCAAAAGCCAAAAGTCTTGACTCTGTCTTCCCCCGGATGTTAGGTTGCAAATAGCAGTCGCTTTCCAGACTGCTGCTACGCGAGCCCGCCTCGTAACCGGCACTACTCCTGACGCCGCCAGTGGCGCTCCATTTAGCTAAGGAAATTAGCTTTGTTAGCTGGGCGCAAACTTCTACTCGCTGACGATTCCCCCACGATTCAGAAAGTTATCGAACTTACGTTTGCCGATGAGGGCGTTGAGGTTATCAGCGTCGGCAGCGGTGCTGAGGCGCTGGAGAAACTCGCGGAAAACAAGCCCGATGTCGTCCTGGCGGATGCTTTCATGCCGTCGCCGAACGGCTACGAAATCTGTGAATACATCAAACAAAATGCTGAGTTAAATCACATTCCTGTTATGCTTCTGGTCGGCTCGTTTGAGCCATTTGACGAAGCGGAGGCGCGCAGAGTTGGCGCGGACGAAATCTTGACCAAGCCATTTCAATCGATTCGACGTTTAATAGACCGCGTGGGTAGCCTTGTTTCCGGCAAGCAAGACCCGGATCAGGTGCCAACCGCTGAGCTACCCAACGTTGCGGAAACGCCCGAACCTGAATTGATGACCACGGGCGAACTCGAGCTGACTACCGCCAATACCAGACCACTTCCCGAGGGTGTCGCCCTGGAAACGATTAGCGGCGCCCAGTCAGCGCCCCATGCTCCGGAAACACTAAGGGGTGATCAGCAGTCCAAATCTGAGCCCGAGCAAACTATCTCCGACAATCAAATGGAAACCACTAACCCGCAAACTGAGAGTGCGCTGGACGGCAGCGACGTACTTTTGGATCTTGGCGATTTGCCATCTGCGTCTTCTGATCGCGCCGAAGAATTTGTACTGGACATCGACCTGGACGAACCGGCTCCGGCCTTCGCTGGCAGCAGTGCCTATTCCCCAGCTCCGGCTTTTGTAGAGCCTCAGGTTTCTGCGCCGGCCTCAGTCGACTGGCAACTCGAGTCTGAGCCAAGCGATTTGATGTTGAACCGCAGCACCGGAGAACTCAACGCGCAGCCCACCGCCCCACCGCAAATGGATGACACTCTGGAATGGATGCGACATGCGCCCACAGTCTCGGAAGCGCGAGTGGAATCAGTTCCCGCAGTGGAGAGTCCGCAAAAACTTGAAAGGGTGTTCGATGAGCCAGTAGCAACTCAGGGATCGGCTGTCCCGCCGGCAGTTGCGAGCACAAGCCACTTAACGCCTGAACAGATCGACTCAATCGCGCGCCGTGCTGTTGAATTACTTTCAGAGAAAGTAGTGCAGCAGATCGCCTGGGAAGTAGTGCCGCAGCTCGCGGAGCTTATGATCAAACGGAAATTGGAAGAGAAAGAGATTCAGCCGAAGTAAGACTGCAGCGGTCGATCGCAACGATTGCAAAAGCAGCATGCGTTAAGCGTGCTGCTTTTTTTCGTCAGTGGTCAGTGGTCAGTAGGCAGTAGGTCAGAAGGCCGAAGGCGGTAAAACCATTTTGGGTAGTGGGTCATTTTCAATGTTGAACAAACGGAAGAATGAGATTGACTATTCCAACCAACAGCAGAAATGCCGCAAATACAATTATGAATGTCTCAAAGGAATCCCCGCGAGGGCCATGTGACTGAAGAAGCCACGGAACCCGCTCGTTCCAATTGTCATCGCCCCTTCTGATGGCTTTGCGAGAGACAATTAGGCAGAGTCCTACTCCGATGAGGACTCCTCCTAAGACAGTTGTTTAAGGGAATCGGCTTGCACTGACGAGGATTATCCAGCAACGCCACAATATCCTCAATAGACCAAAGAGTCTTAGTTACGCCAGCGGCCATTGCGCCATTTTGGCCTGGGGGTGAAAACACCCGGCTATTCCCTTACAATAGCTCTTTACTCAGTAGTTAGTAGTGAGCAGTCAGTTGTAAGTTGTAAGTTGTAAGTAGTCAGTGGTGCGTGGGTCTTGTAGATATCTGCCTACTGACTACTCACAACTGACAACCAACCCTGACGCCTACTCACTGACAACGAACTACTGACAACTAACTACTGACTCCCGACTTCTGACCACTTACTAAATGGAAATTTCCAAACAATACGATCCGAAACAGGCCGAAGAGCATCATTACGCTCGCTGGGAGCAACGCGGCTATTTTGCTCCGGAGATCAATCAAGACCCGGCTGCGCCCGTGTTTTCTATTGCGATTCCGCCACCTAACGTCACGGGCTCTCTTCACATGGGTCATGCTCTGCAACACACCATGATGGATGTCCTCACCAGATACAAACGCATGTGCGGCTATCGGACTCTTTGGCTTCCGGGAATGGATCATGCGGGCATCTCCACCCAATTGATGGTTTCGCGGGAGCTCAAGAAGGAAGGTTTGACCCGTCACGACCTGGGGCGCGAAAAATTTGTCGAGCGCGTCTGGAAATGGAAACATGATTCGGGCGGTCAGATTACAAAGCAGATGCGCCGTGAAGGTGCTTCCGTCGACTGGTCACGTGAGAAGTTCACGATGGCTGACGACCTGTCCCGGGCTGTGCGGCACGTGTTCGTTAGTCTTTATGAAGAGGGACTGATCTATCGCGGCAACCGGATCGTTAACTGGTGTCCTAACGATCAAACTGTTCTATCGGATCTTGAAGTGCTAAAAGATCCGCAACCGGGAAAACTATATTACCTGCGCTACCCTGCAAAGAACGGTAATGGCAGCGTGACCGTCGCGACGACCCGGCCCGAAACCATGCTTGGTGATACGGCGGTCGCGGTAAATCCCAACGATGATCGTTACCGTGATCTCGTCGGGACCACTTTGTTGCTGCCGCTAACCGAGCGGCAGATCACAGTTGTCGCTGATGAATTCGTCGATCCTCACTTCGGCACTGGCGCCGTGAAAATCACGCCCGCGCATGATCCTAACGATTACGAGTTAGGGCTGCGACACAATCTCGAACAGGTCGTTGTCATAGATGCCCACGCAAAGATGACGCCTGCTGCAGGAGCTAGTTTCGCGGGCCTGGATCGCTACAAGGCGCGAGAAAAAGTGGTTGCAGAGTTTGAAGCCCTCGGCCTGTTAGAGAAGGTTGTCGACTACGAGTTCTCCATTTCAAAGTGCGAGCGTTGCAAAACTGTCCTCGAACCTTTGATCTCCCTACAGTGGTTTCTGCGCATGGAAAAACTAAGGGACCTTGCGCTCGAGCTACTGGCTCGAGAGAAAAAACCTCAGTTCGTTCCCGAGGTTCCCTACGAAAAAGTTTATGCAACCTGGCTCGAGAATCTGCGCGACTGGACCATTTCCCGGCAGCTTTGGTGGGGACATCAAATCCCGGCCTGGTTTACGAAAGACGGCGAAGTGATCGTTGCGCGTTCGCTGGCTGAAGCCGAAATGAAAGCCGGGACGGTTGATCTCACTCAGGATCAGGACGTGCTCGATACCTGGTTCTCATCCGCGCTCTGGCCTTTTTCGACGCTCGGCTGGCCCGAACAGACAAAAGATTTGCAGACCTTCTATCCGACGTCGGTGCTGATAACGGCTCGCGACATCATCTTCCTTTGGGTTTCCCGGATGGTGATGATGGGGCTCAAGTTTGTCGGCGAGCGACCCTTCGATGATGTCTTCGTCACCGGAACAATTCTGGACAAGCACGGACAAAGAATGTCGAAGACCAAAGGGAACGGCGTTGATCCGCTTGAAGTCTTCGACAAATTTGGCGTTGACGCGACGCGTTTGACTCTCGCGCAGGTAGGGACCACAGACACACGTTGGAATGAAAAACAGGTTGAGTCGTATCGCAACTTCGCGAACAAGATCTGGAACGCCGCCCGGTTCTGCCTGATGAATTCTGAGGGCGCGGCGATCAATGCCAGGCTCCTGGAAGTCGCTCCGAAGGTGGCGCTGCATGATCGCTGGATCCTCTCACGTCTGAACCGAACTTCCGGAACCGTCCGCGACGCGCTTGGCAGTTATCAGTTTCACGAGGCAGTCCAGGCCCTGTACCACTTTTTCTGGGACGACTTCTGCGATTGGTACATAGAGCTGACCAAGGCGGAGGTGACGGCGGAGGAAGCCACGCCTGGGCGCACGGAGGCCCGCAGTCGCCTGTTGACAGTGTTGGAGCAGGCATTGCGCTTGCTGCATCCGTTCATGCCCTACATTACTGAAGAACTGTGGCTGCAACTTCCGCGAGGTGATGCGTACGTATTGCATGCCGCCTATCGCGGTGCCGGGCCAACCATCATGTTAACGGCTTACCCGGAAGCCCGGCTGGAGTTGATGGATGATCGTGCGGAAAAAGAAATGGAGGCGGTGATCGATCTGATTTCGCGAGTGCGTAACATTCGTTCGGAGATGAACATCAAGCCGGGCGAACGCGTGGAACTGATTATCGGCGCGCCCACAGAAACTCTGCGGGCGGTATTTGAGAACAACCAAAATCAGATTAGCCGGTTGGCGCGAGCTTCTCGGATTGTCATCAGCGAACAGCTTGATGCGCCCCGAGCGTCAGCACGTGCAGTGCTGGTGGGCGGAGCAGAGGTTGCGATCCCGCTCGAAGGTTTAATCGACTTTGCCCAGGAGCGACAACGACTGGCGAAGGAAAAAGAGAAACTTGCGGAGGAGGCGGCCAAACTCGAAGCCCAGTTAGCCAATCCGCAGTTTGCGGAACGCGCGCCCGTGGAAAAGGTCAATGAAATCCGTGTGCGGATTGGCGACATTACCCAACGCGTAAAGCAACTCCAGCAGACTATTGCCAACCTGGAGTGAGGTGCGCGCAATCCGACGCTTAGCGTCGGAGAGATTTTAGCCCGGCCCTTCAAGGCCGGGAATCGGATCGATGTTTGCGGTGCGTCGCGTCAGCGACGCATGAATCTGATAATTGCATTCGTTCCGTCGCTACGCGACGCGGAACTTATTTACCTGCCGCTACACCCGGCATTGAAAGGCCGGGCTAAAATCATCTCGACGCGATGCGTCGATTTCTTCAATTGAGACTTCTGCGGCAAGGTCTTCCGAGAACCTCGTATCGAGTCGAATCTGATTCGTTTCGCTTAGATAAGAACCCGGAACCGGAACTATGAACTGGATGGACGAAGGCGCGCTCTATTCCCAGATCGCAGACATGTTACGCGAGGACTTGGGGCGCGGCGACATCACGAGTCAAGCAATAGTCGAACGCAACACACGAGCGCGCGGGCGCTTTGTGGCGAAAGAAAAGATGATCGTGGCCGGGCTCGAGGCCGCCGAGGAAGTCTTTCTCACCCTCGACTCACAACAACAATTGGAAGCCTTCGTGGCTGACGGCGAAGAAATAGAAGCGGGGAAGGTGATCGCGCGTACGGCAGGGTTCGCGGACATCTTGCTCGCGGGTGAGCGGGTGGCGCTTACGCTGATGCAGCGACTGTCGGCAGTAGCTACCACCACTAATCAATTCGTGCGCGCAGTAGCTGGAACCGGAGCGCAGATTGTTGCCTCGCGAGAGACGACACCCGGGCTGCGGATGTTGGAGCGCTATGCTGTGCTCCTGGGAGGCGGCCGCAATAGTCGCTTTGGACTCGATGATGGTGTTGTGATCACCTCCAATCATCTTGCTGTCGCGGGCGGACTAGCGGCGGCGTTGCGGAACGCAAAAGAAAAACTGGGTCACGCTCAAAAGCTTCAGGTCGAGGTTGCGAACGAGAAGGAAGTGCGGACGGCAATAGATTGCGGGGCCGATATTTTGATTTTTGAAAGTCTGTCAGCGGAGGAAGTTGGTAAGTTGACGAAGCTTGGCCGGTCGCTGTCGCCTTCGCTTGGCTTCGAATATTCGGGAAAGATCGCGGTTGCGAATGCGCGGGCCTACGCCGAGGCGGGGGCAAATGTCATTCGCATCAACCTGCTGCAAAGCTCGCCCGCGGCCATGGATATTAGTTTCGTAGTTCAGCCTTTTTGAGTTGAATCGGGGACGGTGCGACACTGTCTTAATCGGCTTTGCCGCCTGGTGTGAGGAAGTGGCTATGCCCTTCCGGCATAGCCTGGCGATACTTGTTCCGGCTACTTGTGCAGGCAGGTTTGCCAGAGGCGCCCAGCTTTGTGGAACGAAGTTGGTTGGCAGTCGTTACTGGTTGGGTACTCAAGCATCGTGAGAGCGCTTGAATGCATCTCCCCACCGAGCGTATCTTGAAAAGCAGTCTTTGAGGGGAAAAGGGGATTTCCTATGCAGCGATTTATTCGATCGGTAGCCGTGTTGGTAATTCTGTTTGTCGTTTTGGGTTTGAGCTTGATCGATGCCGGGGCTCAGACCCGCCGCAAACGTCGCTCGCGGCGTGTTCCGCGTCCAGTTATTACCAATCCGACGATCACTCCGTCCGAAGAAAACTCTCCGAGCGGCGAACCTAAAGTACTAAGCACCGCGGACGAAACACCTGACGAACCTGTTGCCGAAACCACAAAGTCCCGGAAGAAGAAGGCTGCAAATAATGAAGAAGACATGCAGCAGACGATAAACGCGCTCTCCCACCAGGTTAATCGGTTGACCGACAAGCTGACGCAGATGCAGGCTAATGATCGTTCGTTGCTGGACATGGAACGATTGACCCGGGCCGAGCAGCGTTCAGAGTCTTTGCGCTCGCAGCAACTCGAAACCGAGACAAAGTTGGCTGACCTGCAATCGCAACTCGACCAGATTGAGTATGCATTGAAGCCCGAGAACATCGAGCGCGTAACCTCAGGTTACGGCACCACTCGTCCAGAGGAAGCGCGTGACACGCGTCGCCGGCAACTCGAGAGTGAGAAGGCCCGCTTGCAAGCGCAAGTCAGAATCCTGGAAACGAGCAGGACTCGTTTAGAGACAGCGGTGGCCAATGCTGATGCTGAAGTCGACACGCTGCGCCGGCGCTTACAGCAACACGATGCCACCCCGACCGTTGTCGAATCTCAACCGGCGCGTAGTCAGAAGCCGGAGCGATAGGGAATGATGATTAGCCGACTGTGTCTGACGGTGCCGGTGCTTTCTCGATAGGAAGGCTACTATGATGAACGCTTTGTCAGTCATCAGCGAAATCGCCAATCTGCAATCGCCAATCGGCAATTCGTAATGGGCACAATTTCGCAGCGCGACCTCTACCGCCTCGTCCAAGCCGCCAACGAGCGCGGCGAGTGCGTTGTCGTAGCCACGGTGACGCACACGCGTGGTTCAACGCCGCAACAGCGCGGGGCGAAAATGCTTTTCTTCGAAGACGGCCAGGCGGCGGGAACTGTCGGTGGTGGTTGCATCGAAGCTGAGGTTTGGGCGGAAGCTCGTGAGGCATTGCGTTCAAAGCAATCCGCGCTGCATCATTATTCATTAACGGCCGAAGAAGCGAGCGAAGAGGGAATGGTCTGTGGGGGGACGATGGAAATCTTCCTCGATTGCCAATTACCAATTGCCGATTGAAGATTGGCTATTACCTTTTGTTGAATTTTACTTTTCAATATGATCAGATCGGGCTGACCGTCAAGGGAACTAATTGGCAATTGCCAATTGGCAATCGGAAATCACGATATGCCTGAATCATTGATTCAAAACTACAAAGCCAAGCATCAGCATCCTCTGAATAAGTTGACGCACAGTATAGGCATTCCGCTGATCGTGCTTTCGCTTCCGTTGTTCTTTTTCAGCTGGCGTTGGGCGCTCGTGCTCTTCATTGTAGGTTGGATTCTACAGTTCGTCGGCCATGCCATCGAGGGCAATCAACCAGCGTTCTTCAAAAACCCAATGTACCTGCTGGTGGGACCGCTCTGGTTGGCGAAGCGCGCAGCCACCGCGCTCGGCCTCTTGAAACCGTCATCCTCCAAATAGTCCTCACCTATCGTCTCTACGACCATGTCAGACTCCGCGAACAGGCCTGCATCCGCAGGCGTTAACGCTGCCATCGGGCAATTACTGGAGCGCGGCGGTACCGCAGCGCTCGCAACCGTGGTTGCAGGATCTTCCCTGGTTGGGGCCAAACTGTTAGTCGAAAGCACTGGGGAAACCACCGGAAGCCTTGGAAGCCGCGAGCTGAACAACGCCGTAGCTCAATTCGGGCAGCAGTTCCTCGCGACACGAGATCAGGCACACACCTATAGTGTGAGGGACCTGGCCCCGCCGTTAACTGCCCTTGCGGCAACGCGAATCCTTTTCGAACGAATTCAACCTGAGCCTCGAATTGTAATTTTTGGCGCGGGGCACGTTGGTGCCGCTCTCGCCAAACTGGCGAGCTTTGCCGGTTATCACGTCACGCTGATTGACGATCGCGCCGAGCTAGTTACGCGCGAACGCTTTCCGGAGGAGTTGATTGAGTTAGTGGCAGCCGAGAGTTGGACCAAGGCAGCAGGCGACGCTATTGGGAAGGGACGAGGTGTTTCCGTGGCAATTGTCACTCGCGGTCATGCTGAAGACGAAGAGTGTCTGCGCGCCGTGATGGACTCTACTCCGGATTACATCGGCTTGATTGGGAGTAAACGTCGCACGAACATTGTCCTGGAGCGTTTGCGCGCGACCGGCAGCGATTCAAACCGACTGGCAAAGGTACGCGCGCCAATCGGTCTGGATATCGGAGCCGTCACCCCTGAGGAAGTTGCCGTAGCAATACTGGCGGAGATTGTTGCCGAGCGTCGCGGAGGGGAAGGCGGCTCGCTTTCGGCGTGGCGCCGGGACAGGAAAGGGGGAACCGGGGAATTGGGGAAGGGGGGAATGGGAAAAGGGAGACCGGGACATTACGAGGGCTAGGAAACGTAGAAAGACACATCGAATCGGAAAAGTCCCCTTCCACCGTTCACCTATTCCCCTGTTCTCCCTTTCCCCCTCTTCCCCTCTTCAACTGCTACAACGTTACCCTACTTCAGATACTTCTCCGGCAGCGGATTCTTTTCGTCTTCGCCTTGCCAGAAGATCGTCACTATCCACCAACGCTTTCCATCATTCATCAGTTGAATGCTATTGATACCTCGTTGAAACGGCTTCACATCCTCCGGAGCGTGACGCGATTCGTAGGTGCTGAAGACATGAGCAATTTGTCCGAAGCTCTCAGTACGCCGCGCGCGCTCGGTTTCAAAAAAGCCTTCCTTCTCAAACAGCGGCGTGCCCCGCGTGACATAATCCTCCACCGTTAAAGCTCGTGACCCGTAACCGCCAGCCTGCCGTGGGCCGGTGGGAATCAGGCGCGCTCCCGGCATAAACAGCGAACGCATGCGATCCCAGTCACGCTTCTTCCCGGCGGGCCCGGAAATCACGTCATACACTGCGGCGATGATCGCGTCGATTGAACCCACGTCGGCAGGATTAGCGGCCGGAGTTGTAATTTCAGTTCCTTGAGATTTGCTCATGGGCGTTGGGGTTGGTGTTGCTTTCTCGGTTTGCGCTAGCGCAGATGCCGCGCTCAAGATGGTAAGCAAGCTGATAAGTAACAATCTGATCATAAGAATCTTCTCCCTGATAGAATTGACGGGACCCGAATGTTACACAAATTTCTAACTATGCACATCAGTAGCCGCAGTCTTCGCCGCAATGCTGTGATAATCGAATGCTACCTACAGCGGAACAGCAAAGAACATAAAATGGAGCGGTTCCAAACCACAGCATGGTTCTAGAGATACAGGAAGTTTCGCCGCTCGAGCGGCCAACGAAACGGCGCACCGCGATGTTTCGTGCACTCTCGCACGCAAACTACCGGCGCTTCTGGGTCGGTGCTTTCCTTTCAAACATCGGTACCTGGATGCAGGCGGTCGCTCAAGGATGGTTGGTTCTGCAGTTGACCGACTCGGCGTTTTGGCTTGGCTTTGACGGTTTCATGGCGACCGTGCCGGGATTTTTTCTAACGCTTGCCGGCGGCGTTTTTGCAGATCTGGTTGACAGGCGCCGGCTCCTGCGCTACACGCAGATCGTTGCGGGTCTTGCAGCCTTCGCTCTTGCCATCCTGGTCGGCACGCATTATGTGAATCTCTACATGGTGTTGGCTTTCTCATTCGTCACTGGCTGCTGCATGGCGATCGCCGGACCTTCTTACCAGGCGATGACTTACGATCTAGTCGGCCGCGAAGACCTGGCCAATGCTGTCGCGCTCAACTCGTCACAGTTTCAACTTTCGCGTGTGGTTGGTCCGGTAGCCGCGGCACTTGGATTCAAATTCTTTGGGCTCGCGGGATGCTTTTATGCGAATGGAATCTCGTTCATCGCGGTCGTAGTCGCCCTCAGTCTGGTTCGCTTTGACGAACGGAAACCAATTGCACATTCGGTAAAAGACCGACGCGCGCTTTGGCAAGATTTGATTGATGGGCTTCGCTACGTCAGAAAACGCCCGCGCGTCTCATCATTGCTTTCTATCTCCGCGGCAACCAGTCTTTTCGGCGCGCCCTACCTGACACTTATTCCAATTTTTGCGCGCGACATTTTTCACCTGGGCGCTACGGGCCTGGCGTGGATGATGGGCACGGCGGGCGCCGGTGCGTTTTTAGGAGCACTCGTGCTGGCTTATCTCGGCGACTTCAAAAGAAAAGGTTGGTCCGTTCTGGGTGGTGCATTCTTCTTTGGCATCTGTCTGATCGTATTTGCCCAGTCAACCTGGCTGCCTCTATCCCTCATCTTTCTCTTCGGTGTCGGCTTCGCGATTGTCACTTCGGTGGCCGTGACCAATACGTTGCTGCAAAAACTGGTAACTGACCGGATGCGTGGCCGCGTAATGAGCATGTTCATCCTTTCATTCGTTGGGGCGATGCCGATTGGAAATCTACTAGCGGGTGTCGTCTCCCACCGTTTTGGAGCACGGGCTGCGGTTACGGCAGGTGGCGTGGCCATCCTTGTTTATATCGCTGTCATGAGTCTGACGAATAAGAAGCTACGCGACTTGCACTGAATATCTGCAAGGCAGGGTTTGCATCTCGATGACCTGCGAAGCAGGTGAAAACGTAAAGCCTGGGCATCAGCTCCAGGTCCCGCTTGCAGGATTATTGGCGAGCCCGCGAAGCGGGCGTCAGAAAAGTCCGGGGCTTACAGCGATCGCCTGCTTCGCAGGTTCTAGGAACCTATCTTGCGCCCTACCTGGGGCTTACGCCCCAGACTTTACGCATTCGTCCACTTCGCGGACTAAAAGCCGATACCCTGACTTTCACTCATGACTCGCAAGAAAGACTCAGACACCCCGTTCTAGACTCGAGATGCCTGCGTCCAACTCCACTCTTGAGGTCAGTATGCCTAGCAAAACACTCCTATTTATTAGCCTTCTGTTTCTCGTCGTCTTTTTTGCAAATAGCTCCCCCGTGAGCGCCCAGGGCGTAATCGTTCCCGGTCCCTGCCAGCGTTGCCCTCAGCCCGAACGACCGGTTCCAGTCACCCTGCCACGAACATTGCCGATCAAGTCCATCAAGATTGACACTAAAATCGTTTCCCAAGTGGCCACAACTCACCTGGAACAGGTGTTTAGGAACGACAGCGGCGCAACGCTCGAAGGAACCTATTTGTTTCCCATACCGGAGGCAGCGTCGATTGTGGAGTTCGCGATCTGGGATGGCGAACGCCGCCTCGTTGGGGAAGTCCGCTCGCGCGAGGAAGCGAGGAAAATCTATGACGAGATTGTCCGGCGCCAGCGTGATCCCGGTCTACTTGAATACGCCGGCAAGGACCTCTTTCAAGCCAGTATCTTTCCTATTGCGCCGCATTCAGACAAGAAGCTCGAGCTCACTTACTCACAAGTGTTGCGGGCCGAAGCGGGAACAGTCTCCTATCGTTATCCTCTCGGAATGGGTCGCCAGCTGACCACCATTGGCTCGGTTGCCGGGCGTGTGGTGCTGGAGAGCAAAGAACCGGTCCGCAATATCTACTCACCATCGCACGCGATTTCAGTTACGCGCAGTGGCGAACGCAATTTGGCAATTTCATTCGAATCGGTTAGCGGACAAGAGCCTGAGGACTTTCGGCTTTTCTATACGCTCTCAAACCAGGATTTCGGCGTGTCGCTGCTTACCCATCGAGAGGCAGGCAAGGACGGTTACTTTCTGCTGATGATTTCTCCCAAGGACGACTGGCGCGAACAGGAGTATGCAGCGAAGGACATAGTGTTCGTGCTGGACACTTCCGGATCAATGGCGGAAGAGGGAAAGATGGAGAAGGCGCGAGCGGCACTGCTTTATGGAATCAGAATCCTGCGTCCCAAAGATCGCTTCAATGTGATCTCATTCGCTGGTGAGGAACGGTTGTTTGAGACGGGTCTGATCGCAGCCGACGACGAGGGCCGGAAACGCGGTGAGACATTTGTTCAAGGGTTGCGACCGGTTGGTGGAACGAACATCAACGAAGCGGTGCTCGCGGCCCTGCGGCAATTCCGCGTCAGTGATCGTCCCAAGATGATCGTCTTCATGACCGACGGTTTACCGACGGCAGGGGAAACGAATCCCACGCGCATTCTCGACAACGCCATCCAGTCTCGTATTCCCGGTTTGCGACTCTTTAGTTTCGGTGTGGGCTACAACGTCAACACGGCCCTTTTGGACAAGCTCGCCGCCGACAATGGCGGGGTGGCAGACTATGTTGAGCCGAAGGAAGACCTTGAGGCGAAAGTTTCGACTTTCTTTGCGCGAGTAAACTCCCCGGTTTTGACTGACTTGCGGCTCGATCTGGCGGGAGTGGAAACGGACCTGGTATATCCGCGAGCATTACCGGATGTCTTCAGAGGGTCGCAGGTGACGCTAATCGGGCGTTACCGGAATGACGTTGATATGGAATACGTGCGCTTGCAGTTGAGCGGAAAATCTGGCGGCAGCAGCAAAGAGTATCTCTATAACAACCAACGCTTCCCACTGCGCGAAGACGGCAACGATTTTCTGCCGCGATTGTGGGCCACAAGACGTGTTGGTTGGTTGATGGAGCAGATTCGCACGAATGGCGAAGCGGCGGAGCTGCGAGACGAGGTTGTGGACTTGGGAACACGTTATGGCATCGTGACGCCTTACACCTCATTCCTGGCATTGGAATCAGGCGCTACCATCGATGACGTCATGCGTGTGAGCGGAGCGGCAGGTCGTGGCAGAGCTTTGGGAAATGCCGCGCCACCCTCACCCGCAAGCGCTGCGCAAGCGCGGGTGATGACCGGCACTTTGGGCGTCAGGGAAAGTAAACGTGCTCGTTCACAACAGGACGCCGAGCGCTTCGACAAGGATTCACTGTCGGCTGCGGTCCGCACAGTTGGCGGCAAGACCTTCTACCTCCGCGAGGGAGTCTGGACAGACGCAGAATTCAAGGCCGATGCAAAGCTTCCGGAAACCCCACTAAAGTTTGGCAGCGATGAGTATTTTGCATTACTGACCAAGAAACCGCGATTAGGCGGGTTCTTCGCCCTCGGCGAAAAAGTGATCGTGGTTTTTGAGGGCCGGGTTTATCGTGTGACAGGGCAGTAATCGGCGGCGAGAAATAGTGATTCAACAAAAAACAGGGTCACGCATTCACGGTAGTTGAATGCGTGGCCTATTTGTTTGGGTCGAAATCTTGTCTTGTGAACCATAAGTAAGGTACAAAGAAGCGACCAAACAACAACCGAGTAACGTAGAGGCGCTGACGGAGTTTTTGTCTTTCAGTGTCTAAGGTGGACAAGGGATCTGTATTTCGGGGAGCAAAATGAAGTTCGGAAATAAACAAAACTCAAGTCGCTATCTGGCAATCGCAATTGTTTTGGCGGCAACTGCAACCGTAGCTTTCGCGCAACAGGGCTGGGTGGCGACTCGCATAGCGCCGCCGAAGCAGGAGTTAAATAGTGTCTTTTTTCTAGACAGCAAACGAGGTTGGGCTGGCGGTGACGACGGCTTTCTAATTCGTACCGAGGACGGAGGCGCCTCTTGGACAAACCAGCGCGTCGAAACGAAGGATGCAATTAACGATATTTATTTTCGTGACAAAGAGCGGGGATTTCTAATCGCCGGCAATGCCATCTTCACTACGGTAGATAACGGAATCCGTTGGATAGAGGCGCGCCGTTTTGCACCCGCTGAATTTGAAGGCGCGACTGTGGAGCTTTATTGCATCCGCTTTCCGTCGAAGAAAAAGGGCTGGGTAGTGGGCTCAGTGAGTAAACGAGATCGCGTGGTCGATAGCATTCTGATTTATACAGACAATGCCGGAGAGACCTGGCAGCGCAAACGCACACCCAGCAACTCCGAACTGATCCACGTTGATTTTGATAACGAAAAGCGCGGTTGGATTGTCGGCGAGGGCGGCACCATCCTCTTCACAAACGATAATGGCGACACTTGGACGCGCCAGGATTCGCCAACTGATGTGACCCTCTATCACGTCGACTTTCGCAACGACAAGAAGGGTCTCGCGGTGGGCGCGAAAGGAACGCTCTTGCGAACATTTGACGGCGGCG
>DASSCX010000077.1:0-4038 GCA_035697425.1 Pyrinomonadaceae bacterium | reverse complement strand
CCAGAGCTTCTTTTGGATGGAGTTCAACAGGCATGTGAGTTTCTGCCTAATGCCGTATGCCGCAGTACTTGGGGTTTATCTACGCCATCGAAGTTGCGAAAGCAAAGTCAGATGGCCAAGCGTGATTGTAGGTATGAAAGTGGGTATGAAAAGGAAAAAGGCATCAATTTGATGCCCTAAGTCCTTTAACCTTAACTCCGCAGGTAGGACTCGAACCTACAACCCTTCGGTTAACAGCCGAATGCTCTGCCATTGAGCTACTGCGGAATAAGCGCCCTCGCATAGCAAACTATGCTGAGGGCGCGGGGCAGTTTTTATAACAAATGGCCTTCACAGCGTCAAGACGAGTCACCTAATAACTACTGCCTTCTACCTAGTGATCTGCTCCAGCCTTTTATGGTTCTTCCTCGCCCTTCTTGCCTTTTTTCTTCTGCGCATCGACTTCTCGTGGACGAGTGGTCGGCGGTAGTGGCTCAGTCCGTGGAGCCGCATCAACCTTAGGTTGGGATTCTGAAGCAGTGTCGTCAGCACGCGGTGGCGGTGGCAGCGTCACCTGTTCGAGTTTTGGTTGCGTGTCTGTTGCAGCGTCAGCGCTGTCATCGTCTTCCTCGTCCTCGTCACTCGCTGCAACCAAGGCGCGCTCGGCAGCCAATTCGCGCTGCCTTTGCCGGAACAGTTCCTTCATGTCCTCCGGCATTGATGGAGGCTTATCGAAAGTCTCCTTCGGCTTGTCCTTCAAAAACGTTTTCATGAAATCAATGAAGAACGGTAAGGCGCCGACGCCGCCCGTCATGTTACCCCCAAGATCTTTTTTCCGACCGGGGTAGCCCATCCAGACACCAGTTACATACGTGGGCGTATAGCCAATAAACCAAACGTCGGTGTGATCGTTAACCGTGCCCGTCTTGCCTGCGAGTTGCACGCCGAGAGATTGGGCAGCGGTAGCTGTACCCGATTCAACTACGCCGCGCATCATTGAGACCATCGTCAGCGCCACATACTCATTCATTACTTTGTAAGTCGTCTTTTCCCATTCCTCCAGCACGGCGCCG
Organism: Pyrinomonadaceae bacterium; assembly: GCA_035697425.1. Classification (GTDB taxonomy): domain Bacteria; phylum Acidobacteriota; class Blastocatellia; order Pyrinomonadales; family Pyrinomonadaceae; genus PSRF01. The sequence continues at coordinate 2,986 of DASSCX010000077.1, read as the reverse complement.
TCGCGATCCAACACGCGTCGGACCATGTGGGGCTCGACGCGCACGCCCTTGTTCGGAAAGGCTGAGTAGGCCGAGACCATTTGATCAAGAGGCACTTCCGTCGCGCCCAACGCCGACGAGAGGTAAGGCGCCATCGGAACTTTGATTCCAAACCGCCGCACCATCTGCGCTCCAGTTTGAATTCCCACCGTCTGCAGGAGGTGGACCGCGGGAATGTTCATTGATTTTGCCAGCGCGGTTTTCAAAGGCAGGTCGCCATTTCCGAGCGAGCCATCGTAGTTATGTGGCCTCCACGGGCCGATGGTTATTGGCGCACCGCTGACGGTCGTGTCTGGTGTCATGCCCCATTCAACCGCCGCTGTGTAAACGAAAGGTTTAAAACAGGAACCGGTCTGGCGGTAGGCCTGAGTCGCATTGTTAAATTTGCTCGTGCTGTAGAAGTCGTAGCCGCCTACCATGGTGACGATTTCCCCGGTCTTGGCATTGAGCGTCATCATCGCTCCCTGCACTCCCGGAATTTGCGATACCGCGACTTTCAGGCGCCGGTTCTTATCGTCTACTTCCTTGATCTCAAACTCGGAAAGATAGCCTGGCTTGAATTCACTGGCCGGCTGCCGTCCAGACCAACCCATGTCAGCGATGCCAACAGTTGCGGTGTAATTACCAAAACGAACGCTGGCTTCGTTGCGAGCGCGATCCACTTTCATGATCAGGCCCATCAGAAACCGGCCTGGCTGATATTCGTTTCCGTACCAGTCGGGATGTTTGAAGTTAGCGGTCTCTTGCGGGGTTGGTGGCCCGGCGCCGTTGTTCGTCGACGTCGGAATCATCGTGTAAGCCGAACGCCAGCCGCGGCCCCGATCGTAGCGACGCAAGCCAGCACGGACCACTTCATACGCTCGCTTCTGCGCTTCCACATTGATTGTGGTGTAAACCGATAGACCGCCTTGGGCCACGCGGGTCGTGTATTTGTCCTCGAGATCCTGGCGCACGTACTCGACGGGATAGTCGAATGCCGATGAGCGTGGTTGCGACTGGTAGTAAGCAGTGTCGGCGAGTTGAATCGGCTTGGCTTTGGCGGCGTCAACGTCCGCCTGAGTAGCGAAGCCATGTCGGGCCATCAGATCAAGAACTAAATCGCGACGCTCTTTTGCTTTAGCAGCGTTCGCGGTCGGCGAGTATTCACTGGGAGCCTTGGGAATACCGGCAAGCAACGCTGCTTCACCAATTGTTAGATCTTTTGCCTGTTTTCCGAAGTATGTTTCCGCGCCGGCTTCGATGCCGTAAGCGTTCGCACCGAGGAAAGTGTGGTTGGCGTACAACTCCATGATCTGGTTCTTGGTGTAGTAACGCTCAATCTGAAGCGCAAGCGCCCATTCGTTAAATTTGCGCTGGTAAGTTTGTTCTTTTGAAAGAAACAGGTTCTTGGCGAGCTGTTGGGTAAGAGTTGAACCACCCTCGACTTTATCTGTAGTCAGATTCTTCCAGGCGGCGCCCACGATGCGAATCGGATCGATGCCGACGTGATCATAAAAGCGCGCATCTTCCACTGCGAGAATCGCATTCTTCACGAGCGGCGGGATCTCGTGATACTTCAACGGAATTCTTTTCTCGAGGGCAAACTCCCCAATCACTGTCTCGCCATCATCGGCATAAACGCGCGTCACGACGCTGGGACGATAAGTCGCGAGGGCTGCAACTTCATTTGCTGCTCGGGAATAATTCAACTTGTAAGCAGCGATAATTCCGGTCAGCCCGCCGGCAGCGAGCGAAAGCAACAAGACAGCCGGTAGCCAAAACCGGCGCAGGATACTTGGACCTCCAGTTGGCGAATTTCCTCCTGGTTTGGCGGAATAAACTTTTGGTTTCGAGCCCGGGTGTTTTGCAGCCATAATTATTAAACCTCAGTATTCATGGTGCTCTATGATGGCGATTCCATGCAATGTGGCTTCCCACAGTAGAACCGTTTTAAAGAATTTTCACCACAGATTATAACCTAGACGAATGCTCGAAGACCCTGCGCGGGCGGGGTAACCTGACATCTTCGGCCCGATCTCTTATACTCTAAATGCAAACGGGGGCGACAGGCTTCGACAGGGGTACTGGCGGTCGACCGGATGTCATGCCGGGCTACTCTATGCAGCTCGTTAAAAAGCGTAGGGAAAAAACAATTGCCAATAACAATGAATTGGCTCTCGCTGCCTAATTAGGCTCGAGCGTCTCACCGCAAGTTGCTTATGCGCGCGGAGGGAGATGTCACTCAGATAAGCTGGCCCAATCTTTCGGTCCGTGGGATTGGGCGAGACTAAAGTCGGACTAGCTCGAATCGAGGTCTTGTCACTTCACTGACTCGATAACGAGCGAAACTTTGCCGGGTGCAAGCCCGACAGAAAAGAGAAGTGAATAAGCATGTAGAGTCTTTCGACGTTGTCTCTTGGATCCGAGTTCAATTCTCGGCGCCTCCACCAAACGATTGCCAATTGGTGATTGCCGATTGGCCTTTTTTTCTAACTAACCATCTCTTTCTCTCTCCGACTCGCAGAATCGAATCCCTTTGACTTCACTTAAATCGGCAATCGGCAATCGGCAATCGGCAGTCGACCTGAATTCGCTCCCCATCGGAATATTCGACAGTGGCGTTGGTGGACTCACCGTTTATCGCGCACTGCACGAGCGGCTTCCCAACGAACACTTCATTTATCTTGGCGACACTGCACGCGTCCCTTACGGCACGAAATCGCTGACTACAGTTGAACGTTACGCCATTGAAAACGCGAAGTTTCTCGAGAGTCGCGGCATCAAGCTCCTGGTTGTAGCTTGCAACACAGCCTCCGCTCTGGCTCTTCCGGCGATTCGCGCCTCCGTCAAAATTAACGTGATCGGCGTCATCGAACCCGGCGCTGCTGCCGCCGTAGCATTAACATCGGGGAGGACTATTGGCGTTATAGCTACCGAAGCGACGGTGCAAAGCGCGGCTTATTCAGAG
>DASSCX010000076.1:0-16857 GCA_035697425.1 Pyrinomonadaceae bacterium | reverse complement strand
CGGTTACGATCGACGGCGCAGCGATTGCTGAAATTGTCGGCACACTCGCGGGCGAAGATACGATTTTCATCGCCATTGCCGACGCGAAGGCGCAACGAACGGCGATGAAGCGAGTTTGGGAGTTGTTTTCTTAAATTGGTCTTTGGTCTTAGGTTTTTGGCCTTTGAGATTTTGTCTTTTCAAAGACCTAAGACCTAAGACCAAAGCCCAAAGTTCAAAGACCGAAACAGAATCATGATTGAAACGAAGATCAATAAAATCGTTCTGGCTTATTCCGGCGGATTGGATACCTCCGTCATGCTCCGCTGGCTCAAGGAGCGGTACGACTGTGAAGTGGTCTGCTATTGCGCCGACGTTGGCCAGGGACAGGAACTTGAAGGCCTCGAGCAGAAAGCACTCGCCACCGGCGCTTCCAAACTCTACGTCGAAGACTTGCGCGACGAATTTGTCCGCGATTACGTCTGGACCGCTGTTAAGGCGAATGCAATTTACGAAGGCGTTTATTTGCTCGGCACTTCTCTCGCCCGACCGGTGATCGCTAAGCGTCAGATCGAGATCGCCCAGCGCGAAGGGGCCGATGCCGTGGCCCATGGCGCTACCGGCAAGGGTAACGATCAGGTCCGCTTTGAGCTCACTTATTATGCCCTCGCACCGAACATCCAAGTCATCGCGCCGTGGCGCGAATGGACCTTCCAGGGCCGCAGCGAGTTGATTGCTTACGCGAAGCAGCACGACATTCCGGTCAGTGCGACGCACGAAAAGCCTTACTCAACCGACGCGAACCTCATGCATATCTCTTATGAGGGCGGCATTCTCGAAGATCCCTGGGCAGCGCCTCCTGAAGACATCTTCCAACTGACTCGCTCACCAGAAAATGCAAAGAGCGAAGCAGAACTTATTGAAATCTCTTTCGCCAACGGTGAGCCGGTAGCGATCAACGGCCAGAAACTCAGCCCGGTTTCGCTGCTGGAAACGCTCAATCGAATCGGCGGCGAACACGGTATTGGTCGCGTCGATCTCGTCGAGAACCGTTTTGTCGGGATGAAATCGCGAGGAGTTTACGAGACGCCGGGCGTGACCATTCTGCAGGCTGCCCATCGAGCACTCGAGTCGCTCACGCTTGACCGCGAAGTGATGCACCTGCGCGATTCTCTCAGTGTGAAGTTTGCCGAAAGCGTCTACTACGGGTTCTGGTTTGCGCCCGAGTTTGAACTGCTGCGAAAGATGATTGATGAAACGCAGAAGAACGTTACTGGCGACGTGCGCCTCAAACTCTTTCGAGGAAATGCAATTGTTCAAGGTCGCCGCTCACCAAATTCGTTGTACGACGAAAAGGTCGCGACATTTGAGGCCGACAGCGTCTACAACCAACGCGACGCTGAGGGTTTTATAAAACTGAATGCCTTGCGACTTAGATCAAGGGCGCAACGCGCCGGAGGTACGAAATGACGCAACCCGTTTTCCATCTGATTGAAGCCGACAAGATCGGCTCGGCAACTTCTCCGTTGGACTTAGCGCGAACCGTGCTGGTTACAGACGGGCCAGCAAAGCCGCGTGCCGGTGACGTCGTCGTAGTACGCGCACTGACCGACAGTGCGACCTACAACATGCTTGAGCTGCCGAGCGGCCGGCTTGCCAAGATCAATCCGGGCGATCTCCTGATTGGTGTCCTCGGTCGCCGCCGTGCGTTGAAGGGCTTTGTGGGCGACGTTCCCGCTACCATCAAAGCGGGCGACAAGCTGCATCTGCTGAACATGGGCGGAGTGATTGGCTTTTGTACTGGTCATCATTCGAGTCTTAGCGACGCGATCTCCGTGGAAGTAATGGGATTGTTAGCAGACGAAACCGGTAGAGCGAGAAATATTGCTGACGCCTCGCTTCCCGTGCGAACACAACTCGGCGAGACGGCGCCGATCGTGATGATTGCCGGCACGAGCATGAACAGTGGCAAGACTTATGCGGCAACGGAATTGATCAAACAAGCGACCCGCGCGGGGTTGCGCGTCGCCGCTGCCAAGCTCTCCGGGGTAGCTTGTCTGCGCGACACCCTCAACATGGCCGACCATGGTGCCTTTGCGACGGCTAGTTTTCTCGACTGCGGCCTGCCTTCGACGGTAGGCGCCGGAGACCTGGCGCCAGTTGCTAAAGCGATCATTGCAAAGCTCAACGAAGAGGCGCCGGATCTGATTGTGTTGGAACTGGGCGATGGAATTCTTGGTGGCTATGCGGTCGATTCGCTCTTCGATGATGCGGAACTTACCGAGGCGACAACGGCATTTGTGTTTTGCGCCTCCGACTATGTCGGGGCGTGGGGCGGAATTGAGTTGTTGCGCCGCCGGGGTATCAAGGTCGATCTGGTGGCCGGCTCGGTTACCGATTCCCAGATGGGGCAGGACTACATTGAAACTGAGTTTGGCGTGCCCGCGGCAAATGCTCGGCGCGATGGCGCGCTATTATTCGCGCGCATCAGACCGAAGATTGAAGCTGCGCGGCAGAAGCTGGCCGCTTAGTGTGCGCGACGCCAGCGCAGCAGGGCAACTACGAGGAAAGCGATGCCCACGAAGATGAAAGTGCGGCGTCCACTCAAGCCAATGGCGATGAAGGCAATGGCGAGGATCAGAAAAACCATAGCGACTCTTCGCATTGATTGGCGCACCTCGTTTAGAAGTCAGGCAGGTCTACTATAACAAATCAACGAGCGCGGCTACGTTAGCGGGAAAAGGAAGATGGCAAAGCAGAACATTCGCATTGGAATATTTGGCGGCTCCGGCTATGGCGGGTCTGAGCTGCTGCGGATACTGCTGCAACACCCAAACGCCAGCATCGACTTCGTCACGGCAAACGAGCAGGCCGGCAAGGCAATAGGCGAAGTGCATCGGAATCTCAATGGACTAACTGATCTTTACTTCAGCAATCCGCCGGGCGATCTCGGTGGCCTCGAAATCGACTGTGCGTTTCTCGCCCTCCCCCACGGCCAGGCTATGGAGATCGCGCCGCGACTTCCGGCAAGCGCCAAAGTGATTGATCTATCTGGTGACTTTCGCTTGCGCGACCAAAATGAATTCGAGGCTCACTACGGCCGGCCCCACACCGCCATGGACGCACAGTCAGAATTTGTGTACGGGTTGACTGAAACTAATCGTGAAGCGATTAAGGATGCACGGCTCATCAGCAATCCCGGCTGCTTCGCTACCGCAACCGTACTCGGGCTTGCGCCCCTCGTTGCGAACAATTTGATCAGGGGGCGTGTTGTGGTTGACGCGAAGACCGGCTCATCGGGTTCAGGGGCCAAAGCTGCTGCCAATACGCATCATCCGCAACGGATGAATTCGTTTTACGCTTATAAGCCCTTCACCCATCAGCACGTGCCCGAGATCGAACAGGAATTGCGCCACGTCGGTGCGTGGGATAGCGAGCTGGTTTTCATGACGCACTCGTTGCCGGTCGCTCGCGGGATCTTCGCTTCAATCTACGTTGAGACAAATACTGAACTCAGTGAAGCAGAAGTAAACGGGGCTTTCAGTCGCTTCTATAGCGACTCTTATTTCGTGCGCCTCGTCAAAAACTCCCCGGATATCAACTGGGTGAAGACCACTAATTTCTGTGACATTGGCTTTGCGGTTCGCGGTCGTCAGTTAGTTGTTTTTTCAGCACTCGATAATCTCGTCAAAGGTGCCGCCGGCCAGGCGGTGCAGAACATGAATCTGATGTTTGGCTTGGAAGAGACCACGGGATTGAAGTTGATTGGCACGAATCCTTAAGCGACGGTTATCACCGCCAAGCCGCCAAGCCGCCAAGGAACGCCAGGTGCGCCAAGAACAAAAGGGACGGGAAAAGGAATTCCAAACGAGGTAAATCGATGTGGCGCTCAATGCGTGATTTTTGACTTTGATTTTCTTGGCGTACTCTGCGGTTCTTGGCGTCTTGGCGGTTCAGGTTAGAAATGAAACCAGAAAAGAAGACAGCAACAAGTGACGTCGCCGCCCTTGAAGAACGTTACCAGGTAGCGACCTACAAGAAGATGCCGATTGTCGCCGAGCGCGGCGAGGGCGTCTGGTTGTATGCCGCCGACGGCGAGAAGTATCTGGATCTTTATGGCGGCCATGCGGTAGCGGGCACCGGACACTCGCATCCACATGTGGTTGCCGCGTTGCGCGAACAGGCAGACAAGCTACTCTTCTATTCAAATCTGGTTTACTCGGAAGCGCGCGCATGCGCTGCAGAAAAGCTGGTGACAATTGCACCCGCCTCGCTCGCGAAAGTGTTTTTCTGTAACTCCGGAACCGAAGCAAATGAGAACGCGATGCGGATGGCCCGACTGGCGACTGGTCGATCCAGTGTCATCACTTTCGCGGGTGGCTTCCACGGGCGCACCGCAGACGCAATCAGCGCCACCTTTCTCGGAAAATATCGTGAGCTCGGCAAGCCAAACGTTCCCGGTCATCTTGCCGCCGAATTTGGCGATCTGGAAAGCGTGCGCCAACTGGCGGACGACTCGGTGGCCGCAATCATGTTGGAACCGATTCAGTCGATGGCTGGTGTCAGGATGGCTGAACCGGGGTTCTATGACGGACTGCGCCGGCTGTGTGACGAGCGCGGCATCGTCTTGATCTATGACGAGGTGCAAACTGGCGTTGGCCGTACCGGCGAATGGTTCTTCGCCGGAAGCGAGGCCGGCGCGCGCGTAGTTCCGGATATCATCACCCTCGCCAAAGCACTCGGCAGCGGCATACCGGTGGGTGCCTGCCTGGTAGTGGAAAAGATTGCCGCGAAGATTAACGAGAACGACCTGGGAACAACCTTTGGCGGCGGCATGATGGCGATGGCGGCGGTGAGCGCGACACTCGAAGCGATTGAACAGGACGACATGCTAACGAATGTGAAAGCTGTCGAAGCGCACTTGCGTGAGTCGCTGGAGTCGTTACCGGACGTCCTCGAAGTCGTCGGCAAGGGATTCCTCTTGGGTTTGCGATTTCAGGGAAAGGCGGCTGACATTCATCGAGCGTTACTCGAACGCCGGATTATCACGGGCACTTCAAGTGATCCAAATGTACTGAGACTCTTGCCGCCATTATGCCTATCTAAGCCCGAAGTCGATTTGTTTGTGAAGGCGCTCCGAGAGGTTTGCGAAGGCTGCGAGCGCGGGTTGTAACTCAACGCCAGTCTCGAAGGCGCGCATTTTGATTCTCACCGCGCTTCAGCGCGGTGTGTGACGTCGCGCGAGACCGAAACCGTTTAAACGGTTTCCTATTGTTAACCGAATCGATCTCCGGGCTAAAGCCCGGTGAGAATGAGACGGTACGGAGTATTCGCTTGACCTATAGTTGGTTCGACATCGCGGGACTGGTCGGCGTAGTGCTCATCATTTTTGCCTACTTGCTCTTGCAACTCGGCAAGTTGCCAAGCACGGCTCCGAGTTATTCCCTCCTGAATGCAGTCGGCGCGTTTCTGGTGATGGTGTCGTTGTTCTTTGACTTCAACTTCTCGGCGTTCTTGATGGAAGCCTTCTGGTTTCTAATAAGCGTCTTCGGTCTGTTGCGACCGCTATTTTCAAGAGCCGCAGTAGCGAACCGCTAGCTTGCCATGAAACATTTTCTTTCAACTGGGGATTGTTCGCGCGACGAACTGGAGCAGTTGCTCGCCGCGGCGATCCGGTTCAAGAGCGAAGTTTCTGGAAAACCACTGACGGGTAAATCCATCGCGCTTGTGTTTTTCAATCCCAGCCTGCGCACCCGTGCGTCAATGCAGGTTGGCGTCTACGAACTTGGCGGTAATGCAGTAGTCCTCGAGCCGGGCGGCAGCAGCTGGACTCTTGAGCACCGGCAGGGTGTAACCATGGACGGCGATAAAACTGAGCACGTTGCTGAATTTGTACGCGTGCTAGGCCGCTACTGCTCGGCGATTGGCGTTCGCACCTTTGCGGCGCTAAAGGACTGGCAGGAAGAACGGACCGATCCGGTGTTGCAGGCTTTCGCAAAGTTCGCGGAGGTTCCGCTCATTAATCTGGAGTCGGCCATGTTTCATCCCTGCCAGGCTCTCGCGGACATGATGACGATTCGCGAAAAGCTGGGACGAGAGCGCAAACGAGTAGCATTGACTTGGGCCTGGCATCCCAAGCCTCTGCCGATGGCTGTGCCGAATAGTTTCGCTTTAGCGGCGGCGCAAATGGGACATGATCTGGTGGTGGCAGCTCCCGAAGGCTATGAGCTTGATGAACAGTTAGTCGCGAACATCAAACAACAGGCGGCAGGGGCGGGGGGCAGTTTGCAGATAACGCATGATATCGACGAAGCCTTCGCTGGTGCTGAGGTCATCTATGCCAAGAGTTGGGGGGCTACACAGTTCTACGGTGCCCCGGAGCAAGACGTAGCCCTGCGTGCCCAATTTCGCGAGCGCTGGATTGTCGATCAAAAGAAAATGGAAACTACGAACAAAGGGATCTTCATGCACTGTCTGCCGGTACGGCGGAATGTGATCGTGACGGACGCAGTGATCGAGTCAGAAGCTTCAGTCGTGATTGACGAAGCGGAAAATCGGCTGCACGTGCAGAAGGCGATCCTGACGAAGCTCGTCGCTTAACAAAATTATAGCCATGAGAATCTTTGGCAAGCATTGAACTCAGAAGAACATGACTACAGCCACCAACGAAGTCGGTAATCAATTGCGTCTCGACCTCCTGCGTGAGGCGTTGCCGTACATTCAACGCTTTCAGGGCCAGACTTTCGTTATCAAACTCTCTGGGAAGGCCACCGAGGACCACACTAACCTGAGCTCACTTGCGGAAGAGCTGGCGTTGCTGCACCAGGTAGGAATACACCTTTGTGTCGTGCATGGCGGCGGGAAACAGTTAAGTGAATTAGCTTCGCGCATGGGCATAGAGCAAACGATCATTGATGGCCGCCGTGTAACCGATGATGCCACACTCGAAATGGCAAAGATGGTTTTTGCGGGGAAGATAAACACCGACATTCTTTCGGCGTTGAGAAATCGTGGCATCGAAGCAGTCGGGCTTTCAGGCGTCGATGGAAATATCGTGCACGCTGAACGCCGGCCGCCGAAGGAGGTTCTCAATCGTGAGACAGGCGAAAGGGCGCACGTTGATTTTGGCCACGTGGGAGATGTCGTTGAAATCAATTCACGTCTGCTGACGGTGTTGCTCGATCAGGGTTATCTGCCGGTCGTGTCTTCGCTCGGTGCTGACTCGGAAGGCACAGTCTTCAATATCAACGCCGACACGATCGCCGCGGAGATCGCCATTCAACTCAAGGCGGAAAAGCTAATCCTGCTTTCTGATGTTGACGGCATCTACCTTCGTGCGGGTGAGCCTGAAACCAAGCTTTCCCGGTTGACGGTGTCAGAGGCTGAACAGTTGATTACTGATGGCCGCGCAACTGGCGGTATGATTCCTAAACTGCAAAGCATCGCGGAGCTCCTACGGCGCGGAGTTCACAGCGCGCACATTATCAGCGGCACCAATCGCAACGCGTTGCTGTCCGAAATTTTTACGGATCAGGGCACCGGCACGATGATCGTTGCCTGAACATTTGGTGGACTAATGGACAACGAGGAAATAGCACGCCGTTTTGCTCAGCTCGCCGCTTTGATGGAGATCCGCGGAGACGATCCTTTCCGGCTGCGCTCTTACCGGAATGCAGCGGAAGCGATTGAAACCTGGCCGGTGCGGATGGCAGACATCGCCGCTCACGAAGGCGAAGCAGGGTTGCAAAACGTTCCCGGAGTCGGCAAAGCGATCGCGGGCAAGATAATGGAATTGTTGGAGCGGGGCACGTTTGAGGTGTGGGAGAGACTGACTGCCGAAACTCCGGCAACTGTATTGGACCTGCTCGAGCTTCCCGGTGTTGGTCCGAAGACCGCGGCAACTCTGCATCAGAAGTTCAAAGTTTCGTCGCTGAAAGAATTGAAAGCCTTTGTTGCCGGTGGTGGTTTGGATCAAGTGGACGGCATTGGACCGAAGACGGCGGCGAGAATCAAAGAGAGCTTGAAGTAGTAATGTGCTGTCACGAAGGTCGGGTGCAATCAACAAGGTAATGTGCAGTCAGAAGGCGGGCTTGCCCCCGCTAAGGTTGGCCAATCAACCAGCGGGGGTAAACCACCCTTCCTGACTGAGCATTCTCCTGATCACTCTGTCCTTCGAGGCCGCTCTCATCGCGAGGTATTCTTCCGCCGCTGTTGCTCGCTCTCCTTCATCATTTCGCTTATATCCGCAACCGGCCGTATCTCAACCGGTCCAAGTCCATACTTAAAGCCTGGAAGCTGTGAGACAAGCTGAATGGCATGATTGAGGTCTCGCGCCTCAAGGATCTGAATGCCGCCGAGCTGTTCCTTGGTTTCCGCATAGGGGCCGTCAGTCGTCGCAACTTTGCCGTTTTTCCAGTACAGGGTCATGGCGGTCTCCGGAGGCTGAAGAGGTACTTCGGCAACAAGATGTCTGTTGGCGCGCAGATGGTCGTTGTACTCAAAGCATTCGTCGAGCGTTACGTGTCGCTCGTCCTCGGTCATCCCTTCGAATGTTCCTGGCTCGATGTATCCCAAGCAGATGTATTTCATGGTTCTTCTCCCGTTGGTAGGAACCAGCAGCACAGCTGTCGCAGATTTTCTGTCACTGTTTCAAGTAACGAAGCGCGACACCCCCTGATTTAAAAATCTTTGACTCCACAAGTTTTAGTTGGAGTCTCTCCGGCAGGCTGACGCCTTCCAACAGCCGTCTACCTTCTCCTGCAACGATTGGCGAAACGACAAAACGATATTCATCCACCAGACCAAGCTCGATGAGTTGTGAAGGAATGCTTACACCACCGACCAAAATATTTTTGCCTTGTTCTTGTTTCAGTTTAAGGATTTCGTCGCGAAGGTTCGTACGAACAATTCTCGTATTTTTATCTTCAGCGCTCTCTAATGATCGCGAAAAAACAATTTTGTTGATGGAGTCAAATGCTTGAGCAAATTCGTTCACTGCTTTTGTCATCGACTGGCTTTTTGCGACTTCAGGCCAAAAAGGGACCATCAATTGATAGGTGATACGCCCAAAGACGCCCAGGTCAACCTCACGCAGGAGGTCTGTAAAATATTCATGTGACTCGTCGTCAGCAACTTGCTTGGTGTGGTCGACGCAGCCATCCAAGCTAGTGTTGATTGCGAAGATTACATTTCTCATTTGATTTTCCCCCACTTTTCACGGCGCGAATGTCTATTGAAAAGTTCCGGTTTGGACAGCACCGGCGCGCTCGTAATTCACCAGAATGACGCCAGTCGAACCGACTATGCTTTCCGTCACCTTGAACGCCGCCGGGATCGTGCCCTCGGCAAACAGCCGTTTCCCCTCGCCCAAAGTTATCGGATAGATCATCAACCAGAAATTATCGACCAGATCATGCTTCATAAGCGTCTGGAGCAGATTACCGCTTCCCCAAATGTGCAGATCGGGTCCTTCCCCTTGCTTGAGCTCGGCGACTTTTTTCGCAACATCCCCGTTTAAAAACACCGAGGGTTGCCATTCGGAAGAAGTCATGGTGTTCGAGGCGACGTATTTAGTGGCCGTGTTGACGTTGGGCCAAATGTCGCCATGTTGCGGCCAAAACGCCGCCCAAATATCGAAAGTTTTACGCCCCAGTAACAGGTCGAGCGGCATATCCAACATCTTTTTCACGGCCGCTCCGATCGCGTCGTCGTCAAAGGCCGCTGACCATCCGCCATACGCAAAGCCGTCGCTGGTATCTTCCTCCGGCCCGCCTGGGGCTTGTATGACACCATCAAGTGAAATATGTTCAAGCACAATAACTTTTCTCATGACTGAGTTCCTTCGAGTCCTATCTGATTTTGTTTCATTTGCGGCTTAGCGAGCTTCCGTTCCGTCGGACCACCGTTGTACGCCAATCGCGCCTCGCGGCAGGCACCGGGCACGACAACCCGGCACCAGCGCGCTGCGGACAGACTATTCCGTTGCTGCATTCGGAGCCGGGTAGAAAAGAAGCTCGCGCACCTCGCCCGCCGCATCGCATGAGATGGCACCCTGGCGCGCCCACGCGAGTGCCTCGTCCAGATCGGCGGCTTCCAGTATCCAGAAACCGCCCATGTGCTCCTTGGTCTCGGTGTATGGCCCATCGGTGACAAACACCGTACCATCAGGTTGCTTCCGCACCGTCTTTGCGTTGCTGGCCGGGGAAATTCCGCAAGCGAACTTCCTCACGCCGGCAGCAATCATTTCGCGGTTGAGCGCGTGGATCTCCTCGATCATCGCTTCGGTTACGGCGGACGGGTCGAAGTCGTCGGGGAGGTAGTTAGCAACCAGATACTGTGGCATGACTTTTTCTCCTTGTTTTCTGTGTTTTGTTTCCGATGACTCGTTTCCTGTTCACTCAGGAACCGTAGCGCATCGTTCTTTTGTCCTATAGTCGTTGGGGAGACGGAAAATCGACAGCTATTCAAGAAAAATTTTTTATTTCAACGAATTCAATTGGCGAATCCGCTCCTGCAGGAATTGCCGCTCCGGTTCCTGTTGGGTCAGCGCCAGAGCTTTCTCATAAGAGGACCGGGCCTCAGCTGTCCTGCCAAGCCTGCGGTACATATCTGCACGGGCTGAATGCGCCAGGTAATAATTTGCCAATTCGCCATGTTCCAACAACTCGTCGATATGCGTCAGACCGGCCGCTGGACCATCGCGCATTGCAATTGCCACAGCACGATTTAGCTGTACCACCGGCGAAGGGTGAATTCGTAGCAATCGGTCGTAAAGCCCAACAATCTGCCGCCAGTCCGTCGCAGCGATTGATTCCGCCTCCGCATGAACGGCAGCAATGGCAGCCTGCAGTGTGTAAGAGCCGAAGCGATGGGACTTCAGTGCTTTCTCCAGCAACGCCACTCCCTCCGCGATCTGTTCTCGGTTCCAGAGCGAGCGATCCTGGTTCTCCAGCAAAACCAGCTCTCCGGTCGGCGATGTCCTCGCGGCGTGACGGGATTCCTGTAGCAACATCAGGGAAAGCAGCCCAATGACTTCCGGCTCTGGCTGGAGTTCGGTCAGCAACCGGCCCAGCCGAATCGCCTCGCCGGTTAGCTCGGCCCGCGTTACCTCCGCTCCCGCCGCGGCCGAATAACCCTCGTTAAAGACGAGATAGATGACGTGAAGCACCGCGCCCAGTCGCTCCGGCAATTCCTGCGGCGTCGGCACCTCGTACGGAATCGGTGTCTCTCGAATCTTTGCCTTGGCACGCACAATCCTCTGCGCCAGCGTACGCGGAGTGCTGAGGAAGGCCTGTGCTATCTCCTCGGTGGTCAGCCCGCACACCTCACGCAAGGTGAGCGCAACGCGCGCTTCCGACGCTAGCGATGGATGACAGCACGTAAAAATCAGGCGCAGGCGGTCATCTTCAAGGCCATCCTCAAGGCTATCCTCAACGCTGTCCTCTTCATTGGACCTTTCCGCCGAACTCAATTGCGCTTCGAGATGTCGTGCGAGCTCGTCTTGAGACGCATCAAATTTCGCGCGTCGACGCAGAGTATCAACGGCTTTGAAGCGGGCCGTCGAAATCAACCATGGTCGCGGGCTGCCGGGCACTCCACTCCTCGGCCACAGGCTCAGCGCAGCCGCAAAAGCTTCGTGCATCGCCTCCTCGGCAAGATCAAAATCACCGAGCAAGCGGATCAGAGTTGCCAGGATTCGTCCCGAATCCACGCGATAAAGGGAGTCGAGGAGTTCGCGTATCTGCTCGCTGGAACGCTCGGGCATGACGACGACCTTAGCAACCCAGCTACCCCGAATCAATTTGGCAAACGGCGGATCGATGCAAAGTGCCCAGGTCGTGACTCTGAAATCTGGACAACAGAACGCTTCCTCGGTTGACTCAAAATCGCCAATGCACTCATTTGAGCTTCGTACAAGCTCAACACTACCCGTGGCTCTCGAGTCACGAGCAATCCGGAAGTTGAAGCACAAAAGCGAGACGGTCAGAATTAGGCTTCGGGGACTCGAGGCATTTATGAGATGGGTTGTAGTCTTATCCCTTCGTTGCTTTCGCAACTCTTCTCGTGTTTGAATTGCGCCGTTCGATCACTTCCAAGTTTTCAATTCGATTTTAAGCACGCCTTCAATATCCGCGAGGAGACTCATGTCTAAAAAGATCAAACGTCGCGATTTCATCCGTACCACAGCCGCCGCCGGCGTCACTCTAGCCGCGGCCAAATCAACGGTCAGTCAGTTTCCCACGCTGCTGATTCAAAGCGGAGTCAAACCAATCGTCATTGCCTCAGGAAACGGCAACCGCTTTAAGAACGGTGGAAATGAAACGTGTGTGCAGTGCGCGTTCGGTATGATGACCAAAGGGGCCGACGTTCTGGACGCCGTAATTGCCGGCGTGAACATCGTGGAGCTGGATCCGCTTGACGACAGTGTGGGCTACGGCGGGTTGCCGAATGCTGATGGCATTGTCCAACTCGACTCCTCCTGCATGCATGGACCAAAGAAACGCGCCGGGGCGGTGGCCGCGCTCGAAGGCGTGCGCACACCATCGCTCGTCGCGAAGGCCGTCCTGGAGACGACCGATCACCATCTAATAGTCGGCAAGGGCGCGCAGTTGTTTGCGCGCAACATGGGATTCAAGGTCGAAGATGATCTGAACACGGATCACTCGCGCCGGATTTGGCTGGAGTGGAAGCGCCGCACCGATCCGGCACACTACCTCGATCCCAAAGCGCGCGCAGAAGTTTGGCGACGTGAAGGTCTAAAGATGGTGGCGGAAGGTCTAATCGATCGGGAGCATTACTACGGCACGATCAATTGCAACGGGTTGAATGCCAAGGGACAGATCTGTGGCGTCACTACCACGAGCGGTCTGGCCTGGAAAATTCCCGGACGGGTCGGCGATTCTCCAATCCTCGGCGCGGGACTCTATGTAGATGGCAATGTGGGTGCAGCGGGCTCGACCGGGAGGGGCGAAGCGAATCTCTACAATCTTTGTTCGTTTCTAATTGTCGAAGAAATGCGGCGTGGCGCTCATCCTAAGGACGCGGGCATGGAAGCTCTAAAACGGATCAAGGCAAACACGATTGAGAAGCGGCTACTGAATTCCCGCGGCACGCCAAACTTTGGCATCAACTTCTACATCATCAACGCGAAAGGCGATTACGCAGGCGTAACGATGTATCAAGGCTCGCGAGCGAGTTATGCCATCTGCACTGATCGCGGCCCGCAAACTCTCACTTGCGACGGTCTGCTGCCGGGAAATGCGGGGGACTAAAAGAAAGTCTCAGGTCTTAAGTTTCAAGTCTCACGTCAGGTGTAGGTTCAGAGTCAACCTAAAACTTTATCAATGCACGAGACCTGAGACTTGGGATTGAGACTTGAGACCTGAAACCTGAGACCTGGGACTAAGGATGCGCCGCCACTGGCGTGCGTCCATATTTCTGCGTGGCAAAGCCAACGATCAATCCCACCAAACTGCCAGGCAACATGATTTCAAAATAGTAACCACCTACCGCGAAGCGAGCGGTCAAGTAAGCCAACAGCGCGCCGATTGCCAGACCAAACAAAAGGCCAAGTGGTAACGAATGAAACTTCTTGGCAAAGAATCCAATCGCGATGCCGGCGATGATCCCTTTGAACGTAGAACTAACCACGATGCCGGCGAGTTGATCGCGGACTGCGGGAGTAAACCAGGCGGTGAGCCCGTCGAAAGCGCCCAACACAGCGCCTACCAGAATGCCAATCAGGGGTTTAGACATTTCGTTCTCCTCAGCTTAGTTAGGTTATTGACTCAGCGGCACAATTCCCTTCCGGGTGCTGTAGTTCTATTAAACGTTCGCGGCAAATCCTTTAACGCCAAGGTGAAAAAAGGAAGAAGATTCTCACCAGCAAATAGGCAAGGACGATTAACACCAGCACCCGGTTCTTGTTGAGCCAGCGCCACACCTTTTCCAACCAATTCTCGCGATAAGCTGACACCGGTTCGTCATTCAATAGCCGCGCCACGTCAGCACCCAGGTCGGCAGCGCTGGCGTAGCGATCCGCGGATGAAACGGACATCGCCTTAAGACAAACAGCTTCCGCCGCCTTGCTTACTTTGGCGTCCACTTCGCGCGGCCTTATTGCAGCAGGTGCACGGTTGGTTAAAAGGAAGTAGAGAATGGCGCCGAGGGAATAGACATCTGAGCGCTGATCAAGTTCGTCTATTTCGCCGCGTTGCTGTTCGGGCGACATATATTTGGCGGTGCCGATGATGGTGCCGTGCGTCGTCTCGTCAGCGTGTTCCTGTCGTTGCTGTTCATCAGAATGTCTACCGGGCAACAAGCGCAATGTTTCAGCTTCAGAAGCGTCTTGCTCCGTCATACCCGGGGGCAAAATCTTAGCGACGCCCCAATCCACGACCAGCACCTCGCCAAATGTTCCGATCATGATGTTTTGCGGTTTTAGATCGCGATGAATCACACCATGTGCGTGCGCAAAGCTGACGGCGTCGCACGCGGCTTGAAACTTTCGCAGCCGATCTTTTAGCGAGGCGACGTTAGTGATGTATTTATCGAGTCGCTCACCACGAATCAGTTTCATCGCATAGAACACGCGCCCATCCGCGAGCACGCCAACGTCATGCACGGGAACGATGCCGGGGTGTTCCAGCCTGGCAATAATCTGTGCTTCCCTGACCATGCGGCGGCTGAGCGCAGCCTCATCGGCCGACGCATTCAACACCTTCACGGCAACCTCGCGATTGAGATCGGAATCCTCGGCGAGATAAACAGTGCCCATGCCGCCGTGACCGAGTTCACGAATCAGACGATATTTGGTGCCGCTGAAATCTGGTTGGGTCGCAATGCGGCGAAGTCGATCCAGTTTCTGATCCGATAGAGATCTCATTTCAAATCGATTCCCAGGGACCGCACTTCAGCCTGAAACTCTGCTTCAGTTCCCGTTAGCTCGCGTACCTTCTCCAACAAAATTTTTCTGAAGTCGCGACGGGCGGCAGCCAGGTAGTTAGTAACATCCGTAGTCTTTAATCCAAACTCATTCGCCAGTGAGCCATAAGAGACTTTACCTTCGCTGCTCTCCTGAAGATCGTAACGCTCGAAGATCTTAAACTGGAGCTCGCGTCCAGTCTTCTTGTAAAGCTCTTCCAGTGCGTCGACCGAGAGAGTAAACAGACTGCGAACCCACTCGCGCTGGAAGAACTCCTCAGGATTCATTTCCGCACCTGGCAGATTACTGGCGAGTTCGCTTTCGGCGCCGGCAAAGTCCAATGGCAGGTGCTCCGAGCCGGCTCCGCGTTTTAGCCGCCGATCAGACTTCTTCTGATTGGCAACGAAACGATCCAGACAAGTGCGAAAGAAAGTCTGGAAACTTGCTTTGCTGGCGTCGTAGCCGGCGAAATAACTTTTCTCGATTGCGGTCGCAAAGAAACTCTGGGTCAGATCTTTCGCATCTTCGTTTGACGCCTGCCACTTAATACGGATGTACTTGTAAGCCGGTTTCCAGTAACTGGCGACAATGGTCTCGAGCGCGCGTTGCCGCACCTGGGCGTCTTTGCTCGCGGCGGCAACGATCGCTGAGTGGCTGGTGACCGGAAAACGATGAACCGCTCCGCCGATGTCAGTGTCAACGTCCATGGAGCCGCAGGTGTACCACACCGCTCGACCATTCATGAAGTCGAGTAGTGGGTTCAGTTTTGTGTCCGCTAACCTTCAGCTCGCCTTTACGCTGCGATACGGAGGCCTGGAGCAAGACTCTGAGACGCGTAGCGTCGCGTTGAATTTAGCCCGGCCTTTCAAGGCCGGGACTGGTTAACGAGATTTGGCGCGTCGCGTAGCGACGCCTGATTGGCGCTCAATTGTCGCTACGCGACAAGAACAGGTGATGTTGAGTCCCTACAGACTCGGTCCGACACTTTCAGCGAATTTATTTACTAGCGAAGTCGAATGCCAGATGTCCAACTACTCCGGAGAAACTGTTACTCTTAATGCCATCATGCCTCCAAAGAAAAAAATAAATCTCACTTTCCAGCCCGCCGCGGCTGCGCGTTGGTCGGACCTTGAGGAATTGTTTGGTGAGCGCGGTGCCTGTGGCGGTTGTTGGTGCATGTTCTGGCGCTTGCCGCGCAAGGAATTTGATGCGGGCAAAGGAACGGCAAACAAACGCGCGTTGCGGCGAATCGTGACGGCGGGGCATGAGCCAGGCATCATCGGTTATTTGAATAAAGAACCGATAGCATGGTGCGCAGTGGCACCGCGTGAAGATTACATCGCGCTTGAGCGTTCGCGCATTCTAAGACCTGTGGATGACCAACCGGTATGGTCTGTTTCTTGTTTGTTCATCAAGAAGCCCTACCGCCGCAGGGGAGTCTCAGCACAGACTCTGCGGGCAGCAGTCGCGTTTGCGGCGTCTCACGGTGCTGCTATCGTTGAGGGTTACCCGGTAGAGCCGTCGAATAACAGTATTCCCGATCCTTTTCTCTGGCACGGCGTTGCTTCAGCCTTTTTAGCTGCCGGATTTAAAGAGGTGGCACGCCGATCGAATTCGCGTCCCATCATGCGTTGTGAAGTTGAGGGCTCCGCTCACGCTCCCAATCGTAGGCGGCAGCGAAGCAAACCACCAGCAACTGCGAACATCTAACACCCGATTGCTGAGTTGCTTCTTCATACGTGTGGAACGAACTCATGAGTTTGCAAGCAACCCTAATATTGATCCTAATCTGCTCAATGTTGTCGCCCTCGCCTGCCCTTCGCGTAAACAACGACCACGACGACAATTCCGCACTACTCGAAGTAGGAAGCGCAGCGCCGAATGCGGCAGCAAGCAAGGATGATTCGTCACTTAAGATCGTTTCCTACAACATACGCTGGCGCAGTGGAGATCAG
>DASSCX010000075.1:0-8903 GCA_035697425.1 Pyrinomonadaceae bacterium | reverse complement strand
TCAGCGAGATCCGCCTTCTGGAGTTCTTTGAGCTTGTCGCCGACGACGGACACCTTGTCGGTCACATAATCCTTGGCCTGAGTAGCTGCTTCGGAAATCTTGTGACCATAGTCCTGGGCAGTTTGGGAAAGAGCTGTTGCGGTTCCCGCGCTTGTACCGGTGCCGGTAGTGGTATTACCTGAGCCGGGGGAATTAAGGCCTTCTGACATTCTATTTTCTGACATTTGTAGTTTCTCCTTTTTCAAAAGCGTGGCGAACTCAAAATTCGTAGACGTAGGCGCACTTAGTTCGCAAAGTGTCGCTGATCAACGAGCAAGCGATGTGCCGACAAGAATAGGTTTTAAAATTGAGTAAATAGCAGGCCCTTTGCGCATTGCTTCCCACTATTGTTGTGAAAAAGTACGAGCAGTTAGAGCAGCAAGGTCGGGAACGATACAACCAAAAAATTGCGCGCGCCCCTGAGGCCGCGCCTTCTGACCTCCTGGCCGCAAACCTAAATCGCACCGTTGACAACCTGCGCTTTTAGATGGTAAGTAAGTACTTACTTTGCAGCCACCGGACAGTGACAATACCCCTTTGACCAAGGAAATCAGCACATTTAAACACGTCTGCGCGGCCTTCCCGGGGGCGCGAATGGCCGGCGACGAGCGGCGCTCGCAGATCCTGCGCGTGGCGGTGGATCTTTTTGCCCACGAGGGTTTTCGCGGTACCACTACCAAGAAAATCGCGCAGGCTGCGGGCGTCTCGGAAGCCATGGTCTTTCGTCACTTCGCGACGAAAGAGGAGCTATATGCCGCCATCCTCGACCACAAAGCCTGCTCCGGCGACGCTGTGGATTTGGAGTTAATGGTGGCCGACGCAGTTCAGAGACGCGACGATCGCGCCGTCTTTGAGGGCCTTGCTTTTAACGCACTCGAACACCACGAACACGATCCAAATTTCCAGCGCTTGCTGCTGCATGCGGCTCTGGAAGGTCATGAGCTCGCACAAATGTTTTTTGAGAAGTTTGTGCGACGGGTTTACGAGTTTCTCGGCGCCTACATTCGCGAACGCCAGCGTGAAGGCGCGATGGTCGACATTGATCCGGCCATTGTCGTGCGCTCCTTTATCGGCATGATCATTCACCATTCCTTAAACAACAATCTATGGGATCCCCAGCGGCGTTTGCTCAACCTCTCGAACCAGGCCGCCGCCCAAAACTTTACCGCAGTCCTGCTCCAGGGAATTTCTACTGGCCAAAACCAAAAGCGTGCGAAACGCACTGACCGTAAGAGTTGATTGGTTAGCACGAAGGTATAACCGCATGTTCGTTTCGAAAATATTCAGGATTTTGCTTCTGCTTGGCTTGCTGGCTGCTGTGACGTTGTTCGCGATCTCATGCGGCGGCTCGAAAGCCAATGTCAGAAACGATCCGGGAACAGCGCCAACGCCGGCGGCGGTTGAGGTAACCACTGCCCCGGCAATTCTGCGCGAACTGCCACGTTTCTTCGAAGCTACCGGCAGTCTAGCCGGCGATCAGCAGACCGATGTTGCCCCCTCGGTTGCCGGTAAAGTCACCGCGATTGGCGTTGATTTGGGAAGCTATGTGAGGCGTGGCCAGATGATCGTTCGGCTCGATGATATTGATTCCAAGTTGCGAGTGGAGCAAGCGCTGGCGCAATTGGATCAGTCGAAGGCAGCCTTGCGACAGGCTGAAGAAAAGGTCGGGTTACGGCCGGGCCAGAATTTTGACGTTAATCGAATTCCGGAAGTGGTTAATGCGAGAGTCGCACTCGAGCTTTCCGAAAAGAATCTGCGGCGCGCCGAGAAGTTGATTGAATCGGGAGATGTTTCACGGTCGACCTACGACGAACAAAAGGCGCGGCGTGATCAGCTCAAAGAAGTCTACGAAGCAGCCCTTTCGCTCGGGCGCCAGAATTTTGCCGCTGTGGCGACTGCTCGCGCGAATGTGGCAAACGCCCAAAGTCAATTGGGCCTCGCGCGCCGGAATCTCTCTTATGCCTTAGTATTCTCGCCGATAGATGGCTACGTGGCGGAGCGTACCGCCGACCTCGGCGAATATGTTTCACTCACCTCAAAAGTAGCGACGATTGTGCGCATCAATCCCTTGCGAATCCGCATCGACATTCCGGAACAAGCGATTCCCGAAGTGAGGGTTGGGCAGTCAGTGTCGGTAACGACCAGCGCCTGGCCGGACAAGAATTTCAGCGGACGCATTGCGAGAATCTCGCCGAATGTTTCTTCGACCTCGCGCACGCTGACCGTCGAAGCGGAAGTTGAAAACAGCAGTGGCGTGTTGAAGCCGGGGCAGTTTGCTTCGGTGCGCATTCTGCAACAACGTGCGGAACCTGCGGTATTAGTGCCCGCGCGAGCAGTGCGGACCGAGTCGGGGGTCAGTCATGTTTTTGTGATCAAGGACGGGCGCGCGCAGCAGCGCCTGGTCCAGTTAGGACAGAGTGAAAGCGACCTTGTCGAAGTTAAAGGCGGCGTCGCCGCCGATGAGCAAGTCGCAACCAGCAACGTTGATCAATTGAGTGATGGAGTGGCGGTAAAACAGTAAAGTTTCGAGTTTCGAGTTCCAAGTTTCGAGAGCGAACTTGGAACTGGAAACGCGGAACTCGGAACCGCGAAGCGTATGCAAAAGCTAGCTGAAATTTGTGTCAGACGGCCGGTGTTCGCCACCATGCTGATTCTGAGTCTGACCGTGGTCGGCTTGTTTTCTTATAAGTCGCTCGGCGTCGATCTGTTTCCGAAGATCGACCTGCCTACCATCACCGTCACCGTAATCAATCCCGGAGCTTCTCCGCAGGAAATCGAAACCGAGATCACTGACAAAGTTGAAGGTGCGGTCAACACCATCAGCGGCATCGACGAACTTCGTTCCACTTCCGTGGAAGGAGTCTCCCAAGTCTTCATTACCTTCCTTCTCGAGAAGAATCCCGACATCGCCGCCCAGGAAGTGCGCAACAAGATCGAGCTGATTGCGAACGATCTTCCAGTCACAGCAGAACAGCCAATTGTGCAAAAGCTCGACACAGATGCGGCCCCTGTGGTGCGCATCGCAGTCTCGGCGCCTCGTTCTTTGCGTGAAGTGACGGACGTCGCTGACAAAAAGATTAAGCAGCAAATTGAGTCAATCAACGGCGTCGGTCAGGTACAGATTATCGGCGGCCGCCAGCGTGAGATTCAGGTTTGGGTGGATCCGGACAAACTGCGGGCTTACAACGTCACGGTGGCTGAAGTCGCCAACGCCGTCCGCACGCAAAACATGGAAGTGCCCGGCGGTCGCGTTGACGAAGGTACTCGTGAGCTGACCGTGCGCACGATGGGCCGGATTGTCGATACCGCCGAGTTCAACAATCTGGTGGTGGCGAATCGCGGCACTTACTCAGTCAAACTCAGCGACATTGGTTATGCCGAAGACGGGGCAGAAGAAGCGCGCACCGAAGCGCGGCTTAACGGGCAGCCGGCTGTCACTCTGGTTGTTTCCAAACAATCCGGGCAAAACACCGTTGCCGTAGCCGACGCGGTAAAGGAACGTCTGCGAGAGATTGAACCGACGCTGCCCGCGGGTTTCAAGACGCAGGTCGTGGGCGACCAATCGATCTTTATCAAAGCGTCCATCGAATCCATTCAAAAGCACCTGATTGAAGGCAGTATCCTGGCGGCCATCGTCGTTTTCATCTTTCTTTGGAGTTTCCGCTCAACTTTGATCGCCGCCCTGGCGATTCCCACGTCGCTGGTTGCCACTTTTGGTTTGATGGCGGCGATGGGATTCACCCTAAATCAGATCACGATGCTGGCCCTGACCCTGATGGTCGGCATAGTGATTGACGACGCCATCGTCGTCCTTGAAAACATTTTTCGCTTCATTGAAGAGAAAAACATGCCGCCCTTCCAGGCGGCAATCGAAGGCACCAAAGAAATCGGTTTGGCGGTAATGGCCACAACGCTCTCGCTGCTCGCCGTATTTGTGCCGGTGGGTTTCATGGGCGGCATCTCCGGACGCTTCATGTCGTCGTTTGGCTTCACGTCATCGTTTGCGATTGCTGTTTCGCTGCTAGTTTCCTTTACGCTGACGCCGATGCTTTCGGCGCGGCTGATCAAACGCAGCAAGAACGCCGAACACTCGCCTGATGACAAGGCGGAGAAACACGATTCCAAGCATTCGCGCTTTTATCAGCCGATCGATCGCTTCTATACGCGAATGCTGAAGTGGTCGATGGGCCATCGCTGGGTAATTGTCATTGCCTGTTTGCTGGTAGTGGTCAGCATTGTGCCCCTCTTCATGTTTGTGGGAAAGAACTTCCTGCCGGTTGACGACCAATCGCAGTTCGAGATCAACGTGCGGGCCCCGGAAGGATTTACGCTCGCTGCTACCTCAGCACTCGCAGAGCGTGTTTCGGCCGATCTGCGACGGCTCCCCGGCGTCACTGATACGCTGACTACGATTGGCGGCGGGCAACAGGAGCTCGTTAACGTCGCCACGATTTATGTGAAGTTGCAGCCAATTGAAGAACGCACGGTTACACAAAGCGATCTGATGTTGCGGGCACGATCGGAGATTCTCGGCAAGTATCTCAAGGAATTTCCCGGTCAATTGCGCACGAGTGTGCAACCGGTAGCAGTAATTTCCGGCGGCGGTTTTCGTAATGCCGACTTGCAATATGTGATTGGCGGTCCCGATCTGGACAAACTGATCAAGTACTCGGACGAGTTGCTCGTGCGCATGAAGACGATTCCCGACCTTGTTGACGTGGACTCGACCCTGGTTACCGGCAAGCCGGAGTTGCGAGTTGTCATCGATCGTCCGCGCGCTGCTGATCTCGGGGTCCGTGTTGGAGATATCGCCCAGGCGCTCAACACGCTAGTTGCCGGGCAAAAGGTTTCCACTTTCAACGTCGGGACTGATCAATACAACGTGCGGGTGCGCGCGACTGGTGAATATCGCGCGAGTGTGGAAGGACTGAAACGAATGATCGTTTCGTCTTCGAAGATCGGCTGGGTGAGCCTCGACAATTTAGTGCGCGTAGAAGAAGGCACCGGTCCCTCAGCGATCGATCGGTTGAATCGCCAACGTCAGGTAATGATGCTCGGTAATGTTAAGCCGGGCGGCTCGCAGGCTGCGGTGATTCAAAAGATGAACGACTTTGCCAAAGAGATAAAAATCGATGGCGCTTACAAGACAGGGTTGGCCGGGCGTTCGAAAGAGCTGGGGCGTACCGGCTACTACTTCATGCTCGCGTTCACGCTTTCGTTTGTCTTCATGTACATGGTGCTGGCGGCGCAGTTTGAATCATTTGTGCACCCAATCACGATTCTCCTAACGCTGCCCCTCGCGATTCCGTTCGGCATCGTCTCGCTGTTGGTTACGGGCCAGACGGTGAACATCTTTTCCGGATTAGGGTTGCTGCTGCTCTTTGGTGTGGTTAAGAAGAACGCAATTCTGCAAATCGATCATACCAATCAGCTACGCGCCCAGGGTATGGAACGGGCGGAAGCGATTGTGCGCGCGAATCGCGAGCGCTTACGCCCGATTTTGATGACGACGATTGCCCTCGTCGCAGGCATGTTGCCGCTGACAATTTCCAGTGGTCCAGGTTCGGGAACGAATCGCTCGATCGGCGTGCTCGTAGTTGGCGGTCAATCGCTTTGCCTGTTGTTGACCCTTCTGGCAGTACCCGTCTTCTATTCACTTTTCGATGATCTGGCGCGTAACCGGATTTGGTCACAGATCGGCAGTGGAACCACCGGCGCCTTTGCCTGGGTCCGGCGCAAAACTGCGAGCGCGACGGCCTCCCTCCTCGGATCGCTGGGATTGATGGGCAAGCAATAGGAACTAAAAGTAATGCAACGAATCTTTGCAGTCTCAATTTTGATATTGGCCACAGTGGGCGTGAACGCGAACGCGCAGGAGCCTGTTGTTCCGGCGCCTTCGCCGCAGGTTGAGCGAGGCTTAACCGTTCCGCCAATTGCTCCGGATTTCCATCCGGAACAAAAGCCTTTACCAGAACTCGGCCGTGTTGGTGTGGAATTGGATCGCCAACGGCCGCTTTCCCTGCGCGAAGCCTTAGCTCTTGCCCTTGAGAACAACAAAGACATTGAGCTCGCTCGCGACAACGTAAAGATAGCGGAGTTTGATCTACTTGGATCCAGCGGCGCATATGACCCGCGCTTCAGTTCCTCTTCTTACTTCGAACGCATCGAGAGTCCTATTTCAAGTTTTCTGAGCGGTGGCGGTTCGAACGCGTCAGTAGTTCAAAACGACTACACTGCGAACGCGCGTTTTGAAGGACTAACGCCCAAGTTCGGCGGCAACTATCGTCTGGAATTTTCCTCGATCCGGCTAACGACCAACAGTTTGTTTGCCGCGCTGAATCCGCAATATCCATCGTCGTTGACCTTTACCTATGCCCAGCCGCTAGTTCGCGGACTGAAGTTTGATAACAATCGCCGCTTGATCGAGATTGCCAAGAAGAATCTTTCACTTTCTGACGCGCAGTTTCGCCAACGCGCAATCGAAACAATCACGAGTGTGCAGCGTGCCTACTGGGACCTCGTATTTGGTCTGCGCAACTTACAGATTCAGCGCGACGCAGTGCGTGATGCGCGAGCCCAACTGGAGCACAACAAGCGTTTGGTTGTTGAGGGTGCGCTCGCGCCAATTGACGTGGTGGCTGCCGAAGCGCAGGTAGCAGGGTTCGAACAGAGCTTGTTCACCGCGCTCGAGGAAGTGTCGCGCAGTGAAAACAATCTCAAGAACCTAATTGCGGTGGATCGGCAAGCGGAGATTTGGAGTGTTTCCCTGATTCCGACTGATGACGTGGAGCTGGCGCCGCCACCGGCGGTTTCGCTAGAGGAAGCATTGCGGGCGGCGTTGGAAAATCGTCCGGAGTTGCAGCAGTCAAACCTCATCAGCGAAGTGAATCAGATCGATCAGAAATACTATCGAGAACAAACCAAGCCGCAGATTGATTTGGTTGGGAGCTACGGTGTTGTCGGTTTGGCGGGATCGATCAGCGGCGGTCTCAATCCCTTCACCTCGTCGTCCCAGGAACTACGCGACCGGGTCAATTTGCTCTCCGTCAACAGTGGTTTGCTGCCGTTATCTGATCCCCCGGCTCAGTCGTTAGCGCCGGAACTAATCGGCGGATACGCGCAGTCAATTCAAAATTTGTTCAGCAATCGCTATCACAACTTCCGAGTTGGTGTGCAAATCAATTTGCCGTTGCGCAATCGCACGGCGGAGGCCCAATTGGGTCGCTCGCTGGTGGAGGGTCAAAAGATTTTTACGCAGCGGCAGCAGCTCGAGCAATCAATTCAAGTCGATGTGCGCAATGCTTTGCAGGTAGTTCGCAGTGCCTCCGCGCGCTTGCGGGCCGCGAGTGTGGCTCGCGAGGCCAGCGAACAGCAGTATGCTAGTGAGCAAAGGAAACTGGATGCGGGACAGTCGACAGTATTTTTGGTGCTTGACCGGCAAACTGCCTTAACTGTAGCGCGCGGTAACGAACTGCGGGCGCAGACGGATTTGAATAAAGCGTTTGCGGAATTGCAAAGAGCCACGGGGAATGCGTTGACGAGTAACAGTATCGTCGTGCGAGTGCGCTAATTAGTCTTCCCGATTTTGCAGCACCACACGCGAGAAGGCGGTGAGACCCCTGGGGCGAGGTTCACCGCCTTCAATTTCAATTGCTTTGGCTATCGGTCAGGTGCGCGTCAAGAAACTCTCCAGCAAAATGTAGCTGCCGTAGCAGGCAAGGATGATCAGCACCCCCGCGATGATATACCACTGAATGAGCTTTGCCTTGCAGGTTGGACATCTTGCCCTCATCCAGGACGTGCGCCGGCCGCAGTGTCCACACCTCATCTATACTCTCCGATTTTTCTGGGCTGAGACTGCTCGAGAAACGTGACTACTGTACCACAGGATGAACTTGTCCCTTCGACGACTCTTGCGAGGGCATCTCTAAGGTCGTCCAGAGTGGCCAATGGTCAGATACGCAAATTTTTTCACCAATTCCATAGCCAGTTGCCCGCAAACCACGTAACCAGATCCAGTCAAGCTTCAAACTAAAGGGTACACCGAGAATTCTTCGCAGAAATGTCTCCCGATCATTCGGAAAGGGCGTTGCGAAGTTTCGCTTCAGAAAGAGCCTTGTGGTCTTCTCAAGGGAGGCAGGTTCCCAGGTGTTGAAATCGCCAAGCACAATGGCGGGCATGTCTAGCGGATAGCGAGATAGATCCTGAAATACACTATCAAACTGATCCAACTTCTTAGCAACGGAGATTCTCGTTTCCGCATGAATCGAGTAGACACGTAGCGGCCTGCCGGCAATCAGGGCTGTCGCTCCCACCGCCACGCGCCGCCGGCCGCCAGGTCCGGGGTTTGGAAGCACGATGCGATGCACGTCAGTGAGTGGGTAACTACTTAATATCGCTACACCCGTTTCTTCCTCTTCACCTGCCTTTGCGATTGGGGGTGCGGCCCAGGCGTAGTGTTTTCCCAACTGTTCCGCCATTAGCTTTGCGGTGTTTGTATTTGCCGTGCGCTTTTTATTTCGATCGACTTCCTGCAAGCCAAGAATTGCCGCACCACCTATTTCACTGTCGGTTTTTAATAGTTGAATGATTTCCTGAAGCTGATCCCCACTACGCCAGCGTATGTTGTAGGAAACGATCTTAAGTGCGGGAACACTCTTGCTTGATAAAGTGTTTGGGGGTGCGCTTCCAACTTCGAGTAGTGCGGAGTTGTCGACACCATCGTTGTTTACGTGAAGGGCAGTCCGGGGCGCCAGGGTTGTGCTAATTAGGATTAATATTAGGGTTACTTGCCAACTCATGAGTCAGTTCCACACCTAAAGCCGCTTAGCATCGGGTATTAGATGTTCGAAGTTGATGATGAT
>DASSCX010000074.1:0-5601 GCA_035697425.1 Pyrinomonadaceae bacterium | reverse complement strand
TGATCGGGCGAATTTCTGAGAAGCGACGGCCATCCGGGCGGCGGCGTTTGTCGAGAATGTCTTCGCGGAAAATCGATTCCTTCAAATGATCGAAGATCGCTTTCGCCATCATCCGTTGCTCCGGCAAATCGGCGGGATATGCGTCGACCACTTCTTTCTTTAAATCGTCAACCGCAGCATAGCTGTCCCGCTTTTCCTTGTTAGTGGTATCGAGAGCTTCGCGCAGTCGGCCGCTG
This sequence comes from Pyrinomonadaceae bacterium, assembly GCA_035697425.1. Classification (GTDB taxonomy): domain Bacteria; phylum Acidobacteriota; class Blastocatellia; order Pyrinomonadales; family Pyrinomonadaceae; genus PSRF01. The sequence continues at coordinate 5,365 of DASSCX010000074.1, read as the reverse complement.
TAGTTACGCTTGATCTCTTCCAACATCTCTTCGTTAAGAATCGGAGCAGCAACCTCACGCTTCTGGATCGAGAGCGCTTTATAGAGCTCATTTTGCCAGCGGCACAGACGATTGATCTCTTTGTGCGCCAGCATCAGCGCTTCAACCATGATTTCTTCAGAGACTTCGGACGCGCCCGCTTCAACCATGACAATGGCTTCTTCGGTACCGGCCACAATCAGATTGAGGCGCGACTCGCGCACTTCGTCGTAGCTGGGATTGATAATGTAACGGCCATCAATGAGCCCAACGCGCACACCGGCAATCGGGTTCATAAAGGGAATGTCCGAAAGGAACAAAGCGCACGACGCCCCGGTTATGGCAATTACGTCGGGATTATTTTCCGTGTCGGCCGAGATAACAGTGGCGATTACCTGGGTTTCGTTGCGATACCCTTCGGCAAACAAGGGGCGACAAGGTCGATCAATCAAACGGCAGGTGAGTACTTCTTTTTCGTTGGGACGACCTTCGCGGCGAAAGTAGTTGCCGGGAATCCGGCCGGCGGCAAACTGTGATTCACGGTACTCAACCGTGAGCGGAAAGAAATCGACGCCCTCCCTGGGCGTGGTGGCACTGACGGCGGCGACTAACAACATCGTGTCGCCGTAACGAATTACGACGGAGCCGTCAGCCTGTTTGGCAACGCGGCCGGTTTCAACCGTCAACTCCTTATCACCAAGTTTGATCGATTCTTTGAGGTACTTCTTAACTGGCATGTCTTTGTCTCCTTCGGGACGATAAGCGCCTGAATTTCAGGCCCGCGGGCGTCTCATCCGCCTCGCGTTTGTAAGGTTAAAACTTCACCTGGCTTCCCGGTTAACGTGATCCGGCAGCTCAAGCTGCAATAACAGTAAAGGCGGCACGAGCCTAACCGTGAAGCTCATGCCGCCTTTGATGGAAAACTCGTAGGCTAACCACGTCTACCTGCTGGGAGTCTCGCCGTCACGTTCGGCACCCCGCAAGTTCTTCGATCGACGTAGAGTCTAAATCCGAGATTCGAAGATCTCTCGTGCTGTAAAACTAAACTTGTCTTAACGACGCAGGCCCAGACGACTCACTACCTCGTGGTAACGTTCAATATCTGTGCGTTTCAAATAATCAAGCATGCTGCGGCGCTGTGAGACCATTTTAAGCAGGCCGCGCCGCGAATGATTGTCTTTTTTGTGGGTCTTGAAATGCTCAGTGAGTTCGTTGATTCGCTTGCTCAGCAAAGCTACTTGAACCTGGGGTGAGCCGGTATCGGCCTCGTGGGTCCGGAAATCCGTTAAAATCTGTGCTTTCGTCTCTTTTGCTAACGACACTGCGTAAAATGATCCTCCTCGGCAGCAGTAACTCCGTCTAAAGACGGCAACCGCTAAACTTAAAAAGCGGTTCAATCTAACACGCGGCTTCTGAAACTGTCCAGCCGGGGTGTTTTGCAGCACATTCGGGTCGGATCGACCGGCGTTCAGCTTCGCATCGCGGGCGTCCTTTGGCCGGGTCGCGGGCGTCTCGCCCTCAATGAGCGCCCAGCGCGAAAATCAGGGTGGTTTCTCCTGTCCCTATCCCATTTGCTACCATCGGGCCCCAAAACTGAAAACCCAAGGAAGATACATGACGACGTCACAAACACGAGTTGTGATCATCGGCGGTGGAATTGGCGGTCTATTTACCGCGCTCGAACTGGCCGGGGAAGCTCAAATTACCCTGGTCAGCGATGAAGATCATTTTCTCTTCACACCGATGCTTTACGAGTACCTCAGCGGCGAAGTTGAGGATTGGCACATCGCTCCCAAGTACAAAGAGATACTCGATGAGCGGATTAAGTTCATCCAAGGCGAGGTGTCTGAGATCGATCTGCCGAAACGGCAAGTAAGCGTCGACAAGCACGGCGAACAGTTGTCGTATGACATTCTCGTCCTCGGAGTCGGCGGCGTTACTAATTACGCGGGAGTAGAAGGCGCGAAGCAGTTCGCAATTCCCTTTCGCAAGATTGCGCACGCCGACCTGCTGCGACAACGCATGGTGGATGCACTCGATCACGTTGCGCCAAACCTGCCGCCTCAGGATACGCGTCGCGCTCTGACGTTTGCCGTCGTCGGCGCCGGCGCCAGTGGCGTCGAGCTCTCGACGAAGATGGCTGACCTCCTCCGCGATGCCTTTGAGCGTCGCGCCCTAACAGGCGAGCCGCGCGTGCTCGTCATCGAGATGGGTGACAAAGTTATTCCCGGAATGGGTGACCAGATTCGGGGATTTGTAACTGAGGCTTTGGCGGAATCCAGAGTTGAAGTGCACACATTGACGCAAGTAGTGCGACTCACGGAAAAGACTCTCACCTTCTCACATGGCGGCACCGAGACCGAGATTGAGACTGCTGCCGTGGTTTGGGCTGGCGGCGTCAAGGTCAGTCCTTTGGTAGAAGGACTTAACGTTCCCAAAACCAGACGCGGCTTGATACTGGTGGATCCAACGCTACAGATTCAGGGCCATGAAAACGTATTCGCGCTGGGCGACATCGCTTACTACGAAGACGCGACTCCGACCCTTGCCGGTACGGCCCAACTTGCATTTCAACAAGCCAGCCTTGCGGCGCGAAATGTTTCCGCACTAATCAAAGGCGAGAAACTTCAGAGCAAGCATTTCGAAGAGTTAGGCGAGGCGATGAGCCTCGGCACAGAAAGGGCTGCGGTTCTAGCCGGGGGGAAAGCCTTTGGCGGACCAATCGCGCGTCAGGCACGGTTCGCGATGTACACGTCGCGTTTGCCGACCTGGCATCATCGCCTGCGCGTGGGTGCGAGTTGGTTTTTTGGCGGAACAGAACCAAGACCGCTGTTGCCCCTGGGAATTCAGAGGAATGCTTAGAGAGGCGCCGGATGCCACACTCATGATCAAGTCGGCTCGCGTTCGGGTTTTACTGCTAATCGTGGGCGGGTTAACCGCAACAATAACTGGGGTCTGGCTTGTGCAAAATCGCTTTGGCTACGGCGGGAACGCGGGAACTCTGCCAGCAAGGGACGTCAAACCTGCTGTAACTCCAGTTGTGGTGACGGCACCAACTCCCCCGCAGCCTGAAAATCCTGCATCAGCAACGGCGCTGGCCACACCTGACGAGTTACCTGAAAACCAACCTTCACCTACGCCAAGCTCTCTCGTTGTGACTCTTGATCCTAGTTACGTAGGCAGGTTGAACTTAGCCGTGCCGGTGAAAGGTGTGAAAGCCGAACAGCTTCAGGATACGTTTAAGGATGCTCGTTCAGAAGGTCGTGTTCACGACGCGATCGACATTCCTGCTCCAGCAGGAACGCCCGTAATCGCCACCGCTGAGGGTGAGATCATCAAGCTTTTTGAAAGTGAACGGGGAGGCACAACGATTTACCAGGCCAGCAAAGACAAAAAACTAATTTTCTATTACGCACACCTCCAGCGTTACGCCGAGGGGTTAGTCGTTGGCAAAACTGTGTGGCAGGGCGAGACGATTGGCTACGTGGGCGACACCGGAAACGCGGGCGCCGAAAATTACCATCTGCATTTCTCGATCATGATAGTGAGCGATCCCAAGCGTTACTGGGAAGGAACCAATATCAATCCCTATCCGCTTTTGCGTAAGTAGCCGCGTCCCGAGAGTCTTCTTTTGTGTCAGTTCGTGCTGGTTCGGGGATCGTTTTTAGAACAAACAATAAAGAAACTATCCCCTAAATCACACGAAACACACTGAAACTTGTGTGGAAACGGAATTGCGAATGAAATGCGCGAACAAAACGATCGTTAAGAAGATTGAGGAGCTATGAACAAACGACTTCCTTATTTAAGCCTGGCGTTGGGGTTATCACTGGTCGCTATCTCCTGCGTAACCCAATCGCCGACTAACACCAATTCAGTTGTAGTTAGCAGTCCGACCCCAGCCACAGCCGCGTCGCCTGCGCCTGTAGTTGTGGCCGAGGCGGTTTCAGTTCCTGTTACCCTCCCGGTGCTCGATGCCCTACTTGCTGACGAAAGCTTTAAGGGCGAGCTTAAATCCAAACTTAAATTAACTGAGGACCAGATTGCAGCTTTGCGCAAAGCCGCTGCTGATGAAATAACACGTCTGCAGCAGACCAGTACCGAACCTCAGGAAGGCGCCGCGGCAGAAGCGCGCGATCGCGCTAACGAGGCAATCCAGAGCGTGGTCGGCACGCAACAAACCGAAGCGCTCCTGAGTCTCGCGCGTGAGCGCTGGCTGAAAGGGAGCGAAACAGACGAAGCCGGAAAGCCGACAGAGACCATGCTGCCGGGTCCCAATGCGGTCCCTGAAGACACGCGCGTGGTTGTTAACATTCCCGCTTACCGCATGGATGTCTTTCAGGATGGCAAGCTAATCAAGTCGTACAAGGTCGGCATTGGCTATCCGCAATTTCCTCTGCCGACAGGACTACGGAAAGCGCAAACGATCATCTTTAACCCGACCTGGACTCCACCGGATGAGCCCTGGGTGGCGAAAATGAAAAACATCGCGGTCGGCGAGAAGGTGCCGGCGGGAAGTCCGTTGAATCCGCTCGGGCCGATCAAGATTCCGATCGGCATGCCTTCACTCATTCACGGCGGCAAGCCCCTGGCTAAGATCGGCACCTTTGCTTCACACGGTTGTGTTGGCTTGACCAATATGCAGGTTAAAGACTTCGCCAAGATGCTCGCGGCTGCGGTTGGCAAAGAAGTCACCGATCAAACGATCGCTGGATATCTCAAGGACCCGACCAAGACGCGCTCACTCAAACTCGACGCTCCGGTGCTGGTTGAACTGCGTTATGAAACGATCGTCGTGGAAGATGGCAAGCTATACATCTATAAGGATGTTTACGATCAAAACACGAACACGGAAGAGAACTTGCGACTGACGCTAGCCAAGAACAACGTTCAGTTTGAAGATTTTAGTGCGGAGGAACGCGATCAGATCCTGGAAGCGTTGAACGCGATGTCGTCGCGCCCGCAGAAACAGGTTCCCAAAGCAGCTAATGCGAATGCGAGTCCGGCGATTTCCACCAACAGCAATGAGAATTCAGCGGTGGCCAACGCGGGGGAAAAGAAGCCGAAAACATCTCGCAAGCCAATCAGCAGAAAGCAGAAACAGGTTGTGTTGGAAATTGCCGCACTGAGTGGTAAGGGTTATCCCGCTCCGGTGGAGTTTGATACCGGCAGTGGCAGGCCGGCAAAGAAACTGGCCGCTAAAAAAGAATAGCAGGGGGCTCAAAGCTAATCGCAAGGACGCAGAGTGGCTAAGACGCAAAGAAAGTGTAAGAGCAAAAAGATCTTATCCGCTTAGAAGGTCTAATTTAGTATTCTTTGCGAGTTTAGTATTCTTTGCGAGCTTGGC